>NZ_CP072596.1:2124652-2428174 GCF_017815535.1 Tessaracoccus sp. MC1865 | reverse complement strand
GGTTCGGTGAGCCCGCAGTCGAGACCGGCGCGCCGGAGAACGTGTACGTCCTCAACAGCGAGGGCATGGAGCAGGTGCCGGGTGATGACGGACAGGTGCTCAGCGCCCGGATGTTGCCCGGCGCGCACATGTCGTTGCCGGACGACCTCGGCTCCGTGAGCTTCGACGGCTACAAGCGGTGGGTGCGCCTCCAGGTCAGTGAGACCCCAGGCAACCTGCTCACCCTCCTCGCCATCTCCGTCGGTGTCATCGGGCTCACCCTGAGCTTGTACATCCGGCCCCGGCGGCTGTTCGTGCGCATCGCCGACGGTGAGGTCGTCGTCGGCGGCCTCGACCGTACAGACACGGCAACAGGCCTCGACGACGAGGTGGCCGCCCTGCTGGGGGCGGTGACCGGAGAACCGGGGCACAATGGTGGGGCCGCGCCCCACCCCGACAACGAGGAGCCCGTTGCATGACGACCCTGTCCGAGTGGTCCTACACCCTGATGGTCTATGCCGCGGTGGTGTACCTCATCGCGTTCGCCGCGCACACCGTCGAATGGTCCTCCGCGCGCGGACAGTCCCCGGTGCGTCCACTCGACGGTTCTGAGGATGGTGCCCGCACCCGCGTGGACCTGTTCGGCCGGCTCGGTCTGATCTTCACCGTGGTGGCCGCACTGATGCAGGTGTCGGCCGTGGTACTGCGGGGCGTGGCGGCCGGGCGTCCGCCGTGGGGCAACATGTACGAGTTCATCACCTCGACGATGGCCTTCGCCGCGGTCCTGTACCTCGTGGTGGCCCTCAGGTTGGGGATGCGCTGGCTCGGGTTGGGCATGACGCTGCTGTTCACCGTCGGGGTCGGCCTGGCCGTCACGCAGTGGTACGTCGAGGTCGCGCCGCTCGTGCCGGCGCTGCACAGCGTCTGGTTCGTCATCCACATCGTGGCCGCGGCCATCGCCGGCGCAGCCTTCAACGTGGGCGCGCTCGCCTCGATCCTCTACCTGCTCCGGGAACGCGCCGAGCGCCGGGCCCAGGCGGGGCAGGGTGAGATCCGGGGCTACCTGGCGAAGGTGCCGTCGTCCGCGAAGCTCGACCTGTTCTCCTACCGGCTGCACGCGTTCGCCGTGCCCCTCTGGACGTTCACCATCGTGGCCGGCTCCATCTGGGCGCAGTACGCCTGGGGACGGTTCTGGAACTGGGATCCCAAGGAGACTTGGTCGTTCATCACCTGGGTGGTCTACGTTGCCTACCTGCACGCCCGCGCGACGGCGGGTTGGCGTGGCCGCCCGGTCGCGATCATCGCGGTCATCGGCGTGTTCGCCTTCTGGTTCAACTTCGTGGGCGTCAACCTGCTGTTCAGTGGGTTGCACTCGTACGCCGGTATCTGACCCGTGGCGGGCGACGAGGCGGAAGACTGGCTCCCCAGGCTGTACGAGGAGGAAGGGCCGACCCTGCACCGGCTCTGCGTCCTCCTCGGTGCCGAGGACCGGTCCGCCACCATCGTGCGCAGCGCGCTGCTGGCGCTGCAGCGCCGGTCCAACCGGCTCATCGACCCCGTCGAGCGGGTCTACTTCGTGCAGGAATACGTCGTGCATCTGGCGCGCGCCACGCGGCCTGCGCTGCAGCCCCTGCACCTGCCGCAGGTGGATGAGCCCCGGCAGGACGAGATCCTCCGCGCCGTGTCGGCCATGGCTCCGCGCACCGCGGAGCTCCTCATCGTCAGCCATTACCTCTCGGTGTTCGGCCCGGACCTGGCCGGCATCATGCGGCTCTCGGTGCGCGGCGCGAACGTCAAGCTCGAGGGGGCGCTCGAACAACTGCGTGCCAGGGTCGGTGCGCCGACGCTCGGCAGCCAGCCCGGTGTGATCGAGTCACTCTCCCAGGAGTTGACGGCCGCGCTGCGCTCCGCGGCCCGCGTCACCGCGGTGCCGGAGACGGACATGCTCGAGGGCGAACTGGAGCACATCTCCGAAGACCGCGGCACCAGGTTCCGGCCGCGTGCCGTGGTGGTGTTGACAGTGCTCGCCGTCCTCGTCGGGATCGTGCTGGCCGCGTTGATGCGCGACGACATCGGCACCACCGTCGAACCCGCCCCTGAACCGGTGGTCACACCGACGGCGGTGGAGTCGCGGTCGATCAACGCCACGGTGCGCAACACGCCGCTGTACTACGTGGCCAGCGACTGGCGGCTCTACCGGGAGCTGCGCGATCTGCCCTCCACCGGGAACCTGGTGCGGGCGGCGCTCAACTCGCTGCTGGGCCTCGTGCCGATGGACCCGGACTACCGCACCGTCTGGAGTGCCGGGAACCTGCTCAGCGCCGAGATCGATGGCGACGAGCTGATCGTGGACCTGTCGGCGGAGGCCTATGAGGGCCTGACCTCACCCGTGGCCATCGCCCGCGCGCGTGACCAGGTGATCTACACGGCCTCCGAACTGGTGGGCAACCCGCGGCTGAAGGTGGTCTTCCGCTCCGACGGGGGCACCCCGCCCGAGGGATTCAACGATCCCGAGGGGTACGGGCGCACCGGTCTGGACCCGATGCCGGCGGTGTGGATCAGCTCACCGCGCAACCAGGCGACGCTGAGCGCCGGGCAGGCCTCGATCATCGGCACCGTGAAGGAGGGCGTTGGCGTTCCCGTCGTCCGGATCACGGATCAGGACTCTGGCGAGGTCATCCTCGAGACCACTGCCCAGACCACGGCCGGCGTCAACGTCGAGGGCTGGCGGGTGTGGACGGTGACCACCTCGCTGCCGAAGGGCAGCCTCGACATCACCGTGACCGTCCTCGACGGTGATCCGCCGGTCGAGGTCAAGGAGAACAAGGCCGTCACGGTCTCCTAACGCGAGGCCGTGATGACGCCGGCGATCTGCGTCTGCAGGTCCATCGGGACCAGGCGGGTGGCGAAGGCCATCACGCGGTTCATGGTGCCGTCCACCACGAACGGGCGGTGCTTCCGCAGCGCGTCGAAGGTCACCGTAGCGACCTGTTCGGGGGCGCGGCGGGTGCGCATCATGTTGTCGTCGCCGCCCCTGACCCAGAACTCGGTCTTCGTCGCTCCGGGGCAGCTGGCGATGACCCGCACGCCGGTGGGCTTGAGCTCGCGCCACAGTGCGACGCTGAACTGCAGGACGTAAGCCTTGCTCGCTGCATAGGCGGCCATGTTCGGCGTCGGCTGGAACGCCGCGGTGGAGGCGACGTTGACGATGGCGCCCCGGCCCCGCTCCAGCATCCCGGGCAGGACGGCGTGCGTGAGGTCCGTGAGCGCGACGATGTTGAGTTCCACCATGTCGGTGGTGCCCTCGGGATCCGAGGCGGCGAACTGGCCGAGTTGGGCGAAGCCGGCGTTGTTCACCAGATGACCGACCTTGGCCGCCCGGACCTCCTCGATGAACGCGCGGCGGGCCTCGCGGTGGGTCAGATCCACCGTCGAGATGCGGGTCGCGACGCCGTACTCGGACTCCAGCCGGCGGGCGACTGCCTGCATCTGGTCCCCGCTGCGGGCAGCGAGCCAGACGTCGCTGCCCTCGGCGGCGAGCCGTTCGGCGAAGGCCACGCCCAGCCCTGTCGATCCTCCGGTAACCACAGACCACGTGTTGCTCATGGCCTTTACCTTACGCATGGAACAATGGGCGCCATGCAGCATTTCGATCTCGTGGTCATCGGTTCCGGCTCTGGAAACTCCCTCATCGATGAACGGTTCGACAAGTGGAACATCGCACTCATCGACCGGGACGAGACGTTCGGCGGCACCTGCCTCAACCGCGGCTGCATCCCCACCAAGATGTTCGTGCTGCCGGCAGACCTGGCGGCGTCGCCCCCTGAGGCGGCCCGCCTCGGGGTGGACCTCGAGTACAAGGGTTCAGATTGGGCGGCCATCCGCGACCGCATCTTCGGCCGCATCGACCCCATCTCGGCCGGTGGGCTCGACTGGCGGATGCGGTCCCCGAACGTGACCGTCTTCCGCGACGAGGCGCGCTTCATCGGCGAGCGCACCCTCCAGGTGGGCGATGTCCAGATCAGCGCGGACCGCATCGTGCTGGCCACGGGTTCCCGGCCGCGCATGGTGGATGTGCCGGGCATCGCCGACATCCGCAGCAGCCTCTACACCTCAGACACCATCATGCGCGTCGACGAGCGCCCCAGGCGTCTCGTGATCCTCGGCGGTGGCTTCATCGCGGCGGAGTTCGCGCACGTGTTCGCCTCGCTCGGCACGAAGGTCACCTTGATCAACCGCTCAGAGGTCCTGTTGCGCGGGGCCGACCGTGAGATCTCGGAGCAGTTCGCCCACAAGCTGGGCCGGCGCGTGCAGCTGCGCCTCAACCAGGCGCTGTCGTCCTTCGAGCGGAGCGCCGACGGCGGGGTCACCGTCGTCACGACGGACCGCAACGGCATCGAGTACGAGTACTACGCCGACGCGGTACTGATGGCCGTCGGACGGGAGCGCAACTCCGATGTCCTGGACCCGGCCGCAGGGGGAGTCGAGACGCGCGCCTTCGGTCAGATCCGGGTGGACGCGCAGCAGCGCACCAGCGCCGATGGCGTGTGGGCGCTGGGCGATGTCTCCTCGGACTACCTGCTCAAGCACGTGGCCAACGCTGAGATGCGTACCGTGCAGCACAACCTCCTGCACCCGGAGCGCCCCATCGAGACGGACCACCGCTACGTCCCCTATGCCGTCTTCAGCGACCCGCAGGTAGCGGCCGTCGGCGCCACCGAGGAGCAGCTCAAGAACTGGGGGACCCCGTATGTCGCCGCCCGTCAGCGCTACGGCGACGTGGCCTACGGCTGGGCGCTCGAGGATGAGGGGCACTTCGTCAAGTTGCTCGCAGATCCGGGGAGCCTGCGGCTGCTCGGCGCCCACATCATCGGCCCTCAGGCGCCCACGCTGATCCAGCCCCTCATCCAGGCGATGAGCTTCGGGCTGCGCGTCGACGAGATGGCCCGCGGCCAGTACTGGATCCACCCCGCGCTGCCGGAGGTGGTCGAGAACGCGCTGCTGGGCCTGCTCTCCGCCCAGCGGCACGCGGAGCAGCACAAGTGAGGCGCATCCTGGCAGCGGCGGGGGTGGCGGCGCTCGGACTGACCGGTTGCGCCACCGAACCGCTGATCCCGCCGCAGTACCGCACGGCTGAGCCTGCCCTCAGAGCGTCCCAACCGACCTCTGCTGCGGACGCTGAAACGACACCCAAGGAACTGATCTCACCTGAGGCCGCGCCGGTCGACGAGTGCCGTGCACTGGCGGAGGAGCTGTCGCTGGAGCAGCAGGTGGGCCAGCTCTTCATGGTCGGCGTCGACACCGGCGGGCTGGACCCGACGACGCGCTCGGCCATCTCGGATTCCCGGATCGGTTCGGTGGTCCTGCTGGGTAACACCACGGCGGGCACCAGCCAACTGCGGAAGCTGACGGCTGAGCTCGGCAGCCTCGGCACCGCGCAGCTGCCCCTCCTCGTCGCGGTCGACCAGGAGGGCGGCGCCGTCCAGCGGCTCAAGGGAGCGGGCTTCGACGCCATCCCGCCGGCGCGCGACCAGGGAGCCCTGCCCCCGTCCGAACTGCGGGAAGCCGCGGCCGGCTGGGCCGAGGAACTCCATGCGGCAGGGATCCGCTACGACCTGGCCCCCGTCGCCGATGTGGTGCCCGAAGACAAACGCTTGTCGAACGAGCCGATCGGCAAGTTGAAGCGCGATTTCGGTGCCGAGCCTGAAGCTGTCTCGGATTCCGTGGTGGGGTTCATCGAGGGAATGCGGTCGGCCGGGATCGCCACCTCCGTCAAGCACTTCCCGGGGCTGGGTGAGGTCACCACCAACACGGATTACGGCGCCGCGCAGGACACCGACACGACGCGGGATTCCCGGAACCTCGAGCCGTTCCGCGCCGCCGTCGAGGCCGGGGTGGATTCGGTCATGGTGTCGTCGGCCGTGTTCGAGGAGATCGACCCGGACAACGAGGGTGTGTTCTCGCAGACGGTCATCACGGACCTCCTGCGCGGGGAACTGGGCTTCGACGGCGTGGTGATCGCCGACGACCTCGGCGCCGCCGCCGCGGTGAAGGCCATCAAGCCGGGGGAGCGCGCCGTCCGGTTCTTCGACGCCGGTGGGGACCTCGTGATCAACGCCAACCCCTCGATCATGCGCGCCATGGTGACCGCCACCCTGGAGGCGGCGGGCGACGACGAGTCGTTCGCGGCTCAGGTGCTGGATTCCACCAGCCGCGTGCTGCGGCTCAAGGCGGCCGTCGGGCTGGTGGACTGCGCCTGAGTGTCGGGCTTTCCTCCCGTCAACGCGCGCAGTGCGTAGAGGATGGCCGCGAGGTCGACCACCTCCTGCGTGAGCGCCCCCGCCACGGGCGGGATGTACCCGAACGCGGCCACGAGCATCAGGCCCAGCGACAGGACGATGCCGATCCAGATCGCGGTCAGCGCCACGCGGTAGGTGTGCCGGCCGATCTCAACGGCCCGCACCACCCGGTGCACGTCGTCACGCACGATGACGGCGTCCGCGGATTCGCTGGCGGCCGTGGAACCCCGGGCACCCATGGCGATGCCGACGTCCGCCATCGCGAGCACGGGGGCGTCGTTGACGCCGTCGCCCACCATGATCACAGGGCCGGGCATTGCGCGGATCCGCTCCACCTTCTCCGCAGGCAGGAGTTCGGCGTGCACATGCCCGATCCCGGCCTGATCGGCGAGGGTCCCGGCGGTGTCCTGGTTGTCGCCGGTGAGCATCGCGATGTTCTCGAAGCCGAGACCCCGCAGCTGCTCGACGGTCTGAGCCGCGTTCTCCCGGAGCCTGTCGGCCAGCAGGAGGGTGCCGACGAAGCGGCCGTCGACGGCGACCGCGACGGAGGTCTGGCCGGCACCCAGCTGCACCGGGTGCGCGGCCTGGTCCTCGGCGCGCACGAACGCGAGCTTGCCGATGACGACGCGCCGGCCGTCGATGCGCGCCCGCACGCCGTTGGTGGCGATCTCCTCGGCGTCGTGGGTGCTGCTGAGGGCCAGGCCACGCTCCAGTGCGGCGCGGATGACTCCCTTGGCCAGAACGTGCGATGAGTACTGCTCTGCGGACGCAGCCAGCCTCAGCAGTTCGTCGGGGGAGATGCCGTTGGCGGTGATCACGTCGACGAGTTCAGGTTCGCCGTGCGAGAGGGTGCCGGTCTTGTCGAAGGCGATCGACTTCGCCCTTGCGAGGGCCTCGAGCGTGGCGCCGCCCTTGACGATGATGCCGGAGCGCGCGGAGGCGCTCATGCCGCCCATGAAGGCGACGGGAGCGGCGATGAGCAGCGGGCACGGGGTGGCGAGGACGAGGACGGAGGCGAAGCGGACGGGGTCGCCGGAGAGCCACCAGGCGAGGCCGGCTATCACCAGCGAGATGAGCGTGAACGGGATGGCGTAGCGGTCGGCCAGACGCACGGTGGGGGCCTTGGCGTCCTCCGCCTGTTGCACGAGCGCGATGATCTGCTGGTACTGCGACGACGCCGCGTCGGCGGTGGCCCGGATGCGGACCGCGCGCTGGGTGTTGACCGAGCCGGAGAGGACGGGGTCGCCGAGGGTCTTCGCGACGGGCAGCGATTCGCCGGTGAGCGATGACTCGTCGAAGGTCGCCTCGTCGGTCAGGAGGTTGCCGTCGACGGGCACCACCTGGGAGGGCTTGACGAGCAGCAGGTCGCCGGGGCGGACGTCGTCGACCGGGATATCGGTGACCGCGGCCGTCGGCTCCTCGGAAGCCATGCGGTGGGCGGTCACGGGGGCGCGCTTGAGCAGCGCGTCGAGGTCGCGGGTGGCCCGCGCCGCGGCGAAGTCCTCCAGCGCCTCGCCGCCGGTCAGCATCAGCACCACGATCATCGCCGCGATGTACTCCCCCACGCCGATGGCCGCGGCCATGGCCACGACGGCGAGGATGTCGAGGCCGTAATGCCCCCGCGCGATGTCCCTGGCCATGCCCACGGCGGTGAGGGCGACGATGAAGACGACGTAGCCGGTGCCGATCCACTGGGCGGCGATGGACTGCCCGGCGAAGTGGAGCGCGAGCACCGTAACCAGGGCGGTCAGGGTGGCCGCCACGAGTGGGTACCGCCTGATGAAGCCAGCCATGACGCCAGTCTTCGCCATTCGAACGGCTTCTTCAATCAAGGTGAGGCTTACCTACCGGGGGTACCGGCCCGTGGCGTCACCCGGTGTCCAGGTGCCGAACGAGTAGTCTCGACCCCATGCTGCGTTGCTCGATGGAGTGGTCGCGCGCCGACCTCCCCGCCTGGGGCACCGCCGCGCGCGCCACCTTCTATGTCTGCCTGGAGATCCCCGGCCCCTGGGGCCCGCTCGCCGCGACGGGCGCCCGCCTGCTGGATCCCGCGGTGGGCGCGGAACTGGAGGACACCATCACAGGGCTGGGCGGCCGCTTCATCTTGATCCGGCACCCGGAGCGCCGCACGATCGGGA
Organism: Tessaracoccus sp. MC1865; assembly: GCF_017815535.1. Lineage (NCBI taxonomy): Bacteria > Bacillati > Actinomycetota > Actinomycetes > Propionibacteriales > Propionibacteriaceae > Tessaracoccus > Tessaracoccus sp. MC1865. The sequence goes on along the minus strand of NZ_CP072596.1, from coordinate 2,419,758 downwards.
CGGATCCCCTCGCCGTGCTCCTGTCCGGAGGATTCGACGACGGTGGCTGGCTTCGTCGCATGGAGGTCTCGGATCCCACCGAGCTGCTCGAAATGATCCGAGCCTGGGGTGGCGCCGGTGTGCCGGAAGGCCGCGACGGCGGTGCCGCCATGCTGGTGTGCAGCCACGCCCGGCGCGACCAGTGCTGCGCCCTGGCCGGCCGCCCCATCCTGGCGGCGCTCACCAGGGAGGTGGGTCCGGAATCGATCTGGGAAGCCTCCCACCTCGGTGGGCACCGCTTCGCCCCCACCATGCTGCTGCTGCCCACCGGTCAGGTCCTCGGACGGCTCAACGCGGTGGCGGCGCTGAGTGCCTACCGCGCGGCCGAGGAGCATGCCCTGTGGCCGGGCGGCGCCCGCAAGGACCGGGGTCGCTCGCACCTCCCGCCTGAGCAGCAGGCCGCTGAGGCCTGGGCGCTGGCCGAGTTCGGACGCCGCGATGAGACCGCCCACCCGGACACGGCGGGCATCTCGCTCACGCCCGTCCCCGCCGTCGACCTCTCCAGCGAACTGCTGGACGGGGGTCCCGGCGTGCGCGTGCGGCTGAGGGGCTGGGAGATCACGGTGGATGTGCAGCGCGTCACGACGGACGGCGCCGCTCCTGCCAGTTGCGGCAAACCTGCCGAGCCGCTCTACTACTGGCGCGTCGAGCCCCGCCTCCCGGCATGAGTTCCCGCCGGTCGATCACCGCTCTGCTGCTGAGCAACACCTTCGGGGGGATCGGGGTGGCGTCAGGCATCGCCGTCGGGGCCCTGCTGGTCGCCTCCATGGGCGGCGATCACCTGGCCGGCACCGGTCAGGCGGTCAGCATCTTCGGCGCGGCGGTGCTGGCGGTGCCGTTGGCCAATCTGGCGGTGCGACGGGGCCGTCGGCTCGCGCTGGTCCTGGGCTACGTGATCGCGGCGGCGGGTGCTGTGGTCGTCCTGATCGGCGCCTGGCTGGGTTCGCTGTTGCTCGTCCTCGCGGGGCTCGTGGCGTTCGGCGCTGCGCAGGCGACAAACCTGCAGTCGCGCTACGCGGCGGCAGACCTGGCAAGCCCGGACCGTCGGGCCACCCTGATGTCCATCGTGCTGTGGGCGACGACGATCGGCTCAGTGGTGGGGCCGAATTTGAGCGGCGCCGGTGCGGCGCTCGGGTCGGGCATCCGGCTACCGGAACTCGCGGGGCCTTACCTGTTCAGCGTCGCCGGCTTCGCCCTGGCGGGGGTGGCCATCGTGGCGCTCTACCGTAGCAACCGGCCCTCCGTCGCGCCGGCGGTGACGACGGTGACGGCGGCAGTGGCGGTTCCGGCCTCCAAGACTGGCGCCGTGGCGGCACTGAGGTGGGCCGCCACGCACCCCGTGGCGCGGTTCGCGGTGCTGCTCATCGTCGTGGGGCACGCCGTGATGGTGGGCGTCATGTCGATGACCCCCGTGCATCTCGGGCACGAGGGGCACGGGCTGTCCGCCATCGGCCTGGTGATCAGCCTCCACATCATGGGGATGTACGCGCTGAGCCCCGGCGTCGGCTGGCTCGCCGACCGCTTCGGCGCCATGAGCACCGCTGCCGTCGGCCTGCTGCTCCTGGCGTCGACGGCCGGGATCATCCTCGTCGCCCCGAAGTCCTTCCCGCTGGTCACGGTGGCGCTGGTCCTGTTGGGCGTCGGCTGGTCGTTCACGATGATCTCCGGTTCCGCGCTGCTGGCGCGCACGAACTCCGGCGACATGCGCGTGCCCCTCCAGGGCGCCACCGATGCCTTGATGAACTACGCGGGCGCGGCTGCCGCGCTCATCGGCGGCCCCCTTCTGGCCTGGCTGGGGTATGGGGGCCTCGCGCTGGTCGCTGCGGCGCTGATCCTGCCGGCCGGCGGCATGGGCTGGGTGGCGCGTCGCTCCCGGACCCGGGTCGCGCCGTCCGCTGCCGCGGCGAAGCGCTGACGCACGGGGGAGACGCCAAATCTTGATTCGGGGTCGCGGACGGACCCACATCAAGATTCGGTCCAATCTGGCTCCGGTGGGCGATGGACCCCGAATCAAGATTCGAGGTCGCGGACCGCACCAGATCCAGATTCGGGGACTCCCCGACGGCGGGTTCAGGCTGCGCGAAGCGTATGCAGGTCGCACACCGCCCTGCAGGGGCGGGCTCGCCCCGGCCAGCCCAGCTTCCGCAGACCGTCCTCGAGCTGCGCTGCCGTGCGGCACGCCTGCTTCGTGGACGAGTTCCAGCCATAGTGAAGGGTGTCTTCGTCGTTGTGGATCTTGTGAGCGTTGTCCCTGTACCAGTCTCTACTAGCGTCTGTATGGTCGCGGCGACCATCCAGTTCGAACCGAAGCCTGAACTCTGGCCAATGGCCATCTGAGCGACCGTGCTCGCTCTTCGGCTGGAGTATCGGTTCCGGCAGCCCGTGCGCCGCGATCACCGAGCGACTGAAGTGCCATTCGAGGGCCGATTCGATGCCTCGGGCGGCATGCTGGCAAAGATCGTGCAGGTGCCGACGATGCGCGTTGCGACCCCGCGCCGTCAGGGCTTCGAGAAGACGACTGGCCGTGGTTCTCCCATTGGTGAAACTCCGTACGACGGCGTCAGTCAGGTCATCCTGGGCAGCGTGGTCCGCCATATCCAGCAGGCTTTCCTCCACACGCGTCCGGGGGACGGTTCCGGTCGTGGTGCGTTCTCCGCGCCTGAGCAGGATCGACCACTCGCCCAAGGCGAGGTTGGCCCGGCTTTCGGCGCTCCACACGGTAACCAGCTCTGGGGGATCACGGAGGATCTCGTCCAGGTAGAGCGCCGCTGCGCCGCCCACGGAGGCGGAGTCTCCACCAGCCAGGAGGCCGGCCCAGACGGCCGACTTCCAGGTGGGTCGCTCCGTGCAGTACAAGCCGTACATGAGACGGGTCCATGGTCCGGTCAAGCGACGAATGACAGTACGGCTGAGGCCACCGTCGAGCATTTGCCTCGTGCTGAGCATGCCGGCCTGTTGCCTGGCGAGGGAGACCAGGTTGATGGGCAGAGACTGACGCGGGTACATGTGCCGACGCTCGCATGCAGGGTGGCTCGTTGTCTGTGCCTGGGCTGCAACGGACAACACCAGGAGGTGGAGGGACAACACCTGGCGCCCGTTGGACAACACCGTGGCCCACTCGGACAACACTGCAGCACACTGCCGCGCACCTACGTGGCGTCCGTCGTCGGCTCCCCGGGGGTGATGGCGTAACCATCGCGAGCGACCGGCGGGTGGTCCCGGAGGACCTGGATCTGGATCTGGGGTGCCGGACGACCCCGAATCTAGATTTGGGGTGTGCGGCGTCGCTCCCGGCCGAAGGCAGGAAGCAACTGCATCTGGATCTGGGGTGCCGGACGACCCCGAATCTAGATTTGGCGGCACCGACGCCGACCCCAGACGGGAAACGGCGCCGCCAGAGGCGACGCCGTCACTCGGTGGTTCCCAGGCTCAGCCGAAGCGGCCGGTGATGTAGTCCTCCGTGGCCTTCTGCTCCGGGTTGTGGAAGATCTTCTCCGTCGGGCCCATCTCGATGAGCTCGCCCGGCTGGCCGTGGGCCTTCAGGTTGAAGAAGGCCGTCCGGTCGGACACCCGAGCAGCCTGCTGCATGTTGTGCGTGACGATGACGACGGTGTAGTCCTCCTTGAGGTCCTTGATCAGGTCCTCGATGGCCAGGGTCGAGATGGGGTCGAGCGCGGAGCAGGGTTCGTCCATCAGCAGCACGTCAGGCTCGACGGCGATGGCGCGGGCGATGCACAGACGCTGCTGCTGGCCACCGGAGAGGCTCGAGCCGGGACGCTCAAGGCGGTCCTTGACCTCGTTCCACAGGTTGGCGCCGCGCAGCGACTTCTCGACGAGTTCGTCGGCGTCCTTGCGGGAGATGCGCGCGTTGTTCAGGCGGACGCCGGCCAGGATGTTCTCCTTGATCGACATCGTGGGGAACGGGTTGGGGCGCTGGAACACCATGCCCACCTGGCGACGCACGCGCACCGGGTCCACATTGGCGGCGTACAGGTCCACGCCGTCGAGGAGTACCTGGCCGTCGACGTAGGCGCCGGGGATGACCTCGTGCATGCGGTTCAGCGAGCGCAGCACGGTGGACTTGCCGCAGCCGGACGACCCGATGAACGCCGTGACCGCGCGGGGCTCGATGGTCATGTTGACCGACTTCACGGCATGGAACTTGCCGTAATAGATGTCAAGGTCTTTGATCTCAATACGCTTGGACATTTCCAGGTTCCTTAACTCAGCGTCCGGCCTTGGGGGCGAACTTCCAGGCGATGAATCGCCCGATGGCGTTCAGTCCCATAACGATCAGAATGAGGGTGAGCGCGCCGGCCCATGCACGTGCATGGTACGCCGCCGTATCGATGCCGGGCGCGTACATGTACTGGTTGTACACGAACACCGGCAGGGTGGCCATGGGGTTGTCGAAGGGGTCGAGGTTCATCGACGACGTGATGGAGGCCGTGACCAGCAGCGGCGCGGTCTCGCCGATGACGCGGGCGATGGCCAGCACGACACCGGTGACGATGCCCGCGATCGAGGTGGGCAGGACCACCTTCAGGATGGTGCGCCACTTCGGCACACCCAAGGCGTAGGAGGCTTCGCGCAGCTCATTGGGCACGATCCGCAGCATCTCCTCGGTGGAACGAACCACCGTCGGGATCATGAGGACCGACAATGCGACGGCACCCGACATGCCGGACTTATGGCCGGCGCCGAAGACCATGGAGAACAACGTGTAGGCGAACAGGCCCGCGACGATGGAAGGAATGCCCGTCATCACGTCGACGAAGAATCGGATCGCCGCTCCGAGCTTGCCGTTGCCGGCATATTCGACGAGGAAGATCGCCGTCATCAGGCCCACGGGCACCGAGATCAGCGTCGCGATGCCGGTGACGATCAGCGTTCCCCAGATGGCGTGGACGGCGCCGCCGCCCTCACCGAGGACGTTGCGCATCGACCAGGAGAAGAAGACGCCGTCGAAACGGGCGAGACCGTTGGCCACCGTGCCCCAGACCAGGGAGACGAGGGGGGTCAGCGCGATCAGGAAGAACCCCGTGACGACGTACTTCGCGAGGCGGTCCTTCGCACGGCGGCCGCCCTCGACGGCGCTGGAGAGGATGAACATCGCCAGGAGGAACAGCACGGTGGCCGCCGCGACGACGCTGGCGATGTTGGCCGACTTCAGGAGCGCCAACAGGCCCGCCGCGACGGCCACGGAGACCACGAAGGCCGCGACGCTCGTGTACGGGGGGAGGTTGCCGTGCGTCAGTGTGGTGGGTTTCGGGGTCAGGCTCGTCTTCGGGGACGGTGCGGTCTGCGTCGTGCTCATCAGTTGGCTCCCGAGAAGTCCTTGCGGCGGTTGATGATCCACCGCGCGGTCATGTTGACGATCAGCGTGATGATGAACAGCACCAGGCCGGTTGCGATGAGCTCGTTGCGGCCGATGTCATGCGCCTCGGGGAAGGACTGCGCGATATTGGCCGCGATGGTGTTGGGGTTCTGGCTGGTGAGGAGCTTGAAGCTGATGATGCCCGAGCCGGACAGCACCATGGCCACGGCCATCGTCTCGCCGAGCGCACGGCCGAGGCCGAGCATGCAGGCCGACACGATGCCCGGCATGCCGAACGGGATCACGGCCTGCTTGATCATCTCCCAGCGCGTGGCGCCGAGCGCCAACGAAGCCTCTTCATGGAGCTTCGGCGTCTGGAGGAACACCTCACGGGAGATGGCGGTGATGATCGGCAGGATCATGACGGCCAGCACGACGGAGGCGGTGAAGATGGTGCGGCCGGTGCCGGACACCTGGCCGCTGAACAGCGGGATCCAGCCGGCGTTCTCGTTGAGCCAGAGGAACAGCGGGCGCATGGCCGGCGCCAGCACGGCGATGCCCCACAGGCCGAAGACGACGGACGGCACGGCGGCCAGCAGGTCGATGATGTAGCCGAACGACGAGGCCACCCGCCTGGGTGCGTAGTGCGTGAGGAACAGCGCGATACCGACGGCGACAGGGACGGCCATCACCATGGCCAGCAGGGCGGACCACATCGTGCCGAAGGCGTACGGGGCGACGTAGGACCAGAAGCTCTGACCGCGCCCGAACTGGAACGTCTCAGGGTCTGCCAGGAGTGCCGGCAGCGCCAGGCCCACGAGGAAGGCGGCCACCGCGGCCAGGATGACGAGGATCAGGACGCCCGACCCGGTGGACAGACCCCGGAAGAAGGAATCGCCGAAACGCTTCTTGCTGCGGGTGAGCGAATGGGACTCGGACTCGGGTCCGGTGTCTGTCTGCGGGGCTTCGGGGGCTTCCGTTGCCGACATGGGCGCTCCTGAATCGAAACGAGAGTAGCGGTTTGCAGATTACACGCCCCTCATCGTGCAAAGTCGCGTCACCCGTTTCGGGCGACGCGACTCTGCATCGATCAGAGGCTGATGATCACTGGATGGAGTCGATCGCGGCGGTGACCTGCTCGGACAGCGCGGCGGAGAGCGCCGCGGAACCGGCGCGCTCGGCGGAGGCCGACTGGCCCTCTTCCGAAGCGATGTAGCTGGCGTAGGCCTTCACGAGCTCAGCCTTGGCGTCGTCCTGGTAATCCTGGCAGGCGATCAGGTACGACACGAGCACGATCGGGTAGCCCTCGGCCTCGCGGTCGACCTTGATGGCCATGTCGTTCTCGGCGCGGCCATCTTCCACCGGCGAGTTCTCGACGATGGCTGCGGCTGCCTCAGTGGTGGGGCCGTGGAACGAGCCTTCCTTGCCGAGCTTGGCGGTGGAGAAGTCGCCGGCCTGCGAAGCATCGACGTAACCGATGGTGCCGACACCGCCGGAGACGGCGGAGACAACGCCCTGGGTCTGAGCGGCGGCCTCGCCACCCTCGTACGGCCAGTCACCGGACTTCTCGGCGTCCCACACGCTGGGAGCAGCGGCGGCGAGGTAGTCCGTGAAGTTCTCGGTGGTGCCCGAGGTGTCGGAGCGGTGCACGGCTGTGATGTCGAGGTCGGGGAGTTCGACGCCCTCGTTCAGCGCGGCGATCTTCTCGTCGTTCCACTTGGTGATGTCGCCCTTGAAGATGGCAGCCAGCGTGTCGGCGTCCAGGTTCAGGTCCGTGACACCCTCGACGTTGAAGACAACGGCGATGGGGGAGATGTAGACGGGCAGGTTGATCGGCTTGTCAACGCACTGCGAGAAGGTGTTCTCGTCGATCTCTTCCTGCTTGAAGGCCCGGTCGGAGCCAGCGAAGTCCGCGCCGCCGCCGATGAAGGCTTCGCGCCCGGCGCCGGAGCCCTCGGGGGAGTAGTTGATGGTGACGCCTTCGTTAGCGGTCTGGAAGCCGGCGATCCAGGTCTGCTGGGCGACTTCCTGCGCCGAGGCGCCGATGCCGGAGAGGGTGCCCTCGAGGTTCGAGGCGGGGGCGGCCGCTTCCGTGCTGGCGGTTTCTTCGGTGCCAGCCGATTCCCCGGCGCTGGAGGCGGGGGTGTTCTCCGCGGGAGCGTTGGTGGCGCTCTCGTTGGCGGCGCAGGCCGACAGGAGGAGGGCGGCCGAGAGGCCGGCAGCGGCGGTCAGGCGGATCTTCATTTCGGGATACCTTCCGAGACGGGAATGGGCCGCGAGTTGGCCCTGGAACTGAACGAACTGTGTGTTCCTGCTGTGAACGTAGGACGACCAGGTAACCGAATGGTCCGGGTTTGGTTAACAGATGATGAACGGGGGGCGAGTTCTGGCCCGGCCGGGGGTTTCTCGGGTGTTTGTGACGGGACCGGTACCCCCTGGGAACTCCCAGAGCCCGAGATCCGGCTCAGGCCGTCGGCTTGTGCACCTCGACGGCGACGAGGTCACCGTCGTCGTCCCGGTGCACGACGACCACTTCGCCCACCACCATGGGCTTGGCCTTGATCCCCAGGCCCTCGAACATCGCCGGCAGCACGGGGCGGTGCCCACAGAGCGCGGTGGGGGCCGTGGTGCGCTTGAACAGGCGGGCGACGAAGCGGCGGACCTCCCTCGGATGCACCGTGCCCTCCTCTTCGGTGAGCACGTCCTCCGTGACGATCTCCAGCCCGCGCTGTTCCGCGTACGGGCGCAACGTCTCCACGCACCTGGTGGAGGAGGAACTCACCAGGTGTTCGACGCCGTAGGCGCCGAACAACTGGGCCAGTTCCCGGGCCTGGCGCCGGCCGCGCCCCGTGAGGCGACGCTCCTGGTCCGGCCCGCTCCAGTCCTTGCGGAGCATGGCCTTGCCGTGGCGCACGAGCAGCAGGGGGGTGGTGCGCGGCTTCAGCAGTGCCGTCGACAGCAGGCGCCGCTCGTCGGCGTAGGTGAGGGTCCTCATGGCCCGGTCGATCCGGGCCCAGCGGATCTTGTCGACCTCGCGGTTGGGCTCGAAGGGATGCTCCGCCAACACCTCGGCGCGCCAGTACTGGACGGCCTTGAGCCCCTTGGAGAGCTTGTACTCGATGGGGGGCAGCCGCAGCCCCAACCGGACGGCGACCCCGGCCTCTTCGAACACCTCCCGCACCGCGGTCTGGGGTGGCAGTTCGTCGACGGTGCCCTTGCCCTTCGGCAGCGACCAGTCGTCGTAGGCCGGGCGGTGGATCATCAGCACCTCGACGTCGTCTCCGGTGCCCCGCAGCACGACGGCCCCCGCCGCGCGGATGGCGACGCGGCGGCTCATCGGGTCGAGCGCCGGGCCGCGGTCTGCTGGATGAGCCATTCCTGGATGTCTCTCAACGGGGAGCCGTCCGGCCCGGTGGTGTGCGCCGTCCACGTCGAATCGTTGAGTTCCCAGTGCACGGTGCCGGGGTCGAACGCCATCGCGAAGAGTTCGTCGATGTGGCGCAGATGCGCCGGGTTGCTGAGCCCCACGATGGCCTCCACACGGCGGTCCAGGTTGCGGTGCATGAGGTCTGCCGAGCCGATGCCCACGATGGGCTGGCCGCCCCCCACGAACGAATAGATGCGGGAGTGCTCGAGGAACCTGCCCAGGATGGACCGGACCCTGATGTTCTCGCTCAGGCCGGGGACTCCCGGCCTGATGGTGCAGATGCCGCGCACCCACATGTCCACCGGCACGCCTGCCTGCGACGCGCGGTAGAGGCCGTCGATGATGGCCTCGTCGACGATGGAGTTGACTTTGATCTTGATGCCCGACGGCAGGCCGCGTCGCTGATTGGCGATCTCGCCGTCGATGTAGTCCAGCAACCCGCGCCGAATGCCGTCCGGGGCCACCAGCAGGCGGCGGTAGTGCGTCTCCTGCGTCATGCCCGAGAGGTGGTTGAAGAGCCGCGCCAGGTCGTCGGTGATGATGGGGTGCGCCGTCAGCAGACCCATGTCCTCATAGAGGCGGGCGGTCTTCGGGTTGTAGTTGCCGGTGCCGATGTGGGCGTAGCGGCGCAGGCCGTCTGCCTCCTCCCGCACCACCAGCGACAGCTTGCAGTGGGTCTTCAGCCCGAGCATGCCGTAGACCACATGGACACCGGCCTTCTCCAGCTTCCGCGCCCAGCCGATGTTGTTCTGCTCGTCGAAGCGGGCCTTGATCTCGACGATGGCCAGGACCTGCTTGCCCATCTCGGCCGCCTCGATGAGGGCGTCGACGATGGGGGAGTCGCCGGAGGTGCGGTACAGCGTCTGCTTGATGGCGAGCACCGCGGGATCAGCCGCCGCCTGCTCGATGAAGCGCTGCACCGAGGTGGCGAACGAGTCGTACGGATGCTGCACCAGCACGTCGCGCAGCTTCAGCGCCTTGAACATGTCCGCGGGGCTTGCGCTCTCCACCTCCGCCAGGTCCGGGTGCGTGATGGGCAGGAAGTTGGGGTACTTGAGGTCTTCCCGGTTGGAGTCGTCCAGCGAGAAAAGGCCCGTGAGGTCCAGCGGCGCCTGCAGCCGGTAGACCTCGTTGGCGTTGATGTCGAGCTCGCTGATGAGCATGTCGAGCATCTTCTCGTCGATGTCGTCCTCGACCTCGAGGCGGACCGGAGGGCGACCGACCTTGCGTCGCAGCAGTTCCTTCTCCAGGGCGAACAGGAGGTTCTCGGCGTCGTCCTCCTCCACCTCGATGTCCTCGTTCCGGGTGACCCGGAAGGTGGTGTGGGACAGCACCTGCATGCCGCTGAACAACTGCCCGAGATGGCGGGAGATGATCTCCTCCAGCGGCAGGTAGCGGCCCTCCGCGAGGCGGACGAAGCGCGACAGCACCGGCGGCACCTTCACGCGGGCGAACTGCCTGGTGCCCGTGACGGGGTTGCGCAGCAGCACCGCCAGGTTCAGCGAGAGGCCCGAGATGTAGGGGAAGGGGTGCGACGGGTCCACGGCGAGGGGGGTGAGCACGGGGAAGATCCGCTCGGCGAACAGCGCCCGCATCGCGTCCTTCTCGTTGGCCGTGAGTTCCTCCCACTTGAGGATCTCCACGCCCTCGGCGCGCAGCGCGGGGCGGACGTCCTTCTGGAACACCAACGACTGCTCGTTCACCAGGCGACCCACCTTGGCGAGCAGTTCGGCGTGCAGTTCGCCGGGCATCTTGCCAAGCACTGTGGGGACGGCCACGCCGGCCGCGATGCGGCGCTTCAGGCCCGCGACGCGCACCATGAAGAACTCGTCCAGGTTCGACGAGAAGATCGCCAGGAACTTGGCGCGCTCGATCAGCGGGACGCGGAGCGCGTCCTTGGCCTGGTCCAGGACGCGGTTGTTGAAAGCCAGCCAGCTCAGTTCACGGTCGAGGTAGCGGTCTGCCGGCAACCGTGCGTCGTCGGTGGCGTCGATGGCGGGATCGCTCATGCAGGGGTCCTCTCGGCGTGGAAGCTCGTGTCGGTCTGGACGATCTCGAAGCCCGCCTTGCGGTACATGTCCACCACGCGCTCCTGGCTGCCCTCGACATAGAGCTGGATGCGGTCGTCGCCCTGCTGTGAGAGGTGGTGGAGACCGGCGGCCAGCAGGACGCGACCCAGGCCCCTGCCCTCGTGCTCCGGCGCGACGGCCATCACGTAGACCTCCCCGAGGCCGCCGCCATGGCGCTTGGTCCAGTGGAAGCCCACCACGTCGCCGTCCTGACGGGCGACGAACAGGCCGTGGGGATCGAACCACGGCTGGCGGGTGAGGTCGTCGAACTCCGCGACGGTGAGCCGGCCCTGCTCGGGATGGTGGGCGAACGCGGCGGCGTTGACGGCGACCAGTTGTTCCCGGTCTGCGGGGGTGAAGGTGTCGAGGGTGTAGCCCTCAGGTAGGGAGCCGGTGACCGGCTGCGAGTAGTCGGCGCGGGATTCCATGCGGAGCAGGGACCGGACCGGCTGCATGCCGACGCGGGTGGCGAGTTGGGGCGCGCCGGGCAGCGTCCCGAAGGCCCATGCCGACGACTCGGGGTGGGCCCGCAGCGCCTCCGTCAGGAGCTCGGTGCCGATGCCCTCACGACGGTGGTCCGGATGGACGCCCACGAGCAGCGTGCCGTCGCGCTCGTCGCAGACGACGAAGCCGTACGGGTCCTTGCGCTTGCCCATGAAGAAGAAGTCGGCCTCGCGCACGCCGTCGATGCCGAGCGAGCCCGACTCGTTGACCGGGGAGATGCCGTCATGCTCAGTGATCGCGTCGACGAGGCCGCGCAGGGCGTCGCGCATCGTCGGTGTCAGCGTCGTCAAGCTAACCAGCACGGTGAGCCTCCCTCGCACTGGCGAAGCGGTAACCAACGTTGCGCACAGTGCCGATGTAGTAGTCGAATTGGCCGAGCTTAGCCCGAAGCCGGCGCACGTGGACATCCACGGTGCGGGTGCCGCCGTAGTAGTCGTACCCCCACACCTGGCTGACCAGGGTCTCCCTCGACAGCACGCGGCCGGGGTGCTGCATCAGGTAGCGCAACAGTTCGAACTCCGTGTAGGTGAGGTCGAGCGGTGCCCCGTCGAGAGTGGCGGTGTAGGCGGCACCGTCCACGCGGATGGGCCCGGCCACCAGCAGATCGGGGTCTGCGCTGGAGCGGGTGAGCACCCGGATGCGCGCGTCGATCTCGGCCGGCTCGCTGCCCGCGGCCACGAAGTCGTTGAAGCCCCAGTCCGGCGACAGCACGGCAAGGCCGGACAGCGCCACGATCAGCAGCACCGGGGCGTTGCCGCCGCGCGACAGCGCCTGGCAGGTGGAGCGGGCGCCCGCGAGGTCCACGGTGCCGTCCACCACGACGACATCAGCGCCCTCCGCGTCGATCAACGCCTGGGCGGCCGACGTTACGGTGGTGATCTGGTGGCTCAGCAGTGCCAGTTCCGGAGGCGTTTCCTTGGAGGAGACGAACACGATGTTGCTCATGGCTGCCCTCCTTCCGCGCTCCGCGGGACGACCTCATCCTAGTGGTACGTCGCCCCCCGCGATACGCACGTTCCGGGGGCAGCCTGAGCTCCACCGCTACCATGTTGCCCATGACGCAGGACCTTCCGGACGATCTGTTCCGGCAAGGGGCCGAGGAAGGGCCCGAGGAGGCGCGCGGGGAACCGGAGCCTTCCCACGCGCCCGAGCGGTCGTCGGTCAAGACGGTGCCGCTGGGGCAGGACGGGATTTCGCTGCGCATGCTGGCCGGCATCCTGGTGCTCGCAGTGCTGCTGGCCTTCGCCGTCGGGCGACTGTTCTTCTTCCGCGGCAACCAGGATCCGATGGTGACCGTGAGCCCTGCGCCGCTGCCCACCGCGACGGCCTCCGCCCCACCCAGCACCGCGGGGGTGCCGTATTCGGACGCCGTCGTGGTCGCCAACGTGTTGGCGGCCGAGGGGCAGTGCCTGGAGGGAGGCACGCGGGACACGCCGGCGATGCTGATCGACGACGACTCGGGCACCCTGTGGCGCTGCCACGGCGAGGGTGTGGGGGAGCAGGTGACGTTCACGTTCAGCGGGCGCCGGCCCCTCGTCGGCGTGCGCGTGGTCAACGGCAACACCGCCTGGTCCGACCGCTACCTGACGGAGCGGCGCATCCTCAGCATCAGGTGGGAGTTCGACGACGGATCCTTCTTCGTGCAGGGCCTGGCGGCGAACAACCGCAACCCGCAGGAGGTGCGCTTCCCGCCGTTGGCCGCCACGGGCGTGACCATGACGGTGCTGGACGCCACGGCTCCCGGAGACGGCGAGGCCAACGCCGACGCCGTGTCGCTCAGCTCGGTGGAGTTCCTCACCCCGGCCTGAACCGGCTCACTCCCAGTTCTTCGTGTCCATCGTGATGGTCACCGGGCCGTCGTTGACGGAGCTGACGAGCATGTGGGCGCCGAAGCGGCCCCGCGCCACCGTCGCGCCCAACGACTCCAACTGCCGGCAGAGCTCCTCGACGAGCGGCTCGCTCACGCCGCCGCCTGCCGCGCGGCTCCAGGACGGCCGGCGCCCCTTCCGCGTCGAGGCGTAGAGGGTGAACTGGCTGACGACCAACAGGGGTGCGTCGATGTCGCTGGCCGACTGTTCGTCGGCGAGGATCCGCAGCGACCAGATCTTGCGGGCAAGCGCTGCCGCGTCGTCGGAGGTGTCGTCGTGGCCGACGCCAGCCAGGACGAGCAGACCGGGGCGCTCGAGCGCGCCGACCAACTCGCCGTCGACCTTCACGGAGGCCTCGAGCACCCTGGTCACCACAACACGCATGGTGCCCATTGTGGCTGCTTCGTATACTGGCCCGCATGTCGACCGAACCGCAGATGAATATTGACATCGAGGTCCCTGAGGGGCTCAATCCCGCACTGACGGCGCTGGGCTGGATGGTCGGTCGCTGGGAAGGCACCGGCCACGGCACGGACCATGAGGGCAACGGCTTCCAGTTCGAACAGCGCATGGAGTTCCAGCACAACGGGGACGACTACCTCTACTACATCTCACAGACTTTCCTGCTCGACGCAGACCCCGCCGAGCAGCAGGAGGCCGTGGAGGGTATCGGCCGGGCCACCAAGGTGCTCGGCATGGAGACCGGGTTCTGGCGCCCGAAGCCCGACGCCTCCGTCGAGGTGGAACTGGCCAACTCCGAGGGCTGGACCGAGATCCTGATCGGCAAGATCCAGGTGACCCGCATCGACATGACCACAGACGCGGTGGTGCGCGGCGAGTCCGCCGCCGTCGAGCACATGTCCGGGCAGCGGCTGTATGGCAAGGTTGAGGGCGACCTCATGTACGCGCTCGACCGCTCCACCACCGCCCACGACCTGCGTCCGCACATGTGGGCCCGCCTGAAGAGGGTCTGATGGCCGCCGTCGCCATGGACAAGGGCCTCGACGCGGGGCTCATCTGGCACTTCGGGAACCCCGTCGCCGAGGCCCGCTCGCTCGCCTCGGGCGAGGGTGTAGTGGACCTGCCCAACCGCGAGATCGTCGAGATTTCCGGCCCGGACCGCCTCACCTGGCTGCATTCGATCACCACGCAACACCTGTCCGGCCTGGGGGCGGGGCAGTCCACGACGGCGCTGATCCTGTCACCCACGGGGCACATCGAGCACGTGCTCCACGGCACCGACGACGGCACCAGCTTTCTCGCCTGGACCGAACCGGGCAGGGCTGAGGCGCTGGTGGAGTTCCTCGACTCCATGCGGTTCGTGATGCGCGTGGAGGTCACCCCACGGACCGACCTGCGCCTCGCGTGGGTCGGGCACAAGGTGCCCCTGGATCCCCAGTGGCGCGTCCGCGACTCCGATGTCGGCGGGCTGGACGTCTTCGTTCCGGTGGACGCCGAGCTGGAGTCCACCGTGGGCACCTGGGCGTTCGACGCCCTGCGCGTGGCCGCCGGTGTGCCGCGCTTCTTCGTCGACACGGACCACAAGACCATCCCGAACGAGATCGGCCTGGTCGGCACGCACCTCAACAAGGGCTGTTACCGCGGGCAGGAGACGGTCGCCCGCGTGCACACGCTGGGCCGGCCGCCCCGGCGGCTGGTGCAGCTGCACCTGGACGGTTCACTGTCGCAGCTGCCGGAACAGGGCTCCCCTGTTGAACACGGCGGCCGCACCGTCGGCTTCGTGGGCTCGTCGGCCCGCCACCACGAACTGGGCCCCATCGCCCTTGCGCTGGTGAAGCGCAACGTTCCTGTCGACGCGGAACTGCTGGCCGACGGAATCGCCGCGGCCCAGGAGGTGCTGGTGGACCCGGAGGTCGGCCTGCACATCCGGCCCGTGCTCGGCTGACGCCGCCGCCAACGACACACCCCCATGCTCAGCATCAGCCGAGCGTGGGGGTGTCGCGTTCGGGTCAGTTCAGCGCGGCCAGCGCGGCCTGGTAATCCGGCTCCTGGCCGATCTCCGGCACCTGCTCGGTGTAGACGACCTTCCCGTGCTCGTCGATCACGATGACGGAGCGCGAGAGCAGGCCCTTGAGCGCGCCGGTCTCCAGCGTGACGCCGTAGTTCTCGCCGAAGTCGGTGCGGAAATCGGAGGCGACCACGACGTTGTCGATGCCCTCAGACTCGCAGAACCGGGCGTGCGCGAACGGTAGGTCGCGCGAGACGTTCAGGACGGTGGCGCCCTCGAGGCCGGCTGCGCTCTCGTTGAAGGTGCGAAGCGAGGTGGCGCACACTCCGGTGTCGAGCGACGGGAAGATGCTGATGAGCAGCTTCCTGCCGGCGAAGTCGGACAGCCGGACCTCGGCGAGGTCCGTGCCGGTGACCACGAAATCCGGGGCGGTGGAGCCGACTGCGGGCAGTTCGCCTACGGTACGGACGGGGTTTCCTTTGTGGGTGATATCAGCCATGCCCCGATCCTTGCCCATGGACCCAAACGGCGACCGGCGCGTCTCGTCCCCTGTCGGCGAACAGGGGTGGTCGCGCGTGTGTTCGCCCTCTGTTCACCCGGACGTGGTTGGATCCTGATATGAGTCAATCGAGCCTGCGCGAATACATCGACCAACTCCTCGCGGAGGGCTTCGCCGTCACCGATGTGCACGGTGAGGACCCGTATCTCGTCGACCCGCTCGGACAGGCTGTGGAGACCTGGCGCGACCGCTACCCGTATGACGTCCTCATGGGGCGCAACGAGTACGAGATCGAGAAGCGGCAGCTGCAGATCGAACTCTTGAAGTTCCAGTATTCGGCGCAGGACCGCGGCACCAAGCACGTCATCCTGTTCGAAGGCCGCGACGCGGCGGGCAAGGGTGGTGCCATCAAGCGCTTCACCGAGCACCTCAATCCCCGCTACGCCCGCACCGTGGCACTGGGCGTGCCCACGGAACGGGAGAGGGGCCAGTGGTACTTCCAGCGCTACATCCAGCATCTCCCGACGGCGGGCGAGATCGTGATGTTCGACCGCTCCTGGTACAACCGGGCGGGCGTGGAGCGCGTGATGGGGTTCTGCTCGGACCAGGAGTACGACACCTTCGTGCGGCAGGCGCCGTTGTTCGAGGAGATGCTCATCGAGGCCGGCACCACGGTGACGAAACTGTGGTTCTCCGTCACGCAGCGCGAGCAGCGCACGCGCTTCGCCATCCGTCAGATCGATCCCGTGCGGCAGTGGAAGTTGTCGCCGATGGACCTGGAGTCGCTGGGCCGGTGGGACGACTACACGGCCGCGAAGAACGCGATGCTGAAGCACACCGACACGGCGATCGCCCCCTGGTACCGCATCAAGTCCAACGACAAGAAGCGCGCCCGGCTCAACGCCATGCGCCTGTTCCTCGGCCTGCACGACTATGACGGCAAGGACCCCTCGGTCATCAAGCCGGTCGACCCGCTGATCGTGACCATGGGCCGCAAGAACCGGATGGCCGAGGACCCAGCGGAGCACGAGGACTGAGCCTCGGGCTAGCAGCCCGTGACCGCCCGGATGGCGTCGGCGAGTGGCCGGAGGTCGTTGTTGATCACCCGCTGGGAGTTCGCGGACTCCGAGATGGCCTCCCGCTCCGCGATCTCCGCGTTGCTCAGCCCGTCGAGCAGGCCCAGCAGGGACCCGACGGTGGCCCCCCGGAGCCGGGCGAGGTGCGCGTCGATGAGCCCCACCGTCGAGGGCAGGACCGACGGGGGCTCAAGGCCCACGATGGCCGTCCGGGTTCCCCGGTAGCCGGCGTCAGAAGCCTGGGCGCGCACGGCGTCGACCGCCTCCCGGGCGCGCCACCAGGCGCTGCCGTCCTGGATGCCCCGCTCCTCGTCGATCACCTTCACCTCTCCCACGCCGATGCCCACGCGCAGGTCCACCTCCGGCGCCAGTGTCAGGCGCAGGAAGTAGGCCGCCCGTAGCGCCTCCTCCACCGAGGCGTAGATGCCCTGCAGTTCGTCACCGACGGTGAACCGCAGGGCGTCCAGCGGCGGCACCCGGCGGTTGGTGTCGTCGACGGCGGCCAGCAGGGCGCGGTGGCGTTGCGCGCGGGACTCACCGCGGGAGCCGACCACGTCGAAGAGAGCGCCGGCGACGTTAGGACAATCCTTCATTCGTGCCATATGAAGACATTAGCTTAAGAACCGCGCAGTGAAGGTTCGGACCCGTCACCGCAACGCGCCCGGTTCAACCACAGCGGTGACCGCGGCTGCGTACGCCCGCTGACCCTGGGATGTCGGGTGCAGGGGGGCCGCGGCGGAGGCCCCCGTGATCCAAGCGGACGGAGCATTCACGCCGTGGCCGATGAAGCGCTGAGTGACATCGACGTAGCGCGTGCCCGGCACGGCGAGCGCGGCTTGGGCGATCGAGGTGTTGAGGGCATCGATCACGCTGTTGAGACCTGTCTGGTCTTCTGCCGGCAAGGTGAAGGGCATCCCCATGTAGACGCCGCTGTAGTCGCCGTATTCCGGGGAGAAGAGCCTCGGGTAGCCGGTCACGACCAACTGCGCGTTGGGCGCCATCGCCCGCGCTGCCGCATAGATGGGCACCAGAGCCGTCGGCAGCAGGGCGGCGGTCTGCCGGCCCTGCTCGGCGATGAGGGCGCAGGAGCCCGGGAACGTGGCGCAGGTCTGGATGGCGGTGATCCAGTCGAGTTCGTTGCCCCCGAGCGAGAGCGTGACCAGCCGCGTCTCCGCATCGAGCGCGGTCTGGATCTGCATGGCCACGTGGTCCAGCCCGGCGCCGGCGCAGGCGGCGAAGTCGTCGAGTTGCAGCTGCATGCGACCACTCAGGATCTGGGGGTGGGGGGCTGCTGTCCTGGCGCAGGGGTCCAGCGGGTCGCCGGCGCCGGTGCCGGCGGCGAAGGAGTCGCCCAGGGCGTCGTAGCGGATGCGGGTGGGGGCGGCCTGTGCCGGGATGGCGGTCGCGAGTGCGAGGATCGCGGCGAATACGGCTGCCGCTGCGGGTCTTACCCGGGTCGAGATACTCATGGCCAGAAGCTAGGGACCTTCTTCGCCCCGGCGCATCGGGCGAATGCCCCATCTTTACCGCCCCGGCTGTCGGTGTCGCCGTGTAGCGTCTGAGGCGTGCTGGATCTGCTGACGAGAGGTGCCGTCCTGGTGGCGGGCGGAGCGTTCGCGCTGCTCGGCAACGGAGTGATCCGGTGGCTGCTGCGCCGCATCGATCGGGTTGCCGCCCAGGCGGAAGACGAACTGCAACAAACCCGGAGGAATCTGGGCCTGGGCCTGGTCGCGGCCCAGCAGGAACTGCCCGGCGGGCGGTGGGTGGGCATCCTTGAGCGCATCGCCGTCTACTGCTGCCTCGTGGCGGGGTTCCCGGAGGGCATCGCCATCGTGCTCGCCGTCAAGGGGCTCGGGCGTTACGCGGACCTGAAGACCACGTCGGCGTCCGGCGCCTCCCGCAAAGGCGAGCTGTTCATCATCGGCACCTTCGCCAGCGTGCTGTGGGCCGCATTGTGGGCGGGCATCGCCCACGGGGTGGTGCGCCTGTGGTGACGGACCCGCTCCCGGAGGAGGTGGCGGCGGAACTGCTGGCCCGGTGGCGCGAACCCCACCGTCGCTACCACGGCGTCTCGCACCTGACCGACGGGCTGGAGGCCCTCGACCTTCTGGGTGCCGGTGACCTCGAGCGCCTGGCCTACTGGTGCCACGACGCGGTGCACACCAACACCTCTCCGCAGGATGAACTGGCCTCGGCGGAGGAGGCCCGCGCTCTCCTCGCGCCGCACCTGCCCCCCACCGAGGTGGACGAGGTGTGCCGGCTGGTGTTGATCACGATCTCGCACGCGCCCATGGACGGCGACCAGCGGGCCGCGCGCGTCGCGGATGCAGATCTGCACGGTCTGGGGCTGACCTGGGAACGGTACCTGGCCAACGTGCAGGCGATCAGGGCGGAGCTCCCGGGGCTGACCCCCGAGGAGTGGTGGGCCCGCCGTCGGGCGTTCGCTGAGCGCATGCTGGCACGGCCCCGCATCTTCGCCACAGAGCTCGGACGGGAGCGGTGGGAGCGCTCGGCGCGGGCCAACCTCGAGCGCGAATTGGCTGAAGGATCCTTGTAATGACCCTCCTCCCGTCGTACGGTAGGCGTACACGGTTTTCCACCGTCGGCGGAATGTTTGCCCAGCGGCAACGTGGCCGCAACATGGACGCCGGGCGTGCAGATCCCCCCAAGGCACGCCCGGCGTTCTACATGTCCGGCTAGTTCTTCTTCTGGCGGTTGCGCTCCCGCTGACGCTCGTTGCCGTTGAGGATCACCTTGCGGATGCGCACGACGGCCGGGGTGACCTCGAGGCACTCGTCGGCCGCGCAGAACTCCAGTTGCTGTTCCATCGACATCTGCCTGGCCGGGATCAGCCGCTCAAGCTCGTCACCGGTGGAAGAGCGCACGTTGGTGAGCTTCTTCTCCTTGGTGGGGTTGACGTCCATGTCTTCGGGACGCGGGTTCTCGCCCACGATCATGCCCTCGTAGACCTCGGCGCCGGGGGAGACGAACAACGTGCCGCGCTCCTGCAGGTTGAACAGCGCGTACGACGTGACCGAGCCGGTGCGGTCCGCAACCAGCGAGCCGGTGGGACGGGTGCGGAAGTCGCCGGCCCAGGGCTCGTAGCCCTCCGCGACATGGTTCATGATGCCGGTGCCGCGCGTCTCTGTGAGGAACTCGGTACGGAAGCCGATCAGGCCGCGTGCCGGAACGATGAACTCGAGGCGGACCCAGCCGGTGCCGTGGTTGACCAGCTGTTCCATGCGGCCGCGGCGCAGCCCCATGAGCTGGGACACGGTGCCGACGAACTCTTCGGGGATGTCGACTGTGAGGCGCTCGATCGGCTCGTGGACCTTGCCGTTGATGACCTGGGTGACCACCTGCGGCTTGCCCACGGTGAGCTCGAAGTTCTCGCGGCGCATCATCTCGACCAGGATGGCGAGCTGCAGTTCACCTCGGCCCTGGACCTCCCAGGTGTCTGGACGCTCGGTGGGCGAGACGCGGATGGAGACGTTGCCGATGAGTTCCTGGTCCAGGCGGGCCTTGAGGAGGCGGGCCGTCAGGTTCTTGCCGGACTTGCCGGCGAGCGGCGACGTGTTGATGCCGATGGTCATGGAGATCGACGGCTGGTCGACCGCGATGAGCGGCAGCGGCTTGGGGTTCTCCGGATCCGAGAGGGTCTCGCCGATCATGATGTCGGGGATGCCGGCGATCGCGACGATGTCGCCGGGGCCGGCGCTCTCCGCGGGCACCCGGTCGAGGGCCTCGGTGCGCAGCAGTTCGGTGAGCTTGACGTTCTGGATGGTGCCGTCGGTCTTGCACCAGGCCACCTGCTGGCCGCGCTTCAGTTCACCGGCGACGACGCGCAGCAGCGCGAGGCGACCCAGGTACGGAGAGGCGTCGAGGTTGGTGACGTGCGCCTGCAGCGTGGCGCCCTCTTCGTATTCGGGGGCGGGGATGGTGTCGAACAGGGTGTCGAACAGCGGTTCCAGGTTGGGGCTGTCGGGCATGGTGCCGTCCGCCGGCTGGGTCGTCGACGCGCGGCCCGCTTTGGCGGAGGCGAAGACGATGGGGAAGTCGAGGCCATCGGCCGCGTCGTCGTCGAGCAGGTCGATGAAGAGGTCGTAGGTCTCCTCGACGACGGCGGAGATGCGGGCGTCCGCGCGGTCGACCTTGTTGACCACCACGATGATCGGGAGCTTCTTCGCGAGCGCCTTGCGCAGGACGAAGCGGGTCTGGGGGAGCGGTCCCTCAGAGGCATCCACCAGGAGGATCACACCGTCGACCATCTCGAGGCCGCGCTCGACCTCACCGCCGAAGTCGGCGTGGCCGGGCGTGTCGATGATGTTGATGATGGTGTCTTCGCCGTTGGGGCGGCGGTGGTGCACGGCGGTGTTCTTCGCGAGGATGGTGATGCCCTTCTCGCGTTCGAGGTCCATCGAGTCCATCACCCGGTTGTTGACGTCCGAGCCTTCCCGGAAAGCACCCGACTGCCACAGCATGGCATCGACGAGGGTGGTCTTTCCGTGGTCGACGTGGGCGATGATCGCCACGTTACGCAGATCGGAACGTTGGGGCATGGGGGTCTCCCAGAGATAGAAGGCGGAGGGCCGCGGGAAAGTGTACGGCCCGCAAGCGGCCACGGAGAAAAAGGCCCACACTGGTGGCATGCCGCGACGCTTCGACTTTCAGGTTACCTTCGACTGTGCGGACCCCCTGGCGCTCGGCCAATTCTGGTGCGAGGTGCTGGGCTACGTTCGTGAGGCGCCGCCGGAGTTCGACACCTGGGAGGAACAGCTCGTCGCCTGGGGTGTGCCCAGCGACCAGTGGAACTCGATCAACGCGATCATCGATCCCGACGGTGTCCGCCCGAGGGTCTTCTTCCAGCGGGTGCCGGAGGGCAAGGTGGTCAAGAACCGGCTCCATCTCGACGTTCGGGCGGCGCCCGGGCAGGTGGGGGCCGACCGGATGGAGGTGCTCGAAGCGGAGTGCGGGCGGCTCGTCGGCCTCGGCGCCAAGCGGGTGCGGCGCGAGGAGCCGGCGCCCGACAACGGCGACGCGGGCTGGATCGTGATGCAGGACCCGGAGGGCAACGAGTTCTGCCTCGACTGACGTGTCCGCCCGCTTACGCGTCGTAGCTCCATGGTGTCGCCGGTCGGTGGGGAGCACGCTGGAGGTACCAGTGAGATGCATGAGCACCGCTGAGCACCGGTGCTGGACGCCGGGGATCGCCGCGGAGCGCCTTCAGGTTGCTGTGACGCGCGCTGTGTAGGCTGTCGCCATGAGCGAGACGCACCCCAATCTCATGGCATCCGACGTCGTGGTCCACCTGCCCGAGGACCCCGCTCTCGAAGCGATCGTCGAGCGGGGCAGCGGGGGGTTCCTCGACGTCGTAGCGTCGCATCCTGAGAGCTCGCTCTGCTGGGCACTGCTCGCCGAGACCTGTCTGGCCGAAAGCGACCTCGGCAACGACATCGCCGCCTATGCCTACGCCCGCACCGGCTACCACCGCGGGCTTGACCTGCTGCGCCGCAACGGCTGGAAGGGCAGCGGCCAGATCCCCTGGGCACACGAGCCCAACCGGGGCTTCCTCCGGGCGTTGTACGCGCTGAGCGTCGCCGCGGGTCGGATCGGTGAGGCCGAGGAGCAGGACCGTTGCGCGCAGTTCCTGCGCGATTCGTCCGAAGAGGCGTACCAGGCGCTCGCCGCCGACGCCGACTGAAGGCTCAGCCGGCGAAGTCGGACTCGATGAGACGCACCAGCGCGTCGACGGCTTCCTGCGCCTCAGCGCCCGTGGCCTCGATGAAGAGGGAGTCGCCCATCCGGGCGTCCAGCGTGGCGAGCCCGATGCTGCTCGTGGCGGGAACCGGGCCGATGACGCCCTTGCTGACCAGGACCTGGGCGTCGAACTGGCGGGCCTTGGCGACGAACATCGCAGCCGGCCGGGCGTGGAGCCCAGCCTCGTTGACCAACCGCGCCTCACCGCGCGCCTGCGCCGAGCGGTTCGATTCGGGGGCCGCGCGCACCTGTTCCGGGGTGCCGAGATGGGCCTGCTTCGGGCCCATCGCTGCCACGCACTCGGCCTCGACCTCGTCGATGCCGGCGCCACTGGCGACCTTGATCACCCCGGCCATGATGCCCTCGACGAAAGGGGCGGCCAGCACGCGGATGTCGTGGCCCCTGGAGCCGTAGAGTTCGATCCCCAACTCCGCGCTCATCACGGCGGAGCCGATGTCGACGAAGATCACCACGCCGTCGCCCCGGTCCACCTCTGAGATCGCCGACGTCACCGCCGTCGCGTCCGTGCCGATGCCACCGTCGATGGTGCCGGCGGCCAGCGCGATGGGCGGCGGGTCGTCGTGGACCATCTGCAGCGCGAGGTCGACGGCCGCCTCCGCGAGCCGTCGTGAGTGGGAGACGACGACGATGCCGACCGCCATCAGGCCTGCACCACGTGCGACAACGCATCCCACAGGTAGGTGGCCGAGGCTGCTCCCGGGTCCATGTGGCCCGCCGAGCGTTCTCCGAGGTAGCTGGCCCTGCCCTTGCGGGCGATCAGCGGGACGGTCGCGTCACGACCGGCGGCCGAGGCCTCCTGTGCCGATTCGATGGCGTCCTTCAGGGTGGCGCCCTCGTCCAGCGCGGCGTCGAGGGCGTCGATGGCCGGCAGCAGCGCGTCCACCATCGTCTTGTCCTCGAGCTCCGTCTTCCCGCGGGCGATCAGGCCGTCGATACCGGAGCGCAGGGCACCCGCGAAGTCTGCCGCGCTCAGCGTGACGACCTGGCCCGTGGCCATGCCCATCTTCATGAACAGGGTGCCGTAGAGCGGGCCCGCGGTGCCGCCGACCGTGCTGACCAGCGTCATCCCCGCCTTCTTCAACAGCGCATCGATGCTGTTGGCCTGGTCCAGCGTGGTCACGACGGCCGCGGTGCCGCGGGCCATGTTGGCACCGTGGTCTGCGTCACCGATGGCCGAATCCAGATCGGTCAGGTAGATCTTGTTCTCGTCGACGATCTGCGCGAACCGGCGCAGCCACTCCGCGAGGTCGTCGAGGGTCAGTTCGTTCTCGCTCACAGGCCCCACCGTAGCCCGGCGGTGCGCACCGGCGCGTCCCACAGGCCGATGATGTCGTCATCTGCACGCAGCAGAGTGAGCGAACAGCCGGCCATGTCCAGGCTGGTGATGTAGTTGCCCACCAGGTTGCGCTCGACGCGGACGCCGGCCTCGCCCAGCAGCTCGATGACTTCGCCGTACATCAGGTACAGCTCGATGAGAGGGGTGCCGCCCATGCCGTTGAGCATGGCGATGACCGGGGCGCCGGTGAAGTCGAGGTCGTGCAGGATGGGCTCCACCAGTTGCCTGGCCACGGACTTCGCGTCGCCGATGGGCTCGCGGTGCCGTCCGGGCTCACCGTGGATGCCGATGCCGATCTCCATCTGGTCTTCTGGGAGGTCGAACGTGGGCCGGCCAGCGGCGGGGACGGTGCAGGACGTGAGCGCCATGCCCATGGAGCGGCCGTTGTCGGCGACCTTCTGCGCCAGGTCCTTCACTGCCGCCAGGTCGCGGCCCTCCTCGGCTGCGGCGCCGACGATCTTCTCGAGCAGCACCGTCGTGCCGACACCGCGGCGACCCGCCGTGTAGAGGGAGTCCTGCACGGCCACGTCGTCGGCCACGATGACTGTCTCGACGGTGATCCCCGCGTCGGCGGCGAGTTCTGCCGCCATCTCGAAGTTCATGATGTCGCCGGTGTAGTTCTTCACGATGTGCAGCACGCCCGCCCCGCCGTCGACAGTGGTGGTCGCCTCGAGCATCTGGTCCGGGGTGGGGGAGGTGAAGATCTCACCGGCGCACGCGGCGTCGAGCATGCCGAGCCCGACGAAGCCGCCGTGCATGGGCTCGTGGCCGGAACCGCCGCCGGAAATGAGGGCGACCTTGCCCTGGTCCTTCTGCTGGGCGCGGTAGACGATGCGGTTGTCGTGATCCACGCGGACTTCGGGATCTGAGGCCTCGACGCCCTTCAGAGCATTCCGGACGACGTCGTCAGGGGAATTGATCAATTTCTTCATCACGCTACTCCTGCGTCTTTGCGCGGCGCGCGTGCGCGCGTCAGAACCCATTCTTCCATCCGTGCGCAATCGGTGGGCGCTCTGTGCCCAACCTTTCGCCGCCCTTTGAGGAGCGCCGCGTGGGGTCCACCCCGGCGGGGTAGACTGCGGTGGCACGGCCCCAAGCGACGCGCGGGGCCATCTCTATGTACGAATGGGAGTAGCCAGATGCCGAGTGTGGTGGTTGTCGGAGCGCAATGGGGCGACGAGGGCAAGGGCAAGGCGACGGACCAGTTGGGCGACAGGGTGGATCTCTGTGTGCGCTACTCCGGCGGTAACAACGCAGGTCACACGCTGGTGGTGGGCGGCGAGAAGTTCGTCCTGCACCTGCTGCCGTCCGGCATCCTGAACCCCGGCACCACGACGGTGATCGGCAACGGTGTAGTCGTCGACCTCGACGTTCTGGCAGGTGAACTGCGCGTGCTGAAGGACCGCGGTGTCGACGTGCCCCACCCCTATGTGTCGGCCAACGCGCACATCATCACCGAGTACCACAAGGTCATCGACAAGGTGACCGAGCGCTTCCTCGGCAAGCGCCGCATCGGCACCACCGGCCGCGGCGTCGGCCCCTGCTACTCCGACAAGGTCAACCGCCTCGGCATCCGCATCCAGGACATCCTGGACGAGTCCATCCTGCGGCAGAAGATCGAAGCCTCGCTCGACCAGAAGAACCAGTTGCTGGTCAAGGTGTACAACCGCCGCCCGATCATGCCGGAGGAGATCGTCGAGTCGCTGCTCGCGCACGCCGACACCATCCGGCCCTACATCATCGACTCCGGCCGCTTCGTCAACGATGCGCTCGACGAGGGCAAGGTGGTGCTGTTCGAGGGCGCCCAGGCGCACCACCTCGACGTCGACCAGGGCACCTACCCGTACGTGACGTCGTCGAACCCCACGGCGGCCGGTGCCACCACGGGCGGCGGCGTCGGCCCCACGCGGATCGATCGGACCATCGGCATCGCGAAGGCCTACACCACCCGTGTCGGCGAGGGCCCGTTCCCCACCGAACTGTTCGACGAGGACGGGGAGAAGCTGCGCGAGGTCGGCGGCGAGTTCGGCGCCACCACCGGGCGCCCCCGTCGCTGTGGCTGGTTCGACGCGCTGCTGGTGGAGCAGGCCTGCAAGATCAACGGCTTCACCGACGTGTTCCTCACCAAGCTCGACATCCTCAGCGGCTGGGACAAGATCCCCGTGTGTGTCGCCTACGAGGTCGACGGCGTGCGCCACGACGTCATGCCGATGACGCAGTCCGAGTTCCACCATGCCAAGCCCGTCTACGAATACCTCGACGGCTGGCACGAGGACATCTCAGGCGCCCGCACCTTCGAGGACCTGCCCGTCAAGGCACAGGACTACGTCAAGCGGCTCGAGCACCTCATCGGCGTGCGCATCAGCGGCATCGGGGTGGGCCCCGGCCGCGAGCAGTCGGTCGCCATCCACAACCTGATCTGACGTGCGGGTCCGTCCCATCGTCGTGGCGCTCGTCGCGATGATCACCGTGTTCATGATCGGCACGGTGGTCATCGCCGTGACCCAGGAGAGCATCGGCTGGGGCTGGTGGTGGGCCGTGCCCCTCGGCGGCGCGTTCATCGCGGTGATCGTCGGGTTCCGCCTGATGATCCAGCGCTCCCAGGAAGCTGCCGACCGTGCGGACGCCGAGTACGACGCCCAGCACCCTGGAGACGCCCCCTAGCCGTCGCCAGAAATTGTCCGAGTGTCCTAATAGCGTCGTTCCCAACCGGATGAGGGGGAACGCATGCATCAGCGGATCAGCGCCGAGCGGGGCACGTGGAAGGCCATCGAGGCAGGGCTCTACGCCACCCATCTGCTGGAGCAGGGGGATCGACGGTGGCCCCAGACGGAACTGGAATGGGTTGCCGAGGCGGGGGCCGAGGCCAGGAGGCGGGCGGTCGAGGATCACCTGCCCTTGGTGCTGCGGGTGGCTGGCGCGTCGGGGAGCGGCCGGCTGCCGTCGGAGGACCGGGCCCAGGAAGCCGCCGCAGCGCTGGTCCGCGCCGTCGAGAAGTTCGACCACACACTGGGCACCACGTTCGCCTCGTATGCCCTCTGGTGGCTGGCGCAGACGGTGAGGCGCGCCGAAGCCGACCAGGGGGGCCTCATCCGCATCCCCGTCCACACGGATGCGGTGTACCGACGCGCGGCGGGCCTCTTCACTGCCCAGGGCAGCGGCTCCTGGCGCCGGTTCACCGACGACAACCGGGAGGTCCTGCAATCGGAGGGGATCAACCCGGACATGATCCGGTGGCTGGCGGAGCTGCGCACCCCCGTCGGCCTGGAGTTCTGCGAGGACGGGCTGGGCGCAGACTGGCTCGGCGGGGTACTCGTAGACGAGGCGGCCGGGGTCGGCGAGGCGC
Source organism: Tessaracoccus sp. MC1865 (assembly GCF_017815535.1). NCBI lineage: Bacteria > Bacillati > Actinomycetota > Actinomycetes > Propionibacteriales > Propionibacteriaceae > Tessaracoccus > Tessaracoccus sp. MC1865. The sequence goes on along the minus strand of NZ_CP072596.1, from coordinate 2,392,530 downwards.
TCGAGGGGGAGTGGCTGTGTCGCGTGCTGCTGGACCCGCTCGTCTTCAGCGATGCGCGCGCCGTGGACGTGCTGGGCCGCCGGTTCGGGTTCTGCGGGGAGCCGCAGACCCTGGACGAGATCGGCCGGGCGTATGGCGTGGGCCGCGAGCGGATCCGGCAGATCGAGAAGGTCGCCATCGGCGAGCTGCGGGCCTGCGTGAGCCTGCGGGACGGGTGCGTCCATGTCGCCTGGCCGGTGGTGGACTCCGCCGGTGGCACCTCTCGGGGTGGTGATCGTGACCCGTCAGATGCGTAGGGTCGGACAATCAACCATCCGAGGAGGGGCCGTGCAGCCGAGAATGAAATGGATCGTGATCGCACTGGCGGTCGGGGCCGCCCTGTTCGGCCTCGGGTTCATCATCGCCGCCACCAGCGAGGGCGGCTTCCCGTGGAGCTGGTGGTGGGTCATCCCGGTGGGAGCCACGGCTCTGGTGGCCTGGTTCGGCATGCGGATCGGCACCCAGAAGCACATCGAAGAGGACGTCGAGCACGAGCCCATCGCCGACGACGAACATCCGCCTGCGCTCTGATCTCACGGTGGCCCACTAGGCTGTCGCGGGTGAAGATCCTCCTGCTGGGCTCGGGCGGCCGCGAACATGCGCTCGGCCGCGCCCTCGTCGCTGATCCCTCCGTCACCGAGCTGCACGCCGTGCCAGGCAACCCCGGGCTCGCCGCCATCGCCACGCTCCACTCCGCGGACCCCGCGGATCCCGAAGCGGTGCTGGACCTCGCGCGACGGCTCGCCATCGACCTCGTCGTGATCGGCCCAGAGGCGCCGCTGGTGGCCGGAGTCGCGGATGCGTTGCGCGCCGAAGGCATCGACGCGTTCGGCCCCGGGAGAGAGGCGGCGGTCCTCGAAGGCTCCAAGGCGTTCGCGAAGGAGGTCATGCGCGCAGCAGGCGTGCCGACGGCCGATGCGCGCGTCTGCACCACCCGCGAGGAGTATGAAGCGGCGCTTGATGAGTTCGGCGCCCCCTACGTCGTGAAGAACGACGGGCTCGCGGCCGGGAAGGGCGTCGTCGTCACCAGCAACCGCGACGAGGCGCTCGCCCACGCGGAGAGCTGCGGCCGTGTCGTGATCGAGGACTTCCTCGACGGCCCGGAGGCCTCCCTGTTCGCCATCTGCGACGGTGAACGGGCGCTGCCCTTGCTGCCCGCCCAGGACTACAAGCGGGTGGGCGACAACGACGCCGGCCCCAACACCGGCGGAATGGGCGCATACTGTCCGCTGCCGTGGGCCCAGCCGGGCCTCACCCAGCAGGTGATGGACGAGGTCATCAACCCCACCCTCGCCGAGATGCGTCGACGCGGTACGCCCTTCGTCGGGCTGCTCTACGCGGGCCTGGCCCTCACGTCGAAGGGGCTGCGCATCGTCGAATTCAACGTCCGCTTCGGTGACCCGGAGACCCAGGCGGTTCTGGCCCTGCTGAAGACCCCGCTGGCCGGGGTGCTCCGGGCCGCGGCCCGCGGTGAGCTCGACACCGTGGGAGAGCTCGAGTGGCGCGACGGTGCCGCGTTGGTCGTCGTGCAGGCCGCGGCCGGGTATCCGGGTGTCCCGGCTCCCGGCGGTGCGATCAACCTGCCTTACGACGAGACGGATGCCTACGTGCTGCACGCCGGAACCCGCCTCGACGGCGACCAGTTGGTCGCGGCCGGCGGGCGCGTGCTGGGCGTGGTGGGCAGGGGTGCCGACGTGGACGAGGCCCGCGCCAACGCCTACGGGCTCCTGGGTCGCATCGACTACGCCGACGGGTTCAACCGCACAGACATCGGCATCCCGCACTGATCACTTCTGGCGCTGATCCTCTCCCGCGCTGATCGGCCGCGTCCGCCTCCGCTAGCATGAGGCGATTTTGTAAGCGACCAAGGGGGACGTCAGTGACGACGCGTCGGCACCTACTTCTCGGCATGCTCGGCGGCACCGCTGCACTGGCGGGCTGCGCCACGGATCAACAGCCCACCGTCGAGTCGCCGACCCCCAGCCCCTCGCCGTCGAAGAAGGCGTCGCCGAAGCCGTCGCCCTCGCCCAGCCCGTCGCCTGCCCCGGTGACACGCGCGCCCCTCACCTGGCTGCCGGTGGAGGACGCCGCGACGCTGCTCGGCCCCGCCGTCGCGGTCAAGGTGCCCAACCTCAAGCAGGAGAACCCCCAGACCGCCGGCTTCGCCGACGCGGACATGTGGTTCTGCCAGCCCAACGGCGATTCCTACACGCGCCTGGTGCCGGTGTTCCACAGCAGGTACCCCGCGGCCGTCGGCCCCATCCGCTCCATGCGCCCGGTCGACGTCCCGCTGCTGAGCCCCATGGGCCCGGTGCTGGGCAACACCGGGGCGGCGGAATGGGTGATGAACTACGTCAAGGCCCACGACGAGCACCTCGAGCGGATGACCTACCTCGAGTGGCGCGACAAGGGCGCCTACAGCGTGGACCGGTCACGGATCTACAAGGCCAACGGCAAGAGCCAGTTCGACCGGGCGATCATGGCCCACCCCGCGGAGATGGCCCGGCTCGCCGAACGCATGACGGCGCCGCCCCCGGCCGACTACCTCCCCTTCGTGGCAGACCCCGCGCAGTCGTCAGCGACCGCGGGCAGCGCCGGTCACAGGGTGGAGGTGCCCTACGGCCGCGACTTCGCCATGAGCTACGAGTACGACCCCGGCAGCCGGCAGTACGCCCGCACGCAGCCCTGGGGACCGCACATCGTCGAGGGTGACATCCAATTGGTCTGCGACAACGTGCTCATCATCCAGGCCGCCTGGCGGATGGACAAGATCTGGAAGGGCGGCGGCGCGGCCGACCCCGTCGTCGACATCGTCGACAACAGCGGTCCGTTCTTCTATCTCCAAGGCGGCAAGGCCGTCACGGGAACCTGGGCGAAGGGCGCCATCGCGGAGAAGTTCACCTTCACGGTCGCCGGCGGCAGACCACTGGCGATGGCGCCCGGACGCACCTGGGTGGAGTTGCCCCACACTCGGTCCGAGATCGCGATCAGCTGACTTTGCGCAACTCCTCCGCTTCGGCGACGGGAGCCTCAGCCTGCATCATCGGCGGCACGGCCCTGCGCGGATGGACGAGCCATTCCTCCGGCACGCCCAGACCCTCCGCCAGCGCCAGCGACTGCGGGCGCAACTCACCGCACAACGCATCGACGGTGGACGTGATCGTCTTGCTGCGCCTGGCGTCGAACACCTCGTGCTCGAGGAACCAGGCCCGGTTCGTCTCGATGGTGGCGAGCGCATACAGGTCACACACCTTGATCAGCAACGCCTTGACGTAGTCGTCGCCGCACTCCTCGATGCCCGCGATGAAGGCCTCCAGGACCACGCGGTCGACGTGGGCCTTGGCCGCCTCGATCATGTGCGGCTGGCAGGCGTTGATCGCGTCGAACGACTTGGCCCTGCCCGCCGCGCGCATGCGCTGGGCGAGGCCCTCGACCATGTGGCGCTCGCGGTACTCGAACATCTCGACGTGCCAACCTCGGGCCCGCAGTTGCTCTGCCTCCGGCTTGCGCTTCGCCGTCGCCACCAGCCTGTCGATGGCCGAACGGGCTGTGGTCCGCTCCAGGAAGCGGCCGCCCAGGAGCTTGGCCGTCTTTTGCGCGGTGCCGGCCAGGTCCATGTCGCCCCAGGTGGACTTGTAGTCCAGCAGCAGCGCCTTGGCCACCAGTTGCAGGAGCACGGTGTTGTCACCCTCGAACGTGGCGAAGATGTCGGCGTCCTGGCGGGCGAGCGTGATGCCGTTGTCCGACATGTAACCGGCGCCGCCGCTGGCCTCGCGGCACTCCTGCAGCGTGTCGTTGGCCCAGCGGGTCAGCACGGCCTTCATGCCGGCTGCGCGCGTCTCGAGTTCGCGCGCGGACTGCGGATCCGAGCCGTCGGCCTCCATGATCCGCTGAAGCTGCAGCGACACCTCGTTCTGGGCGAAGCCGTAGGCGTAGGCGCGTGCCACGTCAGGCAGCAGCCTGCGCTGGTGCTGTAGGTAGTCCATCAGCAGGATCTCCTCGCCCAGCCCCGGCTGGCGGAACTGGCGGCGGCCGTTGGCGTAGCGCACGGCTATGCTCAGCGCCTTGCGGGTGGCCGACGCAGCACCGCCCCCCACGCAGATCCGGCCGCGCACCAGGGTGCCCAGCATCGTGAAGAAGCGCGCGTTCTGCGACGCGATGGGCGAGTAGTACTCGCCGTTCTCGTCCACGCCGCCGTAGCGGTCCAGCAGCATCCGGCGCGGCACGCGCACGTGCTCGAACGCGATGGTGCCGTTGTCGACGCCCAAGAGGCCGCCCTTGTGGCCGTGGTCGCCGATGGTGACGCCCGGCATGGGGTCGCCCTGCTCGTCGCGGATGGGCACGAGCGCGACGTGGACGCCATGGTGCACGTCGTTGACCCACAACTGGCCGAACACTGCGGCCATGCGGCCGTCCCGGGCGGCATTGCCGATGTAGGCCTTCGCCGCCGTCGGGCTGGGGGAGTGGACGACCAGCTCGCCGGTCTCCGCGTCCCAGGTGATGGAGGTCTCGATGGACTGCACGTCCGAGCCATGGCCCAGCTCCGTCATGGCGAAGCAACCGGGAAGGGACGCGTCGATCGCGCCCGGCAGGAACGTCTCGTGGTGCCACTGGGTGCCGAGGTTGGTGATGGCGCCGCCGAACAGGCCGTGCTGGACGCCGGACTTGATGGTGAGGGAGAGGTCTCCCATGGCCATCATCTCGAAGTTGGCCACTGATTCGGCCGAGGTGCCGGTGCCGCCCTGCGCGGCGGGGAATCCGGCGGTCACGAACTCGCGCTGGGTCAGCCGCTTGAGCCTGTCCAACGTCCACTCGCGGGCCTCTTCGATGCTGAGGTCAGTGTCGCGGACCACGTCGTCTGCGCTCACCTCGTTACGCCAACGCTGCTTCAGCGCATGGAACGGACCGTCCAGGGCACGTCGCAGGCCTTCGCCGGTGGGGGTGATGGTCATGGGGTGTCACTCCTTTGTGTCTTTTGTGCTTCGAAAGCCGGGGTGAAGAACTGGTTGATGTAGGCCACGACGTCGGCTCTGGGGCGGCGCAGATTGGTGACGATCCACCGGTCTGCCACGGCCCAGATGTAACCGACGGCGCCGTGGGCCCAGATGTTGGCGGGGTCCTCGTCGAGCTCCTCGCGCCGTAACCAGGCACGCATCGCCTCCGCGACCTGGTCGCCGATCCGGGCGGTGATGGAGCCCACCGGGTCTGACGTGGGCGTGTCGCCCGTGGGTCGCGAGGTCACGAACAGGTACAGGTTGCGGTCGCGTTCCACCACGGCGAGGTAGGCGTCGGCCACCTGCGAGACGAGCTCTGCCGGGTGCATATGCTCGCCCTTCTCGAGCGGCAACTTCCGCAGGATGAACGTGTGCACCGACGCGACGACGGCCTGGTACAGCCCGGCCTTGTCGCCGAAGTGCCGGTACAACACCGTCTTGGAGGTCTGCGCCATGGCGGCGATCTCATCCATGCCGACGCCCGGGCCGTGCTTGCGGATCGCCTTTACGGTGCCCTCCACCAGCGTCTGCCGACGCTCGGTGTTGTGCTGCTCCCAGCGGGCGGCGCGACCGTCGACGATCTGCTCAACCTTGTTCATGTAACTCACGGTACCCGAAACTCCGCGTACCTGCTACCCTCGGTCACAGATAATGTTTCCGCGCTCCGGAGGATCCCTCATGAACTCACGCACTGCGGTGGTGGTCGGCGGTAACCGCACCCCGTTCGTCAAGGCCGGCGGCAAGTACGCCGCGGCGTCCGCTCAGGACCTGCTCACGGCCGCCCTCGACGGCCTGGTCGCCCGCTTCGGGCTGGCCGGGCAGAAGGTCGACGAGGTGGTGGCCGGGGCCGTCCTGAAGCACACCCGCGACTTCAACCTCACCCGCGAGGCGGTGCTCGGCTCGGCACTGTCGCCGTTGACGCCGGCGTGCGACCTCCAGCAGGCCTGCGCAACGGGCCTGGAGGCCGTCGTCTACGCCTCGAACAAGATCCGGCTCGGCCAGGCCGACGTGGCGATCGCCGGCGGTGTCGACTCCGCCTCGGATGCGCCCATCGTCGTCACTGAACCGCTGCGTCGGGCTCTGCTCGCCCTGAACCGGGCGAGGAACGTGCCCGAGAAACTGGCCGCGCTGAGTAAGCTGCGCCCGGGGGACCTGATGCCGGTGCCGCCCGCCGTCGTGGAGCCCCGCACCGGGCTCAGCATGGGCGAGTCCCAGGCGATGACCACCACCAAGTGGGGCGTCAGTCGCGAAGAGCAGGACGAACTGGCCTACCAGTCGCACCAGCGGCTCGCCGGGGCCTGGGACGAGGGCTTCTTCGACGACCTCGTCACCCCCTATCTGAAGGTCGCGAAGGACGGCATCCTGCGACCCGAGACCACCGTCGAGGCGCTGGGCAAACTGCGCACCGTGTTCGGCAGGGACAACGCCACCATGACGGCCGGCAACTCCACGGCACTCACCGATGGCGCCGCACTGGTGCTGCTCGCGGAGGAGGAACACGCCCGGGCCCAGGGGTGGCCGGTGCTGGCCAAGGTCGTCGATGCGCAGGTCGCCGCGTCGGATTACGTGACCGGCTCCGAGGACCTCCTGATGGCTCCCGCTCGGGCCATCCCGGAACTGCTGAAGCGCAACGGGCTCACGCTGCAGGACTTCGATCTCTACGAGTTCCACGAGGCGTTCGCCTCCACCGTGGTGGCCACCCTGAAGTCACTCGAGGAGCAGGGGCTGGGTGAAGTGGACCGCGCCAAGCTGAACGTGAAGGGGTCGTCGTTGGCCACGGGACATCCGTTCGCCGCCACCGGCGGCCGGATCGCCGCCTCGCTTGCCAAGATGCTGGCCGCCAAGGGACCCGGCTCGCGCGGGCTGATCTCGATCTGCGCGGCCGGTGGCCAGGGCATCGTCGCCATTTTGGAGGCCTGACATGGACGTTCTCGAAATGATCTACGGGACGCCCGCCGGAAAGTTCGTCGCCGGCAAGCTGGGCGTGTCAGAACCACCCACCCTGCGTCGTGGCCGCACCATGCCCACGGGCGAGGTGCTGCTGGGTGAACTCGACGGGGGCGGCATCGCCCGCGAAACGCTCGCCCGGCTGGGCGTGACTCCCGGGGAGCCGCTCCTGGACGTGGCCGACAAGCGGACCAAGGACGAGAAGGGGCGCGCGCAGGCGCCGCGTTACCCCCAGCGCCCGGGAGCGCTCGTCGTCGACGCGACGGGACTGCGGGAGATCGCCCAACTGGAAGGGCTACGCCAACTGCTGCGCCCGGTCATGCGCGGGCTGGAACCCTCCGGGCGCGTCATCCTGCTCGCCACCGACGCCTCGGAGGTCGAGGGCCTCGAGGCGAAGACGGTGGCGCAGGCCATCGACGGCATCAACCGCACCGTCGGCAAGGAACTGCGGGGCGGCGCCACGTCGAACCTGGTCTTCCTGCGCGGTGGGGCGTCTGCGTCGGACCTCGCGTCGACGATGTCATTCCTGCTGGAGGGCCGCTCTGCGTTCGTCTCCGGTCAGGCGTGGCGCGTCGGGCCGGCGGAGATCGCTCATGACGTGACCGACCAGCCGTTCGCGGACCGCCTCGTCGTGGTGACCGGCGCCGCCCGCGGTATCGGCGCGGCCATCGCCCGCACGTTCGCGCGCGACGGGGCCCTGGTGGTCGCCGTCGACATCCCCGGCGCCGGGGACGCGCTGGCCAAGGTCGCCAACGAGGTGCAGGGCTCCGCGCTGCAGCTCGACATCACGGTCCCCGACGCGGGTGCACGCATTGCTGCGCATGTCGCCTCCCGGTACCCCGGCCGTCACATCTGGGCCGTCGTCCACAACGCGGGCATCACCCGCGACAGGATGCTCGCCAACCTCGACGAGAAACTGTGGGGCTCCGTCCTCGACGTGAACCTCGCCGCCGAGATGCGTATCAACGAGTACCTCCTGAACAACGACGTCCCTGGCGGGCTCGGCGAGGAGGCCCGCATCGTCGGGATCGCCTCGACCTCCGGTGTCGCCGGTAACAAGGGCCAGACCAACTACGCGGCGTCGAAGGCGGGGGTCATGGGCCTGGTCTGGGCGATGCGCGACGAACTCCGGGACCGGCCCATCACGACCAACGCTGTGGCCCCCGGCTTCATCGAAACGGAGATGACCGCGGCCATCCCGTTCCTGCAGCGCGAGATCTTCCGCCGCACGAACTCGCTGAGCCAGGGTGGTCAGCCAGTCGATGTCGCCGAGACCCTCGCCTACCTCTGCGGCCCCGCCTCCGGCGGAGTCGACGGTCAGGTCATCCGGGTGTGTGGCCAGAACCTCGTGGGGGCCTGAGCCATGGGACGCGATGTGATCGAGTTGCGGGAACTGCCCGACGTCAACAAGTTGCTGCTCAAGGCCCTGACCGGTGCGGTGACCAAGAAGGGCCGACGCGCCCAACTGCCGGAGCGTTCCTTCCTGGTGATGGACCAGGGGCAGGACGTGGCGCGCCTCGCAGAGTACTGCCGCGTCACCGGGTTCTCCCTCCGCGACGAGGTGCCCGCCACGTGGCTGCACGTGCAGACGTTCCCGCTCCAGGCGGCGCTGATGGCGCAGGACGACTTCCCGTTCTCGCTGGCCGGGCTCGTGCACGTGACCAACACGATGCGGCTCCACCGGGCGGTCCGGGTGGGCGAACGCCTGAGGATGTCGGTGCGGACGGAGAACTTGGCACCGCATGCGAAGGGCGCGGCGTTCGACATGGTCGGCGAGATCCATGCGGGCGACGAACTGGTGTGGAGCGGCACCTCCAACTATCTGGCCACCGGCGCGAAGGTCGACGGCGAACCAGGGAAGTCGGTGCGCCTGGCTGCGCCCACGACGGCGCCGTCGCAACTGTGGCGGCTGCCTGCGGATCTCGGCCGGCAGTACGCCAAGGTCTCCGGCGACTCGAACCCCATCCACCTGTACCCGCTCACGGCGAGGCTCTTCGGCTTCCCGCGCCCGATCATCCACGGCATGTGGACGCACGCGCGGGCGGTGGCCGCACTGGGTGGTCGGCTGCCGGAGGCGTACGAGGTGCAGGTGCAGTTCGCCAAACCCATTCTGCTGCCCGGCAAGGTGGGCTTCACCGCCATCGAGCAGGACGGGAGCCGGCGTTTCGCCGTCGTGAGCAAGGAGGGCAAGCCGCACCTGGTCGGCGAGTTGAGCCCCGCGAGAAGCTGACCGCCGCCCGTCCGCGCGTCCCCCTGGGACATATCATGATCACAGGGCGTGACGGGAGGGCGGTGATGAGTATCCAGACTGGTGTTGTGGGTCGGCCGAGCATCTACGACGTGGCTGCGCAGGCCGGGGTCTCCCACACGACGGTGTCGCGGGTCCTGAACGGGCACCCCAACATCCGCGAGGCTACGCGCCTCCGCGTGCTGGCGGCCATCGACGAACTCGGCTTCACGCGTAGCTCGATCGCCAGGGCGCTGAAGACCAACCGGACGATGCGCATCGGCGCTTTCGTCGATTCGCCCTCCGAATACGGACCCAACACGACGCTGCGTGCAGTCGAGAGCGCCGCCCGTCGGCACGGGTATGCGGTCACCGCGTATGCGGCCACCGGTGACGACGACGGACACGTCGACGCAGGCCTGGCGGACTTCCGTAAGCAGGGGGTGGACGCCCTATGCGTCATCGCGCCCAGGGCCTCCTCTCTGGACAGGCTCCGCGAGGGCCCAATCGCGGTGCCCATGCTGGTGATCAAGGAGGAGCCGGACGCCGACCTTCACACCGCCTCCGTGGACCAGCGGGCCGGGGCGTCGATGGCCATGGCCCACCTCCTGGAGCTCGGCCACCGCAACATCCTCCATCTGGCCGGCCCCCTGGATTGGTTCGACGCCCGCGCCCGGGCCGATGCGTGGCGCGCGGCGTTGGGGGAGGCAGGGCTGCCGATCGTCGAGCCGGCCAAGGGCGACTGGTCGTCGGATTCGGGATACGCCTTCGCGAGCGCAGTCGAGCTTCGTGGGGCCACCGCCATCTTCGCGGCCAACGACCAGATGGCGCTGGGCATGATCCATGGCTTCATGGACCGGGGCATCAGAGTCCCTGAGGACGTCAGCGTCGTCGGGTTCGACGACATACCGGATGCGCGCCACTTCCTCCCACCCTTGACCACCGTGCGGCAGGACTTCGCGGCGCTGGGGCGCCTCGTCCTCCTCGAACTGATCGCGGCGATCGAGGGGCGCACAGTGGAGGACAGGGAGCTGATCGAGCCCGAGCTCCTGGTCAGATCCTCGACCGCCCTCCCGCGCATAGTAACGAAGGGGTAACACCCAGTGGTTCCCATGGCGCGATTGTTGCCGCTAGTGCAAGAATGTTCTCGGTAACAACGCCAATTTGGCGACCAGCCGGCTCGAGGAGGAGACCATGGCATTTACCAAAGGGGCACGCGCTCTCATCACTTTCTTCGCTGCGGGGGCGTTAGCCCTCACGATGGCCGGGTGTGCGGGTGACGCAGATCCCGAGCCCACAACCGATGCCACCGCCGGAGCCACCTCCGGCACTACCACAGATCCCGCTACCGATGCCGGCAGCGACGCCATTACCGTCGGCTACGTGGCCGTAGGTCCCGAAGGCGGATGGCGCGATGCACACGAGAAGGCCGTCCGCGACGCATTCGGAGCAGACGCCAGCTTCGACCTCAAGTACGCGCCGGCGTCGAGCCCGACAGACCAGAACTCGCAGATCAACGCGTTCAACACCTTCGTCAACGACGAGGTCGACGTGATCCTGCTCACCGCCACCGAAGCGTCCGGCTGGGGCGATTCGCTCGCGCTGGCCCAGGAGGCGGAGATCCCGGTCATCCTGCTGGACCGCGGCGTCGAAGGCAACGAAGACCTTTACGTCACCCGCATCGCCCCCGACAACGTCGCAGTAGCGGCGCAGGTGGGGGAGTGGGCACTGACGGCCTTCCCCGACGGAGCCAACTACTACGTGCTCGAAGGCGTGCCCGGCCTGTCCGTGGTCAACGAGCGCAACGAGGGCTTCGAAGGCGCCATCGCCGGCGCTGAGGGCTGGAACAAGGTGGGCTCCCAGACGGCGAACTGGAGTGCCGATGAAGGCAAGTCGGTCACCGAGACCGTGCTACGCGCCAACAACAACGACATCCAGTTCATCTTCGCGCAGAACGACGAGATGGGCATCGGCGCGGCGCAGGCCGTGAAGGATGCGGGCCTGACCCCTGGCACCGACGTCAAGATCGCCACCATCGACGGCACCTCCGGCGCGCTTGAGGCGTTGGCGGCAGGCGATCTGAGCTTCGTGGCTCAGTACAACCCGTTCTTCGGCGATCTGGCCATCGACGCGGTGAACAAGGCGCTGGCGGGCGAGTCGGTCGAGAAGACCATCATCGTCCCGGGCGAGGCCTTCGACTCCGCCGAGGCGGGCCAGAAGGCGCTGGACGACGGCATGGGCTTCTAGCCTGAGGCTAGGCAGTTCCGAAACCGCGCGGGGCCGCCGGTGATCCGGCGGCCCCACGCTCACACGAGAGGTGCGTGCACGATGACCGAGCCCGTCGTCGAGGTCCAGCGGGTGTCCATCACGTTTCCCGGCGTCAAGGCGCTAGATGACGTGAGCTTCCGCCTGCTTCCGGGCGAGGTGCACTCCCTGATGGGGGAGAACGGGGCCGGCAAGTCCACGCTCATCAAGGCGCTCACGGGCGTCTACCAGATTGACTCCGGCAAGATCCTCGTCGGCGGGGTTGAGCGGCACCTCACCGGCACGGCCTCGGCCCAGGCGGCTGGCATCTCCACCGTCTACCAAGAGGTCAACCTCTGCGCCAACCTGAGCATCGGCGAGAACGTCATGCTCGGCCATGAGGTCAGCGGACCGGTTGGCATCAACTGGCGCAAGACGCACGAGGAGGCCCGCAGGGCGCTGTCGCGGTTGGGTCTGGGACACCTCGACCCGCGGGCGCCCCTGTCGTCGATCTCGATCGCCCTGCAGCAGTTGGTGGCGATCTCGCGGGCGATGGCCACGGATTCCACCGTGCTGATCCTCGACGAGCCGACGTCGAGCCTCGACGCCAACGAGGTCGAGGTGCTTTTCACCGTGATCCGCCACCTGCGCGATCAGGGCGTCGCCATCCTGTTCGTCTCCCACTTCCTCGATCAGGTGTATGAGATCAGCGACCGGATCACCGTGTTGCGGAACGGGCAGTTCGTGGGCGAGTACCTCGTCGACGAACTCAACCGCACCGAGTTGATCTCGAAGATGATCGGCAAGGACTTCGAGTCGCTCAAGGCGCTGGGCTCGAACCGCCAGAGGGAGGCGCGGGACCGCACCGGAACGCCGCTGCTCTCCGCGAAGGCCCTGGGGCGCAAGGGCGCCATCAACCCCACGGACGTGGAGATCCACCCCGGTGAAGTGGTGGGCTTCGCCGGCCTGCTCGGTTCCGGACGAACCGAGTTCGCGAGGCTGATCGCGGGCGCGGACAAGGCGGATTCCGGCACGATCGAGGTCAAGGGCCGCAAGGTGACCATCGGGTCGCCGGTGGCGGGCCTCGCGCACGGAATCGCCTACTCCACCGAGAACCGGCGCGAGGACGGCGTCGTCGGCGACCTCAGCGTGCGCGAGAACATCATGCTGGCCGTCCAGGCCCGCCGCGGCTGGATGCGCAGGGTCCGAGCCAGGGAGGTCGACAAGCTCGTCGACACCTACATGGAGCGATTCGACGTGCGGCCACGGGACCCTGACCGCCCCATCCGGCTGCTGTCCGGCGGCAACCAGCAGAAGGTGCTGCTCGGCCGCTGGCTCGCCACCAACCCCGAGCTGCTTCTGCTCGACGAGCCCACCCGAGGTATCGACGTCGGGGCCAAGGCGGACATCCAGGAGACTGTCGCCGAACTTGCGCACGGCGGCATGAGCGTCGTGTTCATCTCCTCCGAGCTGGAGGAGGTGGTGCGTCTGTCCGAGCGCATCGTCATCCTGAAGGACCGCGAGAAGGTGGGCGAAGTGGTCAACGGCCCGGGCGTGAGCGCCGAGTCCATCGTCTCGATCATCGCGGCGGAATCCGAGCCCGGGGCCGAGGAGCGCGCCAGCGCCGGGACGGGGGCCGGGGCATGAGCCGGGTCAAGACGGTCCTTCGGGCCTCGTGGTTCTGGGCCATCGTCGGCATCGCGGTGCTGCTGCTGGTCAACACGTTCAAGGATCCGCGCTACCTGTCCGTCGGCCTGAACCCGACGACTGGGATGATGACGGGCAACGTCCTCGACATCCTGCGCGTCTCCGCGCCGATCATCATGATCTCCCTGGGGATGACGTTCGTGATCGCCACCGAGGGCATCGACCTGTCGGTGGGTTCGATGATGGCGGTCGGCGGCGCCGTCGCGATGCAGACGCTCAGCAACCTGAGCGACCCGACGTCGGTCGCCGCGATGCTGCAGGCGATCGGCCTTGCGGTGCTCCTGGCCGTCGTGCTCGGCGCCGTCAACGGCGTATTGGTCGCCGTCGTGGGGCTGCAGCCGTTCATCACCACGTTGGTGATGATGATGGCCGCCCGCGGGATCGCCCGGGTGGTCACGGGCGGGCAGAACACCAACGCGCGCAACGAGCCCTTCCGGCTGCTGGCCAACGGCCAGATTCTGGGCATCCCCACCAGCTTCGTGCTTGCGCTCGTCATCGTCGTGCTCGTCGCGCTGTTGATGCGGCGCACTGCGCTGGGGTTGATGATCGAATCCATCGGGATCAACCCGCACGCCAGCCGCCTGGCGGGCATCCGGCCGCGGCCCATCCTCATCGCCGTCTATGCGCTGGCGGCCGTCCTGGCCGCGGTCGCCGGGATGTTCAACGTCTCCGAGGTGATGACGGTCAACCCGTCGAGCACCGGCAACCTGATGGAGATGGACGCGATCTTGGCGGTCGTGATCGGTGGCACCTCCCTGGCGGGGGGCAAGTTCTCCGTCCTAGGCTCGACGATGGGCGCACTGCTGATCGCGACCCTCAACAAGACCGTGGTGTTCCTGGGAGTGCCGTCAGCCGCCACGCCCGCGTTCAAGGCATTGGTGATCATCGTCCTCGTGCTGCTGCAGTCCGAGCGGATCCGTAATCTGCTGTTCCGCCGGAAGACGCCCGGGGCGCCCGCGGCGCCGTCGGGCAGAAGATCCGGGTCTGAACCGAAGGAGGTCGTGTCGTGAACGCGCCGAACACGCTCGTCGACGAGGTGCGGCCTGCACCCGATCTGCCTCGCGCCCAGGAATCCCGCGCGAGTGGCGTGGCCGGGTGGTGGCATCGCGCCCAGCGCCTGCTGCCCACCCTGATCGCGTTGGCGCTGCTGCTGGGCATGCTCATCTACGCGCAGGTCGCCTACGGTCGGGTGTTCCACCCCGGCACGATGTCGGACCTGCTGGGAGGAGCGGCACCCATGCTCATCCTCGCGGTGGGCATGACGCTGGTGATCATCTCGGCCGGCATCGACCTGTCCGTCGGGGCCGTGGTCGCCTTCAGCTCCGTGGCCGGGGTGATGCTGATGGGCCAGGGCCTCAACGGGTGGCTGGGCGTGTTGGCGATGATCGTCCTCGCGTCGCTGTTCGGGCTGTTCGCCGGGGTCATGGTGCAGTTCTTCAACGTTCAGCCCTTCATCGCGACCTTGGCGATGATGTTCCTGGCGCGCGGGCTCGCGTCGATGCTCACCACTGACGTGGTCCGGGCGCCCGAGGGCTCTCCGTTCGAGTGGCTGTCGACGAGGTGGAAGCTGTACGACGGGCCCAAGGTCAACGACTTCACGGTCACTCCTGGGGTGATGATCGCGCTCCTCGTCGTGCTCGGCGCCGTGTTCTTCATGCACCGCACTCGGATGGGGCGCACGGTGTACGGCATTGGGGGGTCGGAGAACTCGGCCGAGTTGATGGGGCTGCCCGTGGCGCGGACGCGGCTGCTGATCTACGTGATCTCGGGCGCATGCTCGGGCTTGGCGGCGGTGGTGTACACCGCCAGCGTGCAGGGCTCGGCGCGCAACGTGACGGGCTTGGGCTGGGAGCTCGACGCGATCGCGGCCGTCGTCATCGGGGGCTCCCTGCTGACGGGAGGGGCGGGCTACGTGCTGGGGTCGGTCATCGGGGTTCTGGTGTTGCAGGTGTTGCGGTTGATCATCACGAAGGACGGCTCGATCGACCCGCAGTACCTGACGATCATCACGGGCGCAGTGCTGTTGGTGTTCGTCCTGCTCCAGCGGTTGTTGGCCAAGAGGCGAAGCGGGCGTTGACAGGACGCCCAGCGAGCGCAGGGCCAGAAGGGGGAGGCTAGGATTTGGCCATGAGCGTCCCCAATGTGCTGGCCAACCGTTACGCGTCGACGCAGATGCGCCAGATATGGGCCCCCAAGGCCAAGATCATCTCCGAGCGGAAGCTGTGGCTCGCAGTGCTCCGGGCCCAACGCGACCTCGGCGTCGACTTCGGGGGCGCTGACGCCGACGAGGTGATCGCGGCCTACGAGAGCGTCGTCGACCAGGTGGATCTGGCTTCCATCGATGAGCGCGAGCGCGTCACCCGCCACGATGTGAAGGCTCGCATCGAGGAATTCAACGCGCTCGCCGGGTTCGAGCACATCCACAAGGGCATGACCTCGCGCGACCTCACCGAGAACATCGAGCAACTGCAGGTGCTCGAATCGCTGCGGGTGGTACGCGTCCGCGTCGTCGCCACGCTCTCCGAGCTCGCCCGCCTGGCCACGCAGTACGCCGACCAGCCGCTCACAGGCCGCTCGCACAACGTCGCCGCGCAACTCACCACGCTCGGCAAGCGGTTCGCCACCGCCGCCGACGAACTGCTCGTCTCGCTCGACCGGCTCGACAACCTGATCACCCGCTACCCTGCCCGCGGTATCAAGGGCCCCGTCGGGACGGCGCAGGACATGCTGGACCTTCTCGGGGGCGACGCTGACAAGCTGGCCGAGCTGGAACGCCGCATCGCTGAGGAACTCGGCTTCGGCGCGGTGTTCACCTCCACCGGTCAGGTCTACCCGCGCTCCCTGGACTACGACGCGGTGACCGCCCTCGCGCAGATCGCCGCCGCTCCCTCGAATGTAGCCACGACCATCCGCCTGATGGCAGGCATCGAACTGGTCACCGAGGGGTTCAAGGAGGGCCAGGTCGGCTCGTCGGCCATGCCCCACAAGATGAACACCCGCTCCTGCGAGCGCGTCAACGGCCTCGCGGTCATCCTGCGCGGCTACGTCTCGATGCTGGGTGAGCTCGCCGGCGACCAGTGGAACGAGGGCGACGTGTCCTGCTCCGTGGTGCGCCGCGTCGCGCTGCCCGACGCGTTCTTCGCCCTCGACGGGCTGTTCGAGACCTTCCTCACAGTGCTGGCAGACTTCGGCGCCTTCCCGGCTGTCATCGAGGCCGAACTCGAGCGCTACCTGCCCTTCCTCACCACCACCAAGGTGCTGATGGCGGCGGTGCGCAAGGGCGTCGGCCGCGAGGTGGCGCACGAGGCGATCAAGGAGCACGCCGTCGCCGTGGCGCTGGATCTGCGCGAGGGCGCGCGCACCAACGACCTGCTCGACAGGCTGGCCTCCGACGACAGGCTCGGCCTCACGCGCGACGAACTGGGCGGGCTCGTGGGCAGCCCCCTCGAGTTGGCCGGCACGGCCCAGGCGCAGGTGGCGCGCGTCGTCGCCCGGGTGGCGGAGATCGTCGAGGCTGATCCCGAGGCCGCGGCCTACCGCCCGGGATCCGTGCTCTGAGTTGTCCACAGCCTGACCGCAGCACCGGACACGGTGACCCGGGAGACCTGTTCAATGGCGGCATGCGTCGCAGAAACGAGAGAGGGTTGTCGCTGTCCGTCTGGACAGCGGTGGCCCTCCCCGCGTTCATCGTCACCGTCGGCCTCGGGGTGGACTTCGCCGGACACGCCGCGGCCGAGCAGGAGGCCCGGGAGATCGCGGCCCAGGCAGCCCGCGCCGCCACGCACCAGGTGTCGCTGACGGACGCCGGCGTCGGGCTGGACATCGCGGCAGGCAAGCGGGCGGCCCTCGGTTTCGCACAGGGAGCCGGCTACACCGCCGACGTGCGGCTCACGCAGGCCTCGGGTGCGCACGTCACGGTGCGGGGCACCTATGACACCGTGTTCCTCGGTCTCATCGGCATCCACGGCATCGCGGTCGAGGGTGAGGGTGCCGCACGCGGCGTACCCGTGACGCGTAGTTGAAGAATTGACATGTTCGCTGCAGGAGATGAGGGGAATGAGGTGGGCCATCTGGCTGGTTGTGGGCGGGTGACAAGGCCCTAGAGAAGGACCCCCCATGACTGATGTGGCAGCGCGGCCCAAGCGCGTACAGGTGACCGGCGCGTGGGCGGACGGCGACAAGACCCCGCTCAACCCGAACGAGGAACTCAAGCAGGCCGACGACGGCCTGAACGTCCGCCAGCGGATCATCGACGTGTACTCGAAGCAGGGTTTCGCGTCGATCCCCGGCGACGACCTCCGGGGCCGCATGCGGTGGTGGGGCCTCTACACGCAGCGCAAGGAGGGCATCGACGGTGGCCAGACGGCCACGCTGGCGCCCGAGGAGCTCGACGCTGAATTCTTCATGATGCGCGTGCGCTCCGACGGCGGCGCCCTGTCCAACGAACAGCTGCGGGTGATCGCCGGCATCTCCTCCGAGTTCGCGCGCGACACCGCGGACATCTCGGACCGCCAGAACATCCAGCTCCACTGGATCCGCATCGAGGACGTCCCTGAAATCTGGGAGCGTCTCGAAGCGGTGGGGCTCTCCACCACCGAGGCCTGCGGCGACGTGCCCCGGGTGATTCTCGGCTCCCCGGTGGCGGGGATCGCGGCGAACGAACTGGTCGACGGCACCCCCGCCGTGCGGGAGATCCTGGAGCGCTACATCGGCAACCCGGAGTTCTCCAACCTGCCGCGCAAGTTCAAGACCGCCATCTCCGGCAACACCACGCTCGACATCGTGCATGAGGCCAACGACATCTCGTTCGTCGGCGTGGTGCACCCGCAGCACGGGCCGGGCTTCGACCTGTGGGTGGGCGGCGGACTGTCCGTCAACCCGATCTTCGCGCAGCGGCTGGGCGCATGGGTGCCGCTGCACGAGATCCCCGACGTGTGGGCCGGCGTCACGTCGATCTTCCGCGACTACGGCTATCGCCGCCTCCGCAACAAGGCACGCCTCAAGTTCCTCATGGCGGACTGGGGCCCGGAGAAGTTCCGGCAGGTGCTGGAGGACGAGTACCTCCACCGCCGCCTCGTGGACGGTCCGGCCCCGGACGTGTCGCAGGCACGCCGTGACCACATCGGCATCCACCCGCAGAACGACGGGCTGTTCTGGGTGGGCGTGGCCCCCATCGCCGGCCGCGTCTCCGGCACGCGCCTCAAGCGCATCGCCGACCTGGCGTCGCAGTACGGGTCCGGGCGCGTCCGCCTCACCCCGCACCAGAAGTTGCTGGTGCTCGACGTCCCCCTGGAGAACACGGAGGCCCTCGTCGCGGCGCTCAACCCACTCGACCTGCAGGCGCGCCCCTCTGAGTTCCGCCGGGGTGTGATGGCCTGCACCGGGATCGAGTTCTGCAAGCTGGCGCTCGTCGAGACCAAGGCCCGGGCACGCACCGTCGTCGAGGAACTCGAGGCTCGGCTGCCGGACTTCGACGTGCCGTTCACCATCCACGTCAACGGGTGCCCGAACGCCTGCGCCCGCACTCAGGTGGCGGACGTCGGCCTCAAGGGCATGGTGCAGCAGGACGCCGACGGCAACCTGACGGAGATCTTCCAGGTGCACCTGGGCGGCGGCCTGGGCTTCGAACCCCAGCTCGCGCGCAAGACGCGGGCGCTGAAGGTCGCCGCCGAAGACCTGCCGGAGTACATCGAGCGGCTCGCTCGCACCTTCCTCGCGCAGCGGATCGACGGGGAATCCTTCCGTCAGTGGGCGCACCGCGCGGAGGAGGACGACCTCCGATGACCCTCCGCGAGACCGCGGCAGAGGCGCAGGCGCGTTTCACGGGGCTGGAGGCCGACGAGCGCTATCAGGGGCACCTCGGGCGGGTGGCGCTCACCCGCGAGGTGCTCACCTGGGCGGCCGACACGTTCGGCTCCGACGTGACGGCCGCCTCGTCCATGGGTGACGAGGTGCTCGTCGAGCTCATCGCCCAGAGCGCCCCATTTCTCGACGTGTTCTTCCTCGACACCGGCTTCCACTTCCCGGAAACCCTCGAGACGCGCGACCACTACGCCGGCCGGGTCCGGCTGCGCACGGTCCTGCCGCTGCTCACCGTCGACGAGCAGGCTGCGCAGCACGGGCCACGGCTCTTCGAGTCCAACCCCGATCGCTGCTGCGCGATCCGCAAGGTCGAGCCCCTGGAGCGCGCCATCAGCGGGCACAGTGCCTGGGTGACGGGCATGCGCCGCGTCGACGCGCCCACCCGTACCGACATCACGCTCGTCGGTTGGGATGCCAAGCGCGCCATGATCAAGATCAACCCCATCGCGGCGTGGACGGACGACGACGTCGACCGGTTCGCCTTCGAGGAGGACGTCCACCTCAACCCGCTGCGCCAGAAGGGCTACCCGTCCATCGGTTGTCAGCCCTGCACCCGGCCGGTCGCGGCCGGCGAGGATCCCAGGGCCGGCCGATGGTCGGGCAAGAACAAGACGGAATGCGGACTACACACATGAGCTACATCCTGAGCCACCTGGAACACCTCGAATCAGAGGCCATCCACATCTTCCGCGAGGTCGCGGGCGAGTTCGAACGCCCCGTGATCCTCTTCAGCGGCGGCAAAGATTCCGTCGTCATGCTGCACCTGGCGCTCAAGGCGTTCGCGCCCGCCCCGCTGCCGTTCTCGCTGCTGCACGTCGACACCGGGCACAACTTCCCGGAGGTGCTTGACTACCGTGACCGCACCGTCGAGCGCGTCGGCGCCAGGCTCCACGTGGCCAGCGTGCAGGACTACATCGACGACGGCAGGCTCCGTGAGCGCGCCGACGGTACCCGCAACCCGCTGCAGACAGTGCCGCTGCTCGACGCCATTGAGAAGGGCCGGTTCGACGCCGTCTTCGGGGGCGGCCGCCGCGACGAGGAGAAGGCCCGGGCCAAGGAGCGCGTCTTCTCGCTGCGCGACTCGTTCGGCGCCTGGGACCCGCGTCGGCAGCGGCCCGAACTCTGGGACCTGTACAACGGCCGGCATGCGCCGGGCGAACACGTGCGGGTGTTCCCGCTGTCCAACTGGACGGAGCTGGACGTCTGGCGCTACATCGAGCGGGAGCAGATCGAGCTGCCCAGCCTGTACTACGCCCACCGACGAGAACTGTTCCAGCGTGACGGCATGTGGCTCGCGCCAGGCGATTGGGGCGGCCCGACCAACGGGGAGACGCTCGAGACCCGCACGGTGCGCTACCGCACCGTCGGCGACATGAGTTGCACCGGCGCCGTCGAATCCGATGCCCGCGAGGTGTCGGACGTCATCCTCGAGGTGGCTGCCTCGCGGATCACGGAACGCGGCGCCACGCGTGCCGACGACCGCCTCTCCGAGGCTGCGATGGAAGACCGTAAGAAGCAGGGGTATTTCTGATGAGCACGCACGACCTTCTCCGTCTGGCCACCGCGGGCTCCGTCGACGACGGTAAGTCCACGCTCGTGGGCCGGCTGTTGTACGACACCAAATCCGTGCTGGCGGACCAGCTCGACGCCGTGGACCGGGTGTCCCGCGAGCGCGGGCTCGAGGGCCCGGACCTGGCGCTGCTGACCGACGGTCTGCGCGCCGAGCGCGAACAGGGCATCACCATAGACGTGGCGTACCGCTATTTCTCGACGGCCAATCGCTCCTACGTACTCGCCGACACCCCCGGCCACGTGCAGTACACGCGCAACATGGTCACCGGCGCCTCGACGGCAGAGCTGGCGCTGATCCTGGTGGACGCGCGGCACGGCGTCGTCGAACAGACGCGTCGGCACCTCGCAGTGACGGGGCTGCTGGGAGTGCGGCACGTCGCGATCGCGGTGAACAAAATGGACCTCGTCGACTGGGATGAATCCCGCTTCACCGAGATCGTCGCTGATGCCCGCACGGTGGCCGCGCGCTTCGACATCCAGAACGTGCTCGCGGTGCCGCTCTCGGCGCTGCGGGGCGACAACGTGGTGGAGCGCTCCGCCAACACACCCTGGTACTCGGGCCCGACGTTGCTCGAGCACCTCGAAGCGGTGCCCGTGGGCACAAACCCGGCCACCCAGCCGCTGCGGCTGCCCGTGCAGGCCGTGCTACGCCCGCAATCGGACGGGCATCGCGATTACCGCGGCTACGCGGGACGCATCTCCGCAGGCATCGTCCGGGTGGGCGAAGAGATCGCTGTGCTGCCCTCTGGCCGCCGCTCGCGCGTCGTCGGCATCGACCAGGGTCAGGCCGACGGCACGGTGCGCGAGCTCACTGAGGCCTTCGCGCCGCAGTCGGTGACGGTCAGGTTGGCAGATGACATCGACATCTCCCGCGGCGACCTGCTCGCCTCTGCGGAAGAGCCCGGGCACGTCACCCGCACCGTCAGCGGCATGGTGTGCGTGCTCTCGGAGCGCCCGGTGCGCCCCCGCGACCGCGTGCTGCTGCGGGCCGGCACCCGCACCGTCCGGGCGTTGGTGGAGGAGATCCTGGACCAGCTCGACATCGAGGCCGTCGAATACATCCGCGCCCCTCAGCAGTTGGAGCTCAACGACATCGGCCGCGTCCGCATCCGGCTGGCCGACGACCTGCCCATCGACGACTACCACGAGCTGCGGCGCACCGGGGCGTTCCTGTTGATCGACGAAGCCGACGGTGCCACCATGGCCGCGGGCATGGCCGACGCTCCGGACCGCTACGCGGGGGCGGAGATCTGATGGACATCGTGCTGATCGCGCACGGCTCGGCGGACCCGCGCCACGCGGCCGCCATCGAGCGGATCGCCGACGCCGTGCGGCTGCGCCAGCCGGGCCGCGAGGTGCACACGTCGTACCTGGACCACCACGGCCCGACGATCGACGACGTGGCCCACGCACTGCAGGGCCGGCCCGCCGTCGCGGCCCCCGTGCTGCTGACCAAGGCCTACCACGCGAGGGTCGACATCCCGGCCGCCGTGGCGGCGCTCGAGGCGCACGGTTCCGCGGTGACGCCGACGCCGCCCCTCGGCCCGGATTCTCGCCTGCTCGCGGCCTGCGAGGAGGCGCTCACCGCGGCCGGTGTGCCGCCGGAACCGGACACCGCGGTGCTGGTGTTCGTGGCAGGATCCTCCGACCGCCCCGCCGTGACGGCAGTGGCCGACACGATCACCGCCTCTCCACGGCTGGGGTGGGGCCGATGGGCCGTTGCCGCGCTCGACGGCGGGGACGCCGTCGAAGAGGTCGTCCCGCGCCTGCGCGGCGAGGCGTCGCGGGTGGTCGCGGTGAGCTTCATGGTGGCGGAGGGCATCCTGCGCGACCGCATGGTCGACCGGTGCGCAGCGCTCGGCATCGACATGGTGCCCGGTGCCCTCGGCGACACCGGGGCCTTCGCGGATCTCCTGGTGGCGCGCGTGAACGGCGATCACACCGCCACTGTGCTGCGGCACGCGGATCCGGCGGCGCCAGCGCTGGTCGCCTGAGGGTTTCGGTGCCGCGGCCCCCGGCGGATTCTGCAGAATGCCTTGCAGATCCGGCGCCGGGACAGTGCACTAGAGCAATGAACGAATACGACGTGATCGTGGTGGGCGGCGGCGTTGCGGGTCTCCAGGCGGCGCTGATGCTGGGCCGAGCCTGTCGTCGGGTGCTCGTGGTGGACAGCGGCAGCCCCCGCAACCGCTATTCGGAGCACATGCACGGCGTATTGGGCAACGAGGGTGTTGACCCCGCCGAGTTGCTTGCCAGAGGCAGGGAGGAAGTGGGCCGCTACGGGGTGGAGATCCGCCGCGGTGCGGTGGACCGCGTGGACCTGACCGATGCGGGGGTCCGCGTCAGCCTTCCCAACGGTGAAGCGGTCGCCGCGCGCGCCCTCGTCGTCGCCTCGGGCATGACGGACGAACTTCCCGAGGTGCCGGGGCTGGCCGCGCGCTGGGGCCGGAGCGTCCTGCACTGCCCCTACTGCCACGGATGGGAGGTGCGGGGTCAGCGGCTGGGTGTCCTGGCCACGTCCGCCACGGACGGGCACCGGGCGCAGCTGATCAGGCAGTGGAGTGACCACGTGGTGTTCTTCGCCGCGGCCACGCACCCCGTCGAGGAAGATGAGGAGGCGCGGCTGCGGGCACGTGGGGTCGAGTTCGTCACCAGCGCCGTGGCGGAGGTGCTGGGCGAGGGGGACGAAATCAGCGGTGTTCGGACCGACGACGGTCGCGTTGTGGAGATCGATGCGCTGTTCACCGGCGGCGAGTCCTTACCCCACGACACGTTCCTGCGCCACCTCGACCTGGCGCGCACGAACGGACCGATGGGCAGTCTCCTGGAGGTCGACGAGGTGGGCGCCACCAGTTCAGGGCGTATCTGGGCCGTCGGGAACGTGGTCAACCCGGCCGCCACCGTCCCCATGGCCATGGGTGCCGGGGCGCTGACGGGCGGTGCGGTG
Organism: Tessaracoccus sp. MC1865; assembly: GCF_017815535.1. Classification (NCBI taxonomy): domain Bacteria; kingdom Bacillati; phylum Actinomycetota; class Actinomycetes; order Propionibacteriales; family Propionibacteriaceae; genus Tessaracoccus; species Tessaracoccus sp. MC1865. The sequence continues at coordinate 2,368,991 of NZ_CP072596.1, read as the reverse complement.
AACATGGCGCTGATCCAGGAGGACTTCGACCGGGCGCAGGGCGACGGCGCCGGGATTGGTACGCTCACCCGGTGAGTCAGTACGGGCACCTCCTCAACCTCCCCCTCCTGCACGCGGGCAAGGTCCGCGAGTTGTACGCAGCGGACGGGCGCATCCTGATGGTCGCCACCGACAACATCTCGGCCTACGACCACGTGCTGAGCACGCTCATCCCCGACAAGGGTGCGATCCTGACCCAGCTGTCGTTGTGGTGGTTCGACCAGCTCACGGACATCATCGAGAACCACGTCGTTTCCACGGAGGTGCCGGAGGCGGTCGCTGGCCGCGCCACGCTGGTGGAGTCGCTGGATATGGTGGAGGTGGAGTGCGTCGCGCGCGGCTACCTGACCGGGTCCGGTTGGACGGAGTACCAGGAGTCGCGCACCGTGTGCGGGGTGCCGCTGCCCGAGGGCCTGCGCGACGGTGACAAGCTGCCCGAGCCCATCTTCACGCCGGCCATCAAGGCGCCGATGGGGGAGCACGACATGAACGTCGACTACGCCACCATCGCCGGCATCCACGGCGAAGCGCTCGCTGCACAGTTGCGGGACCTCACGCTGCAGATCTACTCGCGGGCCGCCGAGCTCGCCGCGGACCGCGGCATCATCCTGGCCGATACGAAGTTCGAGTTCGGCCGCCGCCCGGACGGCACGCTCGTGCTGGCCGACGAGGTGCTCACCCCCGACTCCTCGCGTTTCTGGGACGCAGCCCTCTGGACGCCGGGCGAGTCGTTGCCCAGCTTCGACAAGCAGTATGTGCGTGACTGGCTGGCGAAGGAGTCCGGCTGGGACAGGGCCTCCGACACCCCGCCGCCGGCCCTTCCGGACGACGTGGTCGCCGCCACCCGCAGCCGTTACCTCGAGGCTTACCGCCGGTTGACGGGCGAGGACTTCACGGCAGCCTGACATGACACCTGGCCAGGACATCGACCGCTCGGACGCCGTGGACCGCGCCTGGGTTCACGAGGCCATCCGCAAGGTGGAGGCCGACGCAAACCGCTCCGCCGATACGCACCTGCTCCGGCTCCCGCAGCGGGCTTACCCCGGAGTCGACATCTACCTCAAGGACGAGTCGACGCACCCGACCGGTTCCCTCAAGCACCGGTTGGCACGCTCGCTGTTCCTCTTCGCGCTGTGCAACGGGCAGATCCATGAGCACACCACCGTCATCGAGTCCTCCAGTGGCTCCACGGCCGTCAGCGAGGCCTACTTCGCGCGGTTGCTGGGGTTGAAGTTCATCGCCGTCATCCCGCGCTCCACCAGCGAGGAGAAGATCGGCCTCATCGAACGCGCCGGCGGCACCTGCCACCTCGTGAACGACCCGACGGCGATCTCCGACGAGGCCGCCCGCCTCGCCAGCGAGACAGGGGGGCACTACCTCGACCAGTTCACGCACGCCGAGCGGGTCACGGACTGGCGGGGCAACAACAACATCGCGGAATCGATCTTCTGCCAGTTGGAACTCGAGCGTCACCCCATCCCGACGTGGGTCGTCGTGAGCGCCGGCACGGGCGGCACGGCCGCCACCATCGGGCGGTACGTGCGCTATCGACGTCACGCCACGCGCCTCGCGGTGGCAGACCCGGACTTCTCCGCGTTCCTGCCCGGTTGGCGCGACGGCGACCCGGGCGTGCACACGGACCGCGGCTCGCGCATCGAGGGCATCGGCCGCAGCCGGGTGGAACCGAGCTTCGTGCCAGGGGTCGTCGACCGCATGATCGCCGTGCCGGACGGAGCCTCCGTGGCGATGGCCCAGGCCGTCGCCGGTGTGCTGGGCCGCACCGTCGGGCCCTCCACCGGCACCAACCTGTGGGCCGCGCTGCAGATCGCGCGCCAGATGCACGAGGCGGGGGAGAACGGCAGCATCGTGTCGCTGATCTGTGACTCCGGCGAGCGCTACGCGGCCACCTACGGTCACGATTCATGGCTGGCCGAGCACGGAATCGACCCGGCGCCCCACCGGCAGCAGGCCGAGGATCTCCTCGGTCAGTCAGGCCCCGCCTGAGCGCCGGCCGCGTAGAGTCCAGCCATGGCTATCCGCATGGTTGCACTCCTCGACGGCACGATCATCGACCCCTCCCAACCCATTGTCCGCGCCGACGACCAGGGCGTCGTCCGGGGCGACGGGGTGTTTGACGCCCTGCTTGCGGTCGACGGGGCCGCGCTCCATGTCGAGGAGCACCTCGCGCGGCTGGCGAGGTCCGCCGAGATCCTGCACCTGCCTGCGCCGGATGCCGCCGGTTACCGGCGGGCGATCGAGACGGTCGTGCGGGCCTGGGACTGGCAGGCCGACCGGGAAGCGGTGCTGCGCCTCATCATGACCCGCGGGGCCGAGGGCATCGAGGAGCCCAACGGCTGGGTGATGGCAGCACCCATGGACGAGCGCACGTTGCGCGAGCGCCGCGACGGCGTGCGCGTCCTGATGCTCGACCGGGGCTTCGAGGGCTCCGGCATCGTCGACCTGCCATGGCTGCTGCCCGGCGCCAAGTCCCTGAGTTACGGCATCAACATGGCCGCGCGCCGCTACGCCATCGCCAACGGCGCCGACGACGTCATCTTCATCACCCCGTCGGGCACCATCCTCGAGGGCCCAACCTCCAGCGTCGTGCTGGACCTCGACGGGGTGCTGACCACTCCGCCGCTCGAGGGCATCCTGCGCTCCATCACAATCGCCGAACTCCTCGACGAGGCACCCGCCGCAGGGCTCGGTGTGGAAGTGAAGCCCATCACCGTCGACGACCTGTTCCGCGCCCGCGGCGCCTGGCTGTTGTCCAGCGGCCGGCTGGTCGCGCGCGTGACGCGGGCCGACGATCGTGAGCTGCCCGTCTCGCCGCTCCACGACGACGTGTGCCGCCTGCTGAAGATGCCCGGCTACTCCTCGTAGCAGCCCGACGACCGGCGGACCACCAGCGCGGGTTCCAGCACCACCCTTTGGTGCTCGTGCCCGGGATGGGTCACGTGGTCGATCAGCAGTCGCGCGGCGGTCTCGCCCATGTCGCGGGTGGGCTGACGCACCGAGGTGAGCGGCACGATCCAGTTCGCGGCGAAGGGCGGCAGCAGCCGGGTGTTGGCGCCGACGTCGGAGAGGATCACCACGTCGTAGGCGTCGAGTTCCTCCAAGGTGAGGGGGAAATCCGTGGCGACGTCGTGGGAGCGCAGGTGGGTCACCTCGTGCCCCGCCTGCGCCAGCGCCACGAGCAGTTCAGCGCAGCCCGATGTGGACCTGCGTATGGGGGAAGCGTCGTAGCGCTTGTGGTCGTCCACGGCGCTGACCCAGGACTCGCCCGCCAGTAACACCCTGCTCTTGTTGCCTCCGCTCGTCATTGAACTGGCTCTCAGGCTAGCGGAGACACGTAGAGTCGGAGGGGTGCTGGTTCCCCGCGACATCCTCTTCACCCACCTCGGTGCCGACGCCCTGGCGGCCCTCGACCTCGTGGCCCGGGAGGCCCGGGGGCTGCTGGGCGCCCACCTCACGGTCGACCGCGAACCGGGGCCGGTGACCCTGCGGATCACGGAGGTGGAGGCGTACGCGGGGCCGCACGACCCGGCCTCGCACGCCTACCGCGGCCCCAACCCGCGCAACGCGGCGATGTTCGGTCCGCCCTGGCACGCCTACGTCTACCGGCACATGGGGCTCCACACCTGCTTCAACATCAAGGTGGGACCGGAGGGCACGGCCACCGGTGTGCTGGTGCGCGCCGGGGAGGTCGTCGAGGGAGTGGACATAGCGCGTGCCCGCCGCTCCGCGAAGGGGCGGACCCGCACCGATCACGACCTCGCCGCGGGCCCGGCCAGGCTCACCGTGGCCATGGGCATCACCCTCGCAGATACCGGGGCGCCGCTCGACGGCTCCACCGGCCTGCTCCTCAGCCCTCGCACCGGCCCTGCGCCCGTGACAGTGTCCGGTCCGCGCGTGGGCATCAGCGTGGCCACGGATTACCCGCTGCGGTTCTCCATCGCCGATGACCCCACCGTCTCCCGCGGGCGCGCCTAGTCCGGCCCCCTGGCCGATCCTGATCCCCTACGGGTGAACACCGAATGCCTGTCGGGTGGGACGACTCTGGGTCTTTGGATGAGGGGGTCCATGATGACCTTCCACTGATCGGATCGCCGGTACCTGTCCGGTTCGACCTGGGAGTGGTGGAAGGGACACAACAACGCCAGGTTTCGGAGCGAGGTGGCACCGCCGGCCCACCAGGGGATCACGTGGTGGGCCTCGCATGAGGCGTCGGGTTTGCAGCAACCGGGGAAGATGCAGCCCTTGTCGCGGATTGTCAACGCCCGTCGCATCGCGGGGGTCACCAGCCGCTGCGCCTGGCCCACGTCCAGCACCTCGGAGCGGCCGCCCAGGACGGCGGGCATCACGTCGGCGTCACACAGCAGCCGCCGCAGGTCCCCTGCCGTGACCTGCTTCCCCTCAGGCAGGAGCCGGGCTTCCTCCGCGTGCCCCCGCAGTTCCTGGAGCGTCATCTCAACGACAACTCGTGGCCGGTCTCCGGAGGTGACCGGCCCCTCTCTGTGGTCGGCGATCAGGGCGAGGAGTGCGTCGGCGCGACGCTGCCCGGGGGTCCGGTTCAGGTCCAGCACCCGCTGGGACCGGATTGCCGAGGCGCTGGCCCTGGCCCCTGCCAGCCCGGCCAACCGGCGGCGCTGGGCGCGGCGATCACGCTCGACGTAGCCCTCCACCAGTTTCAACAGTGGCACGGCCTCGAGTTCTGGTAGGCAGCCGTGGAACTTCACCGCACCCGCACCGTCGTCCGCATAGTCGAAATACCGCCTGGCCCTGGCACGCTCCGCCTGGGCGGCCAAGTGCTCCTGCGCCGACTCCCGTGAGGGGAGCAGTTCCGGTGCCACCTCCGCCAGCACCAAGGGCGCGATGTCCCTCAATTTGCGTGGTGTGGCGCCGATCTCCAGAGCCCTGCCGACGTAGGCCTCTTCGACCTTGCGCTGAATCTCCACCGGCAACTCGGGGAGTGTGGCCATGCCCTTGGCCACCGCGGCGGCCTGCTTCGGTGAGATATCGCCGGCCAGGGCGGCGTCGCGCACGGGTTCGTGTCTGCTGATCTCCGCCGCCTGAAACACCTGACCCGCTGCATCCCGCGAATCCAGGCCCTCCGTCGTGGAGATCAACGCGGTCAGTTCCGTGCCGGTTGCCTCCCGCGCAGACCTGCGGCGGTCCACCTCGCTGGTCACGGTCGATGCCAAGGCGGAGAACCGGTCCGCCAGGTTCCGGGCCAATTGCATCAGCCCCACCAACTCCGCCGCGGTCAGCCCCTCGCGCTCGCTGTGATCGATCGACGACAACGCCTCCCGGGCGACCTCCAGGGCCCCCTGAGTGCTGCGTCGATTAACATGCATGTTCTAAAAGATAGAGCCCCGGGGGATCTTCACAAGGGCTACCGATGCAGCTGTGGATAACTCCAGGAGCGGCTAGGACTGGAAGGCCACGATCCGTTCGATCGCCTCAGCGATGGCCGGGGCCCCGGCCGCGAACGACAGCCGGACGGTGCGGTCTCCGAGCACGGTGTCGAAATCCCGGCCGGGCGTCACTGCGACCCCGGCCGCCTCGAGCAGCGCCGAGGCGTACGCCCCAGAGTCGGCCCAATGCTCCAATTGGGAACCCAGGTCCGCGTAGTAGTAGAAGGCGCCGTCCGCCGGCGCGGCCACCCCCCAGTTCAGCCGGCTCTCCGCGGCCAGCAACAGGCCGCGGGCCTCTGCGAAACCGGCAACGGCGACGTCGCACTGCGCATAGGACTCGTCGGTGAACGCCTCGAGCGCCGCGTACTGCGCCGGCGCCGGCGGGCACAGGGCGAGGTTGCCGGCCAGCGCGTCAACCGCGTCGGCCAGGTCGGCAGGCAGCAACAACCATCCGATGCGCCAGCCCGTCATGCCCCAGTACTTCGAGAATGAACTCACCACGACGGCGTCCTCGCTCAGTTCCCAGGCGGAGGTGCCGCGGTGGCCGCCGACGGGGTACGTCACGCCGTGGTAGATCTCATCGCTGATCAACCGCACATCTTCCGACCGGCACCAGTCCACCAGGGCCCCCAGTTCGTCGCGGTTGACCATGGTCCCGGTGGGGTTGGCCGGGGAGGCGAGGATCAGTCCCTGCAGCCGCCGCTCAGCGTGCGTGGCGGCGAGTTGCTCGACAGTCGGCTGGAACCGGACGTCGGCGCCGCACTCGATGTCGACCACCTCGCATCCGAGCGACGTGAGGATGTTGCGGTAAGCCGGATAGCCCGGGCGCGCCAGCGCCACCCGGTCGCCGGCCTCGAACGCGGCGAGGAAGGTCAGGAGGAAGCCTCCCGACGAACCCGTGGTGACTGCCACCTGGGCAGGGTCGATATCCAGCCCGTACCAGCGTCGGTAGTGCTCCGCGAGGGCAACGCGCAGCGGCCAGATGCCCAGCGCCGAGGTGTACCCGAACACCCGCCCAGAAGCATGGAGCGATGCCGCGGCGCGGGTGACGCCCGCCGGCGCCCCGCCCGCAGGTTCGCCGGCGCAGAGGGAGATCACATCGCGGCCGCCGGCGCGCATCGTGGCGACCCGGTCCAGGACGGTCATCACCTCGAAGGGCGGCACTGCGGAGCGACGGGACGGCATGCAGAAGAGCGTATCGCGCGGGCATCTTAGGCTGTTATCGTTGATACTCGGTGGATTTCCACGCGTGTCGATTCTTGGGGGGCAAGATGACCACATCCGAAGGTGCAGTTGTATTGGCGTTGCCGCAGTTCCTGGAACTGCTGGCCTCGGGGGAAGAGGGCCGGCTCGCGCTCAGCCTGCTGGGCATGACGCCGGAGGAACTCCCGCTATCACCGGCCCTCTCCACGAACAGCGCCCGAGGCCTGGAACGCCAGTTGGCCTCAACGGTGGCTGCCGCCACCGAGCACCTACAGGTCATCGCGCCGCTGGGCGAGACCCAGTCGATCTTCGCCTTCCGGTACGAGGACTCCTGCGCCGTGTTCCTCATGGGTCAGGACGAGACGCTCGGGCTGAACTGTTCGGTGACCGAGGCGGGAGACCTGGTGGACCGTACCATCGAGAAGCTCCTGACGGCCCGTGTGGACTGGAGCGTCTGTTGGCACTCGGACGACGCGCTGCACCAGGTCGACGTCAACCCGGACGGCACCGTCGCGGGCGAGCCCTCGGTGAGCCTCGAAGAGCTGGTGGCGGCCTTCGCCGCCTGACCGCCGGCGCCGGACACGGCACCGAAGAGGACACCTAGTTCTCCGACTGGTGGAATCAGCCGGTGGCTCCGAGAGACACATCGGGCCGCCCAGCCCCTTTCCGGTACGATTACCCCCATGCCACGCGTCGTTGTCAACGTCATGCCCAAGCCGGAGATCCTGGATCCTCAGGGAAAGGCCGTCACGGGTGCCCTCCAGCGTCTGGGCTTCCACGGGATGTCCGTGCGCCAGGGTAAGCGCTTCGAGATCGAGGTCGAAGGCGACGTCACGCCCGACATGCTTGACCAGATCGGCAAGGCCGCAGAGACCCTGCTGGCCAACACCGTCATCGAATCGTTCGATGTGGTGACCGACTGATGACCCGCATCGGCGTCGTCACCTTCCCGGGGTCGCTCGACGACCACGACGCGCTGCGCGCTGTGCAACTCACCGGCGCCGAGGCCGTCCCGCTGTGGCACGGCTCGGATTCGATCGACGGCGTGGACGCGATCATCCTGCCCGGCGGCTTCTCCTACGGCGACTACCTGCGCTGTGGCGCCATCGCCCGCTTCAGCCCGATCATGGACACCATCATCGACGCCGCGAACAAGGGCATGCCCGTTCTCGGCATCTGCAACGGTTTCCAGCTCCTCTGCGAGGCGCACCTGCTCGAGGGCGCCATGATCCGCAACGCCGGCCAGCAGTTCATCTGCCGCGACGAGCGTCTGCGCGTCGAGACCATCGACACCGTCTGGACCGCCGCCTTCACCAAGGGCGACGAGATCACCATCGTGCTGAAGAACGGCGAGGGCAACTACCAGGCCACGCCCGAAACGCTGCGCAAGCTCGAGGACAACGACCAGGTCGTCTTCCGGTACCTGGACAACCCCAACTGCTCCGCCAATGACATCGCCGGCATCACCAACGAGCGCGGCAACGTCGTCGGTCTCATGCCGCACCCGGAGCACAACGTCGAGCCGCTCACGTCGCCCACCACGGACGGCGCGAGGTTCTTCGAGTCGGTCATCGGGTTCCTCGGCGCCCGCGTCTGACGCTTTCGGCTGCATAGCCCCACCCCGGGGATGGCGCCCAGTTCCGGCTGTGTCAGACTGCTCGGAACCGGGCGGGGGTCCCGGTGATTGGGGAAATGACATGTCCATGCGCAAAATTCTCGCGGGGATCGCCGCAGCCGTCATAGCGACGGCGGGGCTACTGGTCCCGACGCCCGCACAGGCCACCACGGGCGACGTGTACTCAACGCCCGGTGTGCAACTCATCAACGACCGCTACTGGCAGACGTCGTGCTCCAACTACTCGGCGACCATCATCCGGTGCACCACGGACATCTTCGCCACCAAGGTCTTCATGGAGAACGGCCAGTGGTACAAGCAGAACACCTGGGCCTTCAACAACCTCGCCTACCTCCCCTCGGCACGCCAGGCGTGGGCATCGAACCCGCTGGGCAACACCGGCTCCTGGACCTCGACGGACGGCCGCACGTGGCGCACCGAGTGTGACACCGCGGCCACCGGCCGGGGCGCGTGCCGCAACTACATCGTCGCCACCGTCGCCTCGGAGGCCGGGGGAGTCGTGAAGCAGGAGACCAAGGAGGTCTTCAACTCGATGGTGCGCTTCTCCACCTCCACGGTACCCGCCGTGACGACGATCCCGGCCCCGGCACCGTACCTGGCGCCGCCGGCTCCGGGCCCCAAGCAACTCCTCAGCGCAGCTGCCGCGCCCAGGCCAGCGGCGATCGCGGCTCCCGTCACGGTGGCCCCGGCGCCGACGTCGGGGTCCGCCTCGCCGAATGGCTGGAACTGCCCGTCGGCATATCCCATCAAGGGCAACGCGAACTCGATGATCTACCACATGCCCGATCAGCGCTACTACAGCCGCACGCAGCCCGAGGAGTGCTTCGCAACGCGTAGCGCGGCAGAGGCGGCCGGGTACCGGGCAGCCAAGGTGTGAGCGGCACCCTGTCGGATAGCTCTGACTGACCCTACTCGCCGCGGGTCAACAACCGCCCGGCCGGGCGCCGCGCGGCATACGGCGCTGACGCAGCGCCTCTTCCGCGTCGGCACGTTGCAGGTGCCGACGGCGCCCTGGGGCTGGTAGTTCGTCAGGCGTGGCCTTTTCGCTGGGGGAGCGGCGTCAACATCGACATCGCGATCTCTCGTCCGACCTCGCGCAGGAGCCTCGCCGCCTCGCGCATGCTCTCCTCCGGGCTGGTGGCCCGATCGGTGAGCGCGTAGAGAGCGGTGAATCCTGCTTGCTGCCATTGGTCGTCGTCGAGCAGGGACCTGCCGCACACGATCACGGCGGGCACCCCGACCTTCCTGGCGGCGGCGAGCACGCCCATCGGGGCCTTGCCTCCCAGGGACTGCTCGTCCAGGCTGCCCTCGCCGGTGATGGCGAGATCCGCCCCGACCAATGCCTGAGGCACGCCCACGAGCTCGGCCACGAGTTCGGCCCCCGGCCGGGATTCAGCCCCGAGCCCAGCGAGGGCCGCGAAGCCGACCCCGCCGGCCGCGCCAGCGCCCGGGAGCAGATCCGCTCCTGGCGGGAGCCCGATGGCCTCGCCGAGGAGGTTCGCCCAGCGCCCCAAGGCGTCGTCGATGACGGGGATGGCGTCCGGGGTCAGGCCCTTCTGGGGCCCGAAGACGGCAGCGGCGCCTCTGGGTCCGCAGAGCGGGTTGTCCACGTCGTTGGCCAGCACGAAACGCGTGGCGGCCAGCCGCGGGTCGAGCCCTGAGGCGTCGACCAGCGCGAGGTCGGCCAACGGGCCGCCACCGGGACCCACGGGGGAGCCATCGGCGGCAAGGAGCCGGACCCCGAGGGCTTCCAGCATGCCCGCGCCACCGTCGGTGGAGGCGGAGCCGCCCACGCCGAGGACGATGGTGCTGGCCCCGGCATCCAGTGCTGCGCGCACCAGTTCTCCGGTGCCGAACGACGACGCCCGGAGACCGTCGCGTTCAGCTGCGGGGATGAGTTCGAGGCCGGAGGCCGCCGCCATTTCGATGACAGCCTCCGAGTCGCGAAGTGCCCAGTGGGCGTTGACTCCGTGGCCGAGTGGGCCGCGCACCGTGGCGGTGCGCCGCTCGTACCCGGCCGAGATGGCCGCCTCGACCGTGCCCTCCCCGCCGTCAGCGACGGGGAGGGACACGATCTCTGCGCCTTCACCCATCACGTCGCGGATACCCGCGGCGATGGCCTCGACGACCTCATGCGCAGCCAGGGAACCCTTGAATTTGTCGGGGGCGATGACGACCAACACGAAGGCCTCCTCAGTCGCCGGCGGGCGACGGTCCGCGGGTCTCGATGTCGAACTCGATCTCCGTCATCTGGACGTCGATACGCAGGTGGATGAGGACCGGGTCATGAGCGGTCTCCTTAGTGGGTGCGACTGTCGTCGTCGGGGATGGTCCGGTTGGGGGGGAGTGGCTCAGCTCTTGCCGGCCAGGTCCTGCGCGAGCTTCAGCAGAGCCGAGTGGTCCAGCGATCCGTACCCGCGCTGGCGGGCGGAGTTCATGAGCTGGGCGACGATCGTGCCGACGGGGAGGATGACCCCCGCCTCACGGGCCGCAGAGGTGACGATTCCGAGGTCCTTGTGGTGCAGGTCGATGCGGAACCCGGGAGCGAACTCGCCCTTGATCATCGAGGCGGCCTTGCGGTCGAGGATGCGGTTCCCGGCGAGGCCGCCGGCGAGTACCTGGACGGCGGCTTCGAGGTCGACGCCGTGGGCCTCGAGGAACACGAGCGACTCGGCCACGAGCTGGATGGTGCCGGCCACGATGAGCTGGTTGGCAGCCTTCACCGTCTGGCCGCTACCGGCCGGGCCGACGTGCACGATGGTGGTACCGACGTCCTCGAGCACGGGGCGGGCCTCCTCCACCACGCCCGCGTCGCCGCCAACCATGATCGACAGGTTGCCCTCGACCGCGCCGGCCTCGCCGCCCGACACGGGGGCGTCGATCGCGCGGATGCCGGCTTCGGTGGCCTGTTGCGCGAGGCGCTGGGCGACGTCTGGGCGGATGGTGGATGTGTCGATCCAGATGGCGCCCCGCTTCGCGTTGGCGAACACTCCCTCGTCACCGGTCACCACGGCCTCGACGTCGGGGGAATCCGGCACCATCGTGATGATGACGTCGGCGTCCTTCACTGCCTCGGCGACGGACGTGGCGCCCCGGCCGCCTTCGGCGGCGAACTGCTGCACCTTCCCGGGGCTGCGGTTGAAGGCGACGACGGTGTGGCCCGCCTTGACGAGGTTCCTCGCCATGGGGAGCCCCATGATGCCCAGGCCGATGAATGCGATGTTGGTCATGAGAACGCCTTTCGACGAATGGGTAGGAGCGGGTCAGATGCCGGGGAGGACGCCCTGGCCGACGAAGGCGAAGGGCGCGTCGGGCTGCTTGTACTCCAGGCCGATGTGGCCGTCGTAGCCGAGTTCCTGCGAGCGTTCGAGCCAGGTGGCCAGCGGGAGGATGCCCGTGCCGGGGGCGCCCCGGCCGGGGAAGTCGGCGATCTGGATGTGGCCGAAGTCGGCTGCGTGGTCCTCGATCACGGCGGCGACGTCGTCATCGTTGGCGGCGAGGTGGAAGAAGTCGGCGAGCAGCTTGACGTTGTCACGACCCACTTCGGCGATGACGGCGAGCACATCGGCGGCGGTCTTCAGGCGGTAGCCCTCGGCACCCGACACGGGCTCAACGAGCACGGTGCCACCGATCCGGTCGACGGCGTCCGCAGCTTTGCGGAGCATCGCTACGGCGTGCGCGTCCTGTTCGTCCGGGGTGTAGGCGTCGTCGCGCAGGCCGTAGAGCGCATTGAAGGCGCGGCAGCCGGTGCGCTCCCCGATGCCGGCGACCACGTCCAGGTTGGCGACGAACTCATCCTCTCGGCCCAGGAGCGACACGAGGCCACGCTCACCCCCCGCCATGTCCCCGGCGTTGAAGTTGAGGCCGGTGAGCTGCACGCCCGCGTTGCGCAGCGAGGCCTCGAAGGCCGCGATCTCGGCTGCATGCGGGATGGAGGTGGCGAATGGCCACCAGAACTCGACCGCATCGAATCCCGCGTCCCGTGCTGCCTGCGCGCGCTCGAGCAGCGGCAGCCCGGTCAGGAGGATGGAGCAGTTCACGGTGTAGGACATGAGACATCCTCGTCTTTCGCCATGGAAGTATCCCTTCTTCTAGGGAAACCCTAACCGCACCCCCCGAACCCGAAGTACGGAGGCGCACGCCGAGGTGTGCGATGCTCACGTCTAGACTCAGGCTCCATGTCGTCTGCGAACCTCAGCCAGCAGGAAACCGCCCACCGTGCCGCCACCGTCGAGGTGCACGCCTACCATGTCGAGGTCGACGTGCGGGACGCGGTCGATCCGGCGCACCATGACTTCCCCGTCGTGGCGCGCCTCACCCTCACCGCGGCCGAGGGCGAGACGTGGCTCGATTTCCTCGGCGAAGTGGACAGTCTGCTCATCGACGGCGAGCCGCAACCCGTGCAGTATGACGGCGCCCGGCTCCGTCTCACCGACCTGCCGGTGGGTCGTCGCTGCGAGGTGCTGGTCGGGGCGCGCGCCCGTTATTCCCGCACGGGGGAGGGCCTGCACCGCTTCGTGGACCCGGTGGACGGCGAGACCTACCTGTACACGCAGTACGAACCCGCCGACGCACGGCGCGTCTTCCCCACCATGGAGCAGCCCGATGTGCGGGCGCCCTTCACCTTCTCGGTCACCGGTCCGGCTGGCTGGTGGTTCGGCTCCAACCAGCCCGAGGCGAACCGGACGCCGGTCTCCGACGGCGTGGTGCGGGTCGATTTCGAGCCCACGGCCACGCTGTCGACGTACATCACCTGCCTCTGCGCGGGTCCGTACCACCGGGTGACCGCGGCGTGGACCGACGCTCCGCTGGGCGCTCGCCAACCGACGGGCCCATCAGAAACCCGGGAACTCGAACTCGGGCTGCTCTGCCGCAGGAGCCTCGTGCAGCACCTGGATGCCGACGAACTGTTCCGCGTCACCAGGGCCGGCCTCGACTGGTTCACCGAGAACTTCAGCCCTTACCCGTGGGGCGCCAAGTACGACCAGATCTTCGTGCCCGAGTACAACCTCGGGGCCATGGAGAACCCGGGGCTGGTCACGTTCACCGAGCAGTACCTCTTCCGCTCCACTCCCACGCCGGCGCAGTTGCAGGGGCGCGCCAACACCGTTCTCCACGAGATGAGCCACATGTGGTTCGGCGACCTCGTCACCCCGCGCTGGTGGGGAGACCTGTGGCTGAAGGAATCCTTCGCCGAGTTCATGGGCACCCACGTCTCCGTCGAAGCCGCGGGCTTCGACGAGGGCTGGGTCAACTTCGCCACCCAGCGCAAGGTGGGCGCCTACCTCGCTGATTCCATGCCGACCACCCATCCCGTGGTCGCCGACATCCCGGACCTCGAGGCGGCCAAGACCAACTTCGACCGCATCACCTATTCCAAGGGCGCCTCCGCTCTCACGCAGCTGGTGCACTTCGTCGGCCTCCCCGCGTTCCTCGCGGGCTCGCGTCGCTACTTCACGGCGCATGCCTTCTCCTCCGCCACGCTGGCGGACTTCATCGACGCGTTGGCCGCAGAGACCGACCGGAACCTGAGCACCTGGAGCGCGGCCTGGTTGCAGACCGCCGGCCACGACACGCTGAGCGCCACGGTCCTCGCCGAGCCGGGCGATGGCACCGTGCGCGAATTGGTTGTGCACCGCGACTTCTTCGGCGCGGGCGACGCAGACGCAGGCCGGCCGCACGCCACGACGGTGGGTCTCTACCGTCTGGTGGGGGACCGGCTGGAACTCGACAGCCGCCACGACGTGGTGCTCGCCGCGGGCGAAACCCCCGTCGTCGCCGCCGCAGGCCGGCCGCTGCCGGACGCCGTCCTCCTCAACGACCTCGATCACACGTTCGCCAAGGTCGCGCTCGACGAGACGTCGCGCGGTTTCCTCCTGGGACACGTCGGCGACCTGGACCCACTGCCCCGTGCCGTCGCCTGGACGGCCCTGTGGCACGACGTCCGCGCCGGCTACCTCCAGCCGGGTGCCTTCGTCGCGTCCGTGGTGGGGTCGGGCGAGCGGCAGACCGGCGTACTCGCCTCACTGATCGAGCGCGCCTTCATCGCGGTGTCGCGCTACAGCACCGACCACCTCCTGGCCGTGCAGTGGCGCGACGGTGCCCGCGCGGCCACGGGGGCCGCCGAGGCCGGCTCCCCGGAGCAGTTGCTGTGGGCCCGCGCGTACCTCCGCGCGGCCGCGCTGGCCGCGCAGGACGTGCGGTGGGTGCTCGACGGTGGGGTCGACGGGCTCGAACTCTCGCCGGATCTCACCTGGCTGGCGTGGCAGAGCCTCTCGACTCAGGGGGCCGCCACCGACGCCGAACTGGATGCCGCGTTGGCGGCCGACGACACCGCGGCGGGGCGCACGGCGCGCCTGCGGGCCTGGGCTTCGCGCCCGGAGGCGGCGGTGAAGGAGGAGGCGTGGCGCCGGGCGCACACCGTCGACGGTGAGACCAACGACGCCGTCGATGCGCTGCTGGCGGGCTTCACCGCACCCGGCCAGCGGGAACTGAGGGAACCGTACGCTGGACGGTACTTCGCCTCTCTCGAGCAGGTGTGGCGCGACCACCCGATTGAGATCGCCATGCGGCTCGTGCGGGGCGGGTTCCCGGAGGGCGGGCACGCGGCGGGCCGTGACTGGCTCGCCGCGCACCCCGCCGCCCCGGCGACCTTGGTGCGACTCGTGCGCGAGGAGATCCACGAGGACGAGATCGCCACCTCGGTCAGGGGTCAGCGCTTACCGCGGCCCTTGCTGGGACCGTTGTAGTCGCGGGGATCGTCGATGCCTTGCGCACGATCGATCGTGAGCGGGGCGGAATCCCACGTCTCCCAGTGGTCCGGGTTCGAGGGATCGCCCAGCGCCTTGAGCACGCGGACCTGGAGGACGTAGCTGCCGTCGGCGACGGTGCGCAGCTTGCCGTTGCCGCTCTGGTTGCCCTGATAGGTGCCGTCCCACGCGATGGTGGCGAGGTCGCCGAAGCGGCCGAGGTCCACCTCAGTGGCGTAGTTGAGGTAGTTCGCGTGCACCTTCTCACCGCGGGTGCCGTCCGGGTTCGCCCGGTAGACGTCGACGTACAGCCCCGATACGGGGTACGCGAGGTACAGCGCGATGCGCGGGATGTCGCCGTCGGCGAGCGTGAACGTCTGCCACGGCTCGGCCACGGAGAGAACGCCCTCGTCGTCGATGTAGGTGAGCGCCGCGAACTCCAGTGAGGTGAGCGACTGGTAGTCACCGGCCAGACCCGCGAACGGGATCACGAGGTCTTCGCTCCCGGACGTGAGCGTGATCCAGCCGCCGTAGATAGCGCCGTCGAGCTCCGCCTCGAAGCTCTCGTCGATGGTCACTGTGGCGGTGGCGCTCTGACCGGCCGGCACCATGAGGCTGTCGGCGGAGAATGTGACGTCGGCCTCGAGGATGTAGAACCCGAGAGAGTCGGTCGACTCGCCCCAGGTGCCCACGCCGTGTTCCACACCGAGGTCGTAGGTCAGGTCACGGTCGGAGGTGTTGGTCACCTTGATCGTGGTCGTGACCGGTCCGGCCGCGCTCTCGCCCAGCGAGATCTTTTGCGGCTCCACGAATGTCGCCGTGGTGATGGCGTGCGGGATGTCCACGAGGCCGCCGCCCTGGCGGTGCACCGGTTCGGCCAACCCGTATTGGGGCAAGAGGCCCCAGATGAAGGGGTCAGCAGTGGTGGTGAGCAGCGTCCGGACCTCGTACGGATCCACCTGGGGGCGGGCCTCCAGCACGAGCGCCGCGGCGCCGGCGACGTGCGGGGCCGCCATCGACGTGCCACCCAGCGTGGCGTAGCCGCCCTCTTCCAACGGGTAGGTGGAGTAGATGCTGCCGCCGGGGGCCGACACATCGGGCTTCAGGGTCAGGTCCGCGGCCAGGCCGTAGGAACTGAAGTCCGACTGGGAGCCGCCCGTGGGGTTGTCGAAGCGCTTCTGGTCCTTGGAGAACGTGATACTGGTGGCGCCGGCAGCGGCTTCGGCTGCCAGGACCGTGCCGTCGGCCTGGAGGAGGCTGATGGCGGGGATCGTGATGGGTGTGGTGCCCTCCACCGTCATGTTGATGATGCCCGAGGCGTTGTTGTAGATCAGCACGGCGTCGTAGCCGGCGTTCTGGGCGTTGAGCGCCTTCTCGTGGAAGGTGCAGCCGCCGCGCTGGATGAGCAGCGCCTGGCCGTCCGCGCCGGCCGCCTCGATCTCGGCGGGCACGCAGGCGGTGACCGGGTCGGCGTTGACCAGCGCGAACGTGGTGCCGGGCTCCGGGGCGGGAGAGCCTGTCGCCGTCATGTAGGCGAGCTCGGTGCCTGCGGTGGAGGTCAGGTAGTTCGCCATGTACTGCTCGTTGTCTACCGAGCCGACGGAGATCACGTTGTGCGCGACGGAGGGCGCGCCGCCGGAGAAGGTGCCGCTGGCGCCGGAGTTGCCCTGGGAGATGACCATGACCACGCCGGCGTCGACGAGGCGGTCCGCAGCCTGCGCAGTGGGGTAGCTGGGCCAGGTCTGCAGCGACGCGCCGAGGCTCATGTTGATGACGTCCATGCCGTCTGCGTACGCGCGGTCCATGGCCTCGATGATGATTTCGGAGCTGGAGGAACCGTCGCAGCCGAAGACGCGGTAGGAGCCGAAGTCGACGTCAGGGGCGACGCCGGTGACCTCACCGTCGGCGCCCACGATGCCCGCCACGTGCGTGCCGTGCCCGCCGCAGTCGTCGGGCCAGCGGTCACCGACGGGGGTGTTGATGGCCGGGTCGTCGCTATTCGCGTCGTAGGCGTCGCCGACGAAGTCCCAGCCCCACTTGACGCGCTCACCGGGGAAGTCCCTGGTCTCGGCGTTGGTGCCGGACCCCCCGAAGTCCGGGTGGTTGTAGTCGATGCCGGAGTCGATGATGCCGACCTTGATCCCGGCGCCGGTGTAACCCAACTCCTGGTTGGCGACGTCTGCGCCGGTCATGGTGCGCGCGTAATTGATGTCGGGGCTGGCGGCCGCGTCTTGGACGGGCTGGTCCACCTGGACGACGGCGTAGACCCCGCGTACCCCGGCCAGCGCGTCGAGCTTGCTGGCGTCGGCGGCGCTCGCGGTGACGGCGACGCCGTTCCACGTGGCCGTGAAGCGCTTCGGCTGCTTCAGCGCGATGCCCTCGGCCTTGGCTGCCGCCATGACCTTGTCCTGGGCCTGTTTGGCGGCGCCGGCGGTGCCGCCGGCGATCTCGGGGGCCCCGTCGACCTCGACGAACCAGCGGCCGCTGACGACCTCGTCGCCGAGAGCTGCCAGCTGTTCCTCGATGGGGGGTGCGGGAGTGGTGGGGGTGGTGGCGATGGGTGCCTGCCCGGGTGCGGCCATGGCAGTCCCGGCGCTGAGCGCGACGGTGGCTGACAGGAGACCCACACCGAAGGCCCGCGCGCAGCGGGCGGCGAATGGATGCGACATCCAGTTCTCCTCCTGGTAAGGCTCCACGACTACTTCGTCGTGGAGAAGGGAATGGGTCATCATGCAGGACGAGGGGGTCAGTCTCTCCCCTTGCCGATCGGCGCAGGCGGGTATTCCACCCCTGGGGGTTAGGGGCGTCGCCGCTGAGCACGCGCGACGGTTCCGAGCGCGGCGCGGTAGATTGTCCCCGTGGTAGACACCGTTGAGCATGCCTTCCAGAGCCCCGACGTCGAGCAGCCGTACGCTGCGCTCGGCGTCAAGGACGACGAATACCAGATGATCCGCGACATCCTCGGACGCCGCCCCACGTCGGCGGAACTGGCGATGTATTCGGTCATGTGGTCCGAGCACTGCTCGTACAAGTCGTCGAAGGTGCACCTGAAAAAGTTCGGCACCCTGTCCCAGGAGACCCCGCGGGGACCGCTCCTGGCGGGCATCGGGGAGAATGCCGGGGTCGTCGACATCGGTCAGGGCTACGCCGTCACGTTCAAGGCGGAGTCCCACAACCACCCGTCCTTCGTCGAGCCGTACCAGGGCGCCGCCACCGGCGTCGGCGGCATCGTCCGCGACATCCTGGCCATGGGCGCGCGTCCCATCGGCGTGATGGATTCGCTGCGCTTCGGCCCCCTCGACGCCGACGACACCCGCCGGGTGCTGCCCGGCGTCGTCTCGGGCGTCGGCGGCTACGGCAACTGCCTCGGCCTGCCCAACATCGGCGGCGAGGTCCAGTTCGACACCTCCTACCTCGGCAACCCCCTGGTCAACGCCCTCTGCGTAGGCGTCCTGCGCCACGAGGACCTCCATCTGGCGCACGCCTCCGGTGTCGGCAACCAGGTGATCCTGTTCGGTGCGGCCACGGGCGGCGACGGCATCGGCGGCGCGTCCATCCTCGCCTCGGAGACGTTCGACGAGGACGGCCCGGCGAAGCGCCCCAGCGTCCAGGTGGGCGACCCGTTCATGGAGAAGCTGCTGATCGAGTGCACGCTGGAGCTGTTCCAGGCGGGCATCATCAACGGCATCCAGGACTTCGGCGCCGCAGGCATCTCCTGCGCCACCTCGGAACTGGCCTCGGCCGGCGACGGCGGCATGTTCGTCAACCTCAACCTGGTGCCGCTGCGTGACCCCAATCTCGCTCCTGAGGAGATCCTCATGAGCGAGTCGCAGGAGCGCATGATGGCCGTGGTCGAGCCCCGCAACGTCGAGCGGTTCATGGAGATCTGCCGCAAGTGGGACGTCCAGGCCACCGTCGTGGGCGAGGTCATCGAGGGCGACCGCCTGGTGATCGAATGGAACGGCGAGACCATCGTCGACGTCGATCCCAAGACCGTCGCGCACGAGGGCCCGGTCTACGAGCGTCCGTACCACCGCCCCGAGTGGCTGGACGACGTGCAGGCGGACCGCGCCGAGGACCTCCCGCGCGACAACACCGCCGAGGGCCTGCGCGCCGCACTGCTCCGGGTGCTGGCGCACGGCAACGTGGCCGACAAGACGTGGGTCACGCAGCAGTACGACCGCTACGTGCGCGGCAACACCGTCCTGGCGCAGCCGGAGAACTCGGGAATGCTGCGCATCGACGAGGAAAC
The DNA here is from genome assembly GCF_017815535.1 of Tessaracoccus sp. MC1865. Lineage (NCBI taxonomy): Bacteria > Bacillati > Actinomycetota > Actinomycetes > Propionibacteriales > Propionibacteriaceae > Tessaracoccus > Tessaracoccus sp. MC1865. The sequence continues at coordinate 2,349,695 of NZ_CP072596.1, read as the reverse complement.
CGGTCTGGGCATCGCGCTCGCGCTGGACGCCAACTCGCGTTTCACCTACCTCAACCCGTACCTGGGCGCCCAGCATTCGCTGGCCGAGGCCTACCGCAACGTGGCGGTCACCGGCGCGGAGCCGGTGGCCATCACGGACTGCCTGAACTTCGGCTCCCCGGAGGATCCGGAGGTCATGTGGACCTTCGCGGAGGCCATCCTGGGTCTGGTCGACGCCTGTCGCGAGCTGGGCATCCCGGTCACCGGCGGCAACGTGTCGCTGTACAACCAGACGGCGGAGGAGCCCATCCTCCCCACGCCCACCGTCGGCGTGCTCGGTGTGATCGACGACGTGGCCACCCGCATCCGCGCCTCGTTCACGCATCCCGGTGACTCCATCCTGCTGCTGGGCGAGACCGGCGAGGAACTCTCCGGTTCCATCTGGGAGGCGGCCGTGCACGACGGCCACCTCGGCGGGCTCCCACCGGTGGTCAAGCTGGACGCCGAGATGGCTCTGGCCAGGGTCATGGGAGAGGCCGCCAGGCGCAGCCTGCTGTCGTCGGCGCATGACCTGAGCGAGGGTGGCCTGGGGGTGGCGCTCGCTGAGTCGGCGTTCAAGGGTGGCACCGGTTTCGCGGTGACGCTGCCCGAGGGCGACCCCACCGTCGAGTTGTTCGCGGAGTCCGCGGCGCGCGTGATCGTGTCGCTGGCCGGCGGCGACGTCGCCGACTTCGAGGCCCTCTGCGCCGAGCATGGTGTGCCGGTGCAGCGTCTGGGAGAGGTCACGGAGGGCGACGAGTTCGAGTTCGTCGGTCAGTTCACGGTGTCGGCGGAGGAGGCGAGGAGCGTCTGGCTCTCGCCGATTCCCGCTGCGATGGCCTAAGTCTCAGCTCGCCGAGTTCGCGCGCGAACTCCCACGCCTCTTCCACGTCCTCCATGGTGGCGCCGGGGCGCTTCGTCGATCCGTACTCGGTTGCGTTGCGCACTAGGCGCAACCACTCGAAACCGAAGGTGTCGAACCCCTCGAGGAGGATGCCCGCGGCCTGACCGGTGGCCGCGTGCGAGCCGGCGGATTTCGCGCGGAGCCCGTGTTCGAGCAGCAGCGCCGTGAGTTCCTTGCGGATGGCGTCATAGGCCAGCGAGAAGGCGCCGGCCACGTCCGTGTGCCCGATCATCCGGGAACTGGCCAGGTGAGCTCGCGCCTGCTCGCGCAGGGTGGCCACCTGTTGGGGGTCCCGCGCGACGGACTCGACGCGGCGCTCCTTGATGAGGTCTGCCAGGGCCGAGCGCGACATGCTGCCAGCTTAGGACAGCGTCAGTGGCACGAGTGGGCCGGAGCGGACGGTCTTGGCGAAGCCCGTGGTGGGCTGGCGCCATTCCTCCGCGGGGAGCACCGTCAGGTTGACGTCGCGGCGCAGGAGCCCAGTCGCCTCGGCCTGCACTCGGCTCGCCGAGCGGCGGGACACGGCGCCGATCAAGAGCACATCGACGTCCTCGGGGTACGGCCCGGGGTCGCCCAGCCGGCGCGCGGCCCAGGACCCGTAGAGGTAGGCCTCCTCCACGCCCTTCAGCCGCGACAACAGGGACGGCAGCACCGCGGGGGGTCCGTAGGTGAGCGTCAGCATTTCGGTGAGCGACGGCGTGAGCGGATGGGAGGGATCCGCCCGGACCATCCGGGCCCGTCCGATGCGGCGCTCGCGGATGATGCCGGCCTCGGCCAGCCGCTCCACCTCCGTGTGGACCGTGCTGAGTCCCGCGTCGAGGAGGCGCGAGAGGTCCGTGAGGGTGTACTCCTCGTCCGGGTGCAGGAACAGCGCGGCCAGCAGTTCCCCTTGGAGGTCCGTGCGCAGGAGCGGCGCGATCGTCGGAGGCCGTTGTTTCATATAGGCAGAATACATCTTCGGTTCACGCGAAAGTAGTAGTCTAGGTCCATGAGCCTGCATGACCGCGTCAACGTCGTACTGCCGTCCGTCCTCACCGACCTCGAGCGTCTCATCGCCATCCCTTCAATCTCGTCGGTGCCCCAGCACGATGACGACGTGCTGACAGCCGCGGAGGCGGTGGCCGAACTGCTGCGCGAGGCGGGGTGCCCCCAGGTGGAGTTCCTCGAGGCCGGCGGCAAGCCGGCCGTTTACGGTCATTTCCCGGCGCCCGAGGGGCAGCCCACGGTGCTGCTGTACGCCCATTACGACGTCCAGCCCATCGGGGATCCCGAGGCGTGGACCACGCCCGCGTTCAGCGCGTCCGAGCGCAACGGCCGCCTGTACGCGCGCGGCTCCGCGGACGACAAGGCGGGCGTCGCGCTCCATCTGGCCGCGCTGCGCGCCTTCGAGGGCAAGCCTCCGGTGGGCGTGAAGGTCTTCATCGAGGGCGAGGAGGAGATCGGCTCCCCGTCGATGCAGCAACTCCTGGACACCTTCGGCGCGCAACTGGCCGCCGACGTCTTCATCATCGCGGACTCCATGAACTGGACGGTGGGCCGGCCCGCGCTCACCACCACGCTGCGCGGCCTCATCGACGCGGTGGTCACCGTCTCCACGCTCGAATCCGGCGTGCACTCCGGCCAATGGGGCGGCCTGGCGCCAGACGCGCTGACCACCCTGTGCCGTGTGCTGGCCACCCTGCACGACGACAAGGGCAACGTCGCGATCGAGGGGCTGGCCGTCGATCCCGAGCCCACCATCGACTACGAGGACGACGCCCAGCTCCGCGCGGAGGCGGGCATCCTCGACGGCGTGCAGTGGATCGGCGAGGGCAAGGCCTCGGCGCGCATGTGGACGAAGCCGGCCTGCTCCGTGCTGGCCATCGACGCCACGTCCGTCAAGGACGCGTCGAACACCCTCATCGCGTCGGCCCGCGCCAAGGTGAGCGTCCGCCTCGCCCCGGGCGACGACCCCGTCGCCGCGGACCGGGCGCTGCGCGAGCACCTGATCAGGCACACCCCCTGGGGGGCCCAGATCGACATCCAGTCGGAGCGCGGGGGAGCGGGCAGCCGCACCTCGCTCGACGACGAGCGAGCCCGCTCCGCCGTTGCCGCCATCCGCGAGGCGTTCGGCGTCGAGCCCGTGGAGATGGGCATCGGCGGCTCCATCCCGATCGTCGGTGAGTTCGCCAGCCGCAACGAGGGCGCGCTGGTGCTGGTCACCGCCGTGGTGGATCCCACCTCGCGGATGCACGGCATCGACGAGTCCCTGGACCTGGGCGACTTCGCCAAAGCTGCGCTGGCGGAAACCCTCCTCCTGCAGAAGCTCTCAACCGGCGATCTTGGCTAGTTCCTCGTCCATCTGGGCGCGGTTCAGGGTGCCGGCGCGGACAGACCGCACGCTGCCGTCCGCGTCGATGAAGAAGTGCATGGGCACGCCGCGCACCTGGTACTGGGCCGAGACCTGCGTGGTGGGGTCCACGAGGTGCGTGTACGACAGCCCGAGTTTCTCGGCGTAGGGCGCGACGTCGCGCGTGGTCTCGCCCAGGTACACGGCCAGCACCTCGACGTCGTCGTGGGCCAGATGGGCTGCCTGGACGTCGGGGTTCTCCGCCCGGCAGGAGGCGCACCACGTCGCGTTGAACATCAGCCACACCGGCCTGCCCTCGTAATCGGAGAGCCGCACGGCAGCTTCGTCGATGGTGAGGGCGGCGAAGTCGGCGGCGCTCTCGCCGACCCTCGGGGCGCGGCCGCCACCTTCGGCGACTGTCACCTCGCTCACGGCACCCTCGGGGGTGCCGCCGCGAAGCAGCCAGACCCCGCCCAGGATCAGAGCGGTGGTGAGCACGAGCACCACGACGGAGACGATGCGGTTGTTACCCATACGAGTGCAGCCCCCCGAAGAAGTGGTTGCCGAAGTAGGCGAACAGCACCATGGCGAAGCCGATGACCAGCAACCACGCGGCCTTCTTCCCGCGCCAGTTCCGCACCACACGGGCGTGCAGGTAGCCGCCGTAGATCAGCCACGTCACGAACGCTGCGGTCTCCTTCGGGTCCCAGCCCCAGTAACGACCCCAGGCGGTGTCGGCCCAGATCGCGCCCAGCACGATCATGATCGTGATGAGCGGGAACGTGAGCGCCGCGGCGCGGTAGCCGATGTCGTCCAGGGTGTCCTGGCCGGGCAGCCAGCGCGCCTTGACCTTCGGGCGCACCAGCCAGAGGACGGCGGCGGCGAACGACACGCAGGCGGTGCCGTAGGAAATCACCGCGAACCCGACGTGCAGCGTCAGCATCACCGAGTTCTGCAGTGCCGGCACCAGCGGATTGACGGTCGCGTCGAGGTTCATCGCGTAGACCATCATCCCGAGCGACACCGGCAGCACCGCCAGCGACAGGGCGCGGAGCCGGTACAGCCACTCGAACACCAGATAGGCCAGCAGGATGCCCCAGGCGAAGGCCACGGCGAACTCGTGCTGGTTGGAGAACGGGCCGTGGCCCGTCACCGACATGCGGATGCCGATGTAGGCCGTCAGCAGCAGCAGCGACATGACCGTGAACGCGGTGCCGTACCACGCCAGGCCGTGGCTGCCCGTGCGGGCGGTGTCGGCCTGCGGCGTGACCCCGTAGTCCGCGTAATCGGGCGCTGGCAGGCCACCGACGGTGGGCCCGGCGCTACCCACGAGTTCCCGCGCCGTGGCAGCCTCGGCCCGCTCGAGGGCACGTTTCTTCGAGGTGACGGCGCCGATGTTCAGCAGGAGCGCCAACCCGGCCACGATGACCGCGCCCGTCAGGCAGTACTCAGCGAGTTCCATCATGGCTTCGGTGCCCTTCCGGTGGTGATCTCAGAGACGACGCGCGTGAATTCGCGCTCGAACAGGACGTCGACCTTCTCCGACGACGCGACGCGCACGCGGCTGCCGTCGCCGTCGGGGGTGATGCGCACCCAGATGCGCCGGTGCCGCAGCATGAAGGTCAGGAACATGCCGAACACCATCAGCGCCGATCCTGCCCAGACCCACGCGGTGCCCGGGTCGGAGCGCACCGTGATACCGGTGAACTGGATCTCGCGCTCGAACGTGAATGTGAGCCCACCAGCCTCCACCGGCGCACCTTGCGCGGCGGGCAGGACGGCCAGCGGCTCGTCGGCGCCCTCGGGGTAGACCTCGAAGACGGCCTCGCCGGCGGGGATCGTCGACCCCGAGCGGCCCGACGCGGGGGTGACGACGATGACTTCGAGGCCCTTGTCGGGGATCTCGAAGCGGCCGAGCGCCTTGCTGCCGTCGCGGCTGGTCCACTGCAGCGGCACGCCGCCGATGAACAGGGTGGTGTCGCCTTCGGCCACGAGGACCATCGTCGCGATGCCGAAGCTGGCCTGGTGGTACTTGACGCCGTCGAAGCGCAGCGGCTCGTTGACCCGCACCTCGCGCTGCTCTGCGACCGGGACGCCGTCCTCGTGCACCACGAGGTGCGAGACGTAGTCGACGGGGCGGCCGTCCTCGCTGTAGGCGTCATGGAAGGAGACGGCCTCCACCTCGTAGCCGGTGCCGTTGCCGACGGCGACCTTCGTCCCGACGGGGACGTTGAGGTGGGTGTCGAGTCCCCAGAACGCGCTCACGACGAAACCCATCAGGATGATGACGAAGCTCGCATGGGCGATCGCGGTGCCGAAGGGCCCCCAGCGGAACCGGTCGGCGTAGAGGTTCAGGCCGGGGCCGCGGTCGTCGTCGAGCACCCGGAAGCGCCGGCCCCGTAGTGCCCTGCGGGCCACCGCCTCCACCCGCTCCGGCGCGACGGGGATGGTGCGCCCGGCGCGGTAGCGGGCGTGGCTGAAGAAGCCCTCGGTCACGTGCAGGTGGGGACGCGTGGCGCGCTTCCACAGCATGGGGACCCGGTGGGTGGTGCAGGCGATGATCGACAGGGCCAGCAGGGCCACGACGGCGAGGAAGGGCACCGACCGGTACATGTTGAAGAAGCCGAGGAAGTGGAGGACATCGGTCCAGCCCCCGAAGCGTGGGCGGACGGAGTCGAGCCACTGCTGCGCCGAGGCAGGGTCATCCAGCACGCTGCCTGGCGCCTGCGCGACCAGGGTGCCGAGGAGGGTGAGGAAGGCCATGGCCAGGATGATGGCGAGGCCGACGACCTTGTTGTGCAGGAACCGGTAGACGGAGCGGAACGGCCCTTCGCGGCGCCCCCTCGGCGCGTCCTCGGGCTCATCACCGAGCACGAGCGGGTCCTCGGGGGCGCTCAGGGGTCGGTCGTCGAGCTGGCTCATGGGCTATCCCTGCGGCAGGTGGTTTCGGATGACGTCGGCCTGCGGGAAATCTGGTTCGATCTCGAGCACCCGCTCCCAGGCGTCGCGGGCCTTCTGTTCGTCGGCCGGCTCCTTCGACATGTAGAGGAAGCCGAGGTTGTAGAGCGCCTCGACCCGCTCGGCGTCGAGGTCGGCGGCCGCCAGCCACTGTTCCTCGGCGCCCACCGGGTCGCCGGATTCCAGCAGGAGGACGCCCAGCTCGAGCCGGGCGTCGATGTCCGACGGGGTGGCCCGCACCTGGGCAGTCAACTCCGCCACCCGCTGCACATCGACCGAACGCGAGGCCGCCTCGCCCAGCTGCGTCTGTTGCGGGGCGGTTGCGGGCTCTGCGGGGGGCCGACCGAGGAACCAGACGCCGAAGATGATGGCGAAGACGGTCGCCGCCATCAGTAGCGGCTTGGCCCACGTGTCGATCAGGCGTCGAAAGCGGGAGCGCGGCACCCCCTTCGCTGCAGCGGCCGGTTCCCCGCCGGCCCGCAGGACCCTTTGTTGTTCCTCCGCCCACGGGCGGATCTCGTCCGGGGCGGTGTCGAGGAACTCGAGGATGTCAGTTGTCTTCACCGGCGATCAGCTCCTCGTACTGCCTGGTGACGTCGCTCGGACCCAAGTCGGCCACCGGCACGCCGGTCAGGACGATCTGGCCCTTGCGGGACGCGTCGAGCGAGTCGCCCAGGATGCGGTGGATGTAGGCGGGGGCGTGGAACCCGTTGGAGTTCTCCGAGTAGACGTAGTCGAGGTAGAAGCTGGCCTTCTTCTGCAGTTCCTGGGCCTCGGCTATCCGCGCGGCGTCCACGCCGTCGCTCTGCGCCCGCTTGATCCCGTCGATGAGGTCGACGAGCGCGTCGAAGGCTTGGTTGCGGGAATGGAGGTAGCGGTCCTGGATGTTCTCCACCCGCGTCGTCATCTCCTCGCCGCTCTCGTTGTGGCAGGTGCCGCAGGAGGCGTTGGCGTCGAACAGGGGGCTCTGCAGGTGGTGGTCCGACACCTTTTGCGCACCGTTGCGCACGTAGGGCATGTGGCAGTCAGCGCAGCTGACGCCGGACGCGGCGTGGATGCCGTTGGACCAGATGTCGAACTCGGGGTGCTGGGCCTTCAGCATTTCGGCGTCGGTCTCCTTGTGCACCCAGTCGACGTGGCCGTCCTCCTCGTAGTACTCCCAGATGTCGTCGATGTCAATGCCCTTGGTCCAGGGGAAGACGAGCTCCTTGGTGTCCTTCTCGAAGTAGTACTCGACGTGGCACTGGGCGCAGGTGTAGCTGCGCATCTCCTGTGCCGTGGCGTCCCTGTTGACGTCGTAGTCCTCGATGCCCTCGGAGGCCTTGAGTGCCTTGATGCCCTCCTCGAAGGCGGGGCGGGTGATGCGCAGCTGCATGGTGTCGGGGTCGTGGCAGTCGAGGCAGGCGACCGGGTGGTCCACCATGTCGCTCGCCTCGGCGTAGGACATGGAGTTCATCTTCGCGAAGCCGGCGTTTCGGTCGCCGTCGCCCAGCTCGTCCATGAGCGCGACGGTGGATGCGTGGCAGTTGAGGCAGGTCCCCGGCTGGTCGAAGTCCTGGACGCGCAGCGTGTGGCGCTGGTCCTCGAGCATGTAGGCGTGGCCCCGCGCGTGGCGGTAGTCGGTCGCGAACGCGTAGCCGGCCCACATGGTGACCAGACGGGGGTCCTCTTCGAGGCGGCTCGAGGAGATCTCCGTGCGCGGGTCGCCGTCGACGTCCTGGGCGACGGGGTGGCTGCCGCCCCACTTCGTCGGGCCCATCTCCGCCGTCTTCAGGTAATCCTGGTACTGCACCGGGAAGTTCTGGCCCCAGACCGCAGGATCGACGGTGGTCTCCTCCAGTTCCACCACCTTGGTGAACGGCGCCTGGGCTTCGGTCTGGCGCTCCATGATGGTGATCAGCAGTGCGGTCAGCCCGAACGTGGCCACCGCCACCACGGCGATGGCGACGATCCACTTGCCGGAGTCCGCCCACAGTCTCTTCTGGCGAGGTTGGTGTGCACTGGTGCTCATGATCCCTACTTGTGTCCGACGTCGGAATGGCACTGGGTGCAGGTGACCTGCTGTCCCTCGGCCCTGGTGAGGTGGATCTCGTCCACGTAATCGGCGTGGCAGTACAGGCACGCGTTGTTCGTGACCTTCAGGTTCGACTCACGGATCTCGATGTTCTCCGGATACCACCCAGTGGTGAACTTCAGCGCGTGCCAGAAGCCGTTCTCGCCCTTGACCAGCCACTTGTGCACCTGGTTGTCGTGGGGGGCGTGGCAGTCGTTGCAGCCCGCCACAGCGCTGTGGCTACTGGCTTTCCACCCGTCCCACTGACTCTCCATCGCGTGGCAGTTGATGCAGGTCTCGGGGTTGTTGCTCAGGTAGGAGGCGCCCTTCGCGTAGCCGAAGGTGAAGAGGCCCACTCCGAACAGGGATCCGATGACGAAGATGATGAGGGCGCGCAGGATGTTGGGGGCGGTCAACCAGGTGCTGATGCCGGGCCGGGCCACGCTGCTCGCCTCCTCGACGACGGTGGGTGGAGTTACGGGGACTCTACTACGTTATGTAGTGCAAGGGTCCGGCGGGCAAAAATACCTGTCAGCCGACATCCTCGACGTAGAAGCGGCCCTCGACCAGATGCGTGTGGAGGGCCGCGGGAAGCCACGGAAGCGAGTCCTTCGGCAGGTCGTCGACGGCGAACCATCCCACCTCGGACGTCGCCTCGCCGGGTGCCAGCTCGCCGTGCCACACGTTTGACTCGAAGAAGAAGTTGAAGCCCTGCGCCCGGGTGGTGCCGTAGGGCACGTCGAAGCGTTGCAGGCCGACGTGGGACAGGTCCCCGGCGTCGACGGTGGCCCCGATCTCCTCGCCAGCCTCGCGTGCCGCGGCGACGACGGCGGGCTCACCGTCCTCGATGTGACCGCCGGGCAGGTTCCACAGCCCGTCGGCCAGCACGGTGCCGCTGCGCCGTGCCAGCAGCACGCGGCCCACGTCGTCCCTCAGAATCACCCAGGCGATCAGATCCATGGTGGTAACTCAACCATGTCGGGTAGCGTGACGGTGTTGTTCTTCAGCGAGGAGGAATCGTGGTCCGCATCGAGCGTGATTCATTGGGGGAGCGTGAGATCCCGGATGACGTCTACTGGGGCATCAACACGCTGCGGGCAGTGGAGAACTTCTACATCAGCCGCCGCCAGATCATGGTGTACCCGGACCTGATCGTTGCCTACGCCCAGGTGAAGCAGGCCGCGGCGCGAGCCAACCGCGACATCGGGGTGCTCGACGCGGAGCGCGCCGACCTCATCGACAGGGCGGCCCAGGACATCGTCGACGGCGAACTCCACGACCAGTTCGTCGTCGGCGTCATCCAGGGCGGGGCCGGCACCTCGACCAACATGAACTTCAACGAGGTGATCGCCAACCGCGCGCTGGAACTGGCTGGGAGGCCGTTCGGCGACTACGACTACATCTCGCCCAACGACCACGTGAACCGCTCGCAGTCAACCAACGACACCTACCCGACGGCGGTGAAGCTCAGCCTCGTCTACGCCATGGAGCGGCTCAGCCAGGAGATGAGGCTGCTGCGCAACTCTTTCGCCTCCAAGGGCCGCGAGTTCAAGGACGTGCTGAAGGTGGGGCGCACCCAGCTGCAGGACGCGGTGCCCATGACGGTGGGTCAGGAGTTCCGGGGGTTCTCAACCACCCTGGGCGAGGACGTCGACCGCATCCAGGACGTCCTGCCGCTGCTGGAGGAGATGAACCTGGGCGCCACGGCCATCGGCACTGGCATCACCGCACCCGACGGCTACGCCAAAGCGGTCATCGGGCACCTGCGCGTGATTACGGGACATCCCGAACTCCACAACGGCCCGGACCTGATCGAGGCCACCAGTGACACCGGCGTGTTCATCTCCGCGTCCTCGGTGATGAAGCGCGCCGCGATGAAGCTCAGCAAGATCTGCAGCGATCTCCGCCTGCTCAGCTCTGGGCCGCAGGCGGGCTTCGGGGAGATCAACCTCCCCCCCGTGCAGGCCGGCAGCTCGATCATGCCCGGCAAGGTGAACCCGGTGATCCCGGAGGCGGTCAACCAGGTGGCGTTCGTGATCGCGGGCGCCGACATCACCGTGTCCTTCGCGGCCGAGGCCGGGCAGCTCCAGCTCAACGCGTTCGAGCCCGTCATGGCGCACGTTCTGTTGCAGAACTGCACCTGGCTGCGCCGGGCGGTGCGCACGCTGCGGATCAACTGCGTCGACGGCATCACCGTCAACCGCGAGAGCCTGGACAAGCAGGTGTCGACCTCCGTCGGCGTGGTCACTGCGTTGATGCCGAAGCTGGGCTACCTGCATGCCAGCAAGATCGCCAAGGAGGCCCTCGCGAGCGGCCGTTCGATCCGGGAACTGGTGCTGGAGGAGGGCAACCTCACCGCGGAGGAGATCGACGACGCCTTGGACCCGGCGGACCTCTCCGGCGGGCTCTTCGACACGGGCCGCCTGCCGGCGATGACGCCGGAGCTCATCGCGCAGATGGAGGAGAAGCTCGACGCGGCGGACCGCCGCGACCAGTCCTAACCCACCCGCGCCCGGGCCTCGTCGTACTCGACCGCCAGGCGGCGGACCAGTTCGTCGACCGTCGGGATGTCGTGGATGCCTGCCACCCCGTGGCCGGCGGACCAGATGTCGCGCCACGCCGTGTACTCGTCACGGGTCTGGTCGCCGGCCGCAGCCAGGCTCGCGGCGAGGAAGTTCGCCGGAATGGAGCTGACCTCGGGCGTGTACACGATGTCTGCGGCTCCAGCTTCGACGATCTGCCTGCGGTAGTCGTCTGAGGCGCGCGACTCCGCCGTGGCGACGAAACGGGTGCCCATGTAAGCGAGGTCCGCCCCGAGCGCCTGCGCGGCGAGCACGTCGGCCCCGCTGGTGATGCCCCCGGCCAGGGCGACGATGCCGTCGAACCACGGCCGCACGGATGCCATGAGCGCGAACGGATTGGTGGTGCCCGCGTGGCCGCCGGCCCCGGCCGAGACGAGGATCAGGCCATCCACCCGGGCGTCGGCCGCCTTCTGTGCGTGCCGGAGTGTGGTCACGTCGTGCAGCACGAGCCCGCCGTAGGAGTGCACCGCCTCCACGACGTCGGGCACGGCGCCCAGCGAAGTGATGACGACCGGCACCTTGCGGGCGACGACAGCCTCGAGGTCAGCGGCCAGCCGGGTGTTGGTGGCATGGACGATGAGGTTCACGGCGTATGGCGCGTCCGAGGCGCTGAGAGCGCCGTCGATCTGTTCGAGCCAGCTGATGAGCCCCTCCGTGGTGCGCTGGTTGAGGGCCGGGAAGGCGCCGAGCACGCCCGCGCGGCAGGCCGCGATGACCAGTTCCGGGCCGGAGACCAGGAACAGCGGAGCGGCCACCACGGGCAGGCGGAGTCTGCTGGCGAGGGGTTCGGGGAGCGGCATGGGGCCTCCTAGCGACGTTGCCGGGGTGCCCCACCCTAGCCGTCTCCCGTGTCGTCCGTACGGACGACTGTACGGACGTCGCGGACAGTGGTGAAGTATGAGAAGAGTCGGGCGCATATGGGGGGTCCTTCTCGTGAAGGGTGATGTCCCTGGCCATTTGGGGGAGACCAGGGGCATCATCCTCCTTTTGACGTTATTGTGAACCCGTGGCGCTGGAGACGACAGAGCCGCCGGACGTTCACCGCCGGCAGGGTCGGCCGCAGGAGGTACTGCGGCCTTGGCCGCGCGGGGGCGGGGCGTCACGTGAGAGGCCGGTCGAAGTCGCCGTCGCGGTCATCGCGATCCTCGGGATGCCCAAGCTCGTCGGAGGCATCTCCCAGGACGACCCCACGTACCTCCTCACCGGCCTCGGCGTCCTCTTCGTCGCCCATGTCCTCGTCGCCATCGACTGCCTCTGGATCCGCAGGCTGGGCTGGCTGATCGTCGGCCTGACCGTTGTCGCCACCGGCATCATCGTTGTGGGTCAACTGCTCGAGGGGCCCGCCGTGCCGGGTCACTGGCGGACCGACGCGTGGTTCGGCACGTTGCTCACCTACGGCATCCTGTTGCGCGGCCGCAAGCCCCAACTCCTGGTGCTCTCCGGGTCCTTCGTGATCGGCCTGGCCGTCGTCGTGACCACCCAGCAGCTCGAGTGGGTGCCGCAGATCCGCAGCCTCGCCTACACGCTCAGCGGACTGGGCGTCCTGGTGGTGGCCCGCCTGATCACGATCGCCATCACCGAGGAATACCTCGCCAGCCGGCAGTTGCGCGCCGAACAGGAGCAGGATGCTGGGGAGTCGGCCGCCCGCGCTGAGGCCCTCGCCGGGCTGCGGCGCGAGATGCACGACTCGCTGTTGCACGCCCTGCAGCGGATGGGCGCCAGCTGGAGTGCGGCAAACGCCGACGAGGTGCGAGCGTCCTGCGAGGAGGCTCGTCAACGGCTCGCCCAGATGCCGGAGCCGCTCACCGACGACAAGCCCGTCGACGTATGTGCAATGCTCCACCGCTCGCTGAAGCCCCGCCGCCAGGTCATCACGTGCGAACCGGAGACCCTCCTCGTCCCGCTCTCCGTGGCACAGGCGCTCGTGGGCGCCGCGAGGGAGGCCGTACGCAACGCCTTGGAGCATACCTCCGGCATCCCGGAGGTGCACTTGGTCCAGCGCGGCGGCACGGTGCGTGTAACCGTGAGCGACGAGGGGCCGGGCTTCGACGTGACGGCACCGCGCGGGCAGTCCCTGGGGCTCGAAGGCTCTGTCGTGCAGCGCATGGCGGCCATCGGGGGCGAAGCGCACGTGCAGTCCGCCGCCGGCGGCACCACGGTGGAGATGCAGTGGCCGGCATCGCCCCCCGAGCCGGGCGGCCTGGGTGAGCGCGCCCGCCGCCTGATCTCCTGGTGCCCCATTCCGCTGGTCGCGGCAAGCGCCCTGCACATCCTGACCCTGGAGTGGCCAGGGGCGGCCTTTCCGATGGCGATCACGCTCATCGTCGCCGCACTGATCGCGGTGGGCGCCGTCGCGGTGCGCGGCGGCGGCCTGGCGCCGTGGCAGTCGGCGGTGCTGTGCGGCGTCGGGATGATCACGTTCATCGTCAATTACGCCGCTGTCCAGGGCGCGCCCAGTATCGACTGGGACCTGTGGGCACCGTCGCTGGTGTCGGCGCTGCTGATCATCGGCCTGCCCGGCCAGCCCGTCAGAGTGGCGGTGCCGCTGGCGGGCGTCGTGGTGGTCGGCGCGGTCACCACCAGTTGGCTCACCCTCGGTTGGCAGGCCACGATCGGATCGCACTTCGGTGGCCTCCTGGCGGTGCTGCTCTACACGATCGTGACGCTGGTGTTGGTGTTCGGAGCGCAGACGGTGTCGCGACACCTCCACGTCACCCGGCGTCTCGCCGCCGCCGCGGAACTCCGGGCCCACGCTGCGCAGGTGCGCGACGGGGTGTGGCACGCCTGGCTCGCGCGAGCCGAGAGACTCACCGGGGCCTTCCTCGGCGAGGTCGCCGACGGCAGCCGCGACCCCTTCGCGCCGGAGACGCGGGCGCAGGCGGCCCGCCTCGGAGCCCGGATGCGCGACGAACTGCGCCTGTGGCCCGGTCCGCTCCGCCTCGCCTCCGAACTCGACCGGCTCCGCGGCGCCGGCTGGGACGCCCGCCTGCTGACCGGCGACGTCGGGTCGACGTCGGACGATCTCGCCGAGTTGCTCGGGCACCTGGGGCGACCGGGCGAGGAACACGCCCAGTTGCTCGTTTCCGCCGAGGACGGAACCGCGACCGTGACCGCGACCCCCGCCGTCGCCATGGCAGAGCATTCCCCACTGCGACGCTGGGTCAGCATTGCTGACCCGGATTTCACCCAGTTCAGAACCGGCAAGGAGAGTTGACGTGACGCAGGCTGTACCCATCCGGGTTGTCGCCCTCGATGACCACGAGTTCATCCTGCGTTCGCTGGGCGACCTGCCTCAGCTCGCAGGGGGCGACCTCGAGATGGTGGGCTCCTACACGGAGCCATCGGCCATGCTCGCCGACCTGGACAGCATCAGCCCTGATGTCGCCGTCGTGGATCTCTTCCTCGACGGCCGCATCTCCGGGCACGAAACCATCGGGGCACTCACCGCGCGCAAGGTGTGGAGCATCGCCTTCACCGCGGAGCACCGCAGGGTGCCGGTCATGCTGGCCATGCAGGCGGGTGCCCGGGGGCTGGTGCTGAAGTCGGACCCCGCCCAGGTGCTGGTGCAGGCGATCCGCGATGTCGCCGACGGAGGGTGGTCGCAGAGCAGCGTCATGGCCGCCACGCTCCTCCAGGAGGCCGAGAGCGTCCCCAGCCTCTCGCCGCAGGAACTGCAGTGCCTCCGGCTGGCGGGGGAGGGCGTGCCGGTGAAGGCCATCGGCCGGCAGTTCGACCCGCCGATCTCCCTCAGTTCGGTGAAGACCTACCTGGCGCGGGCCTACGAGAAATACGCCGCCGTCGGTCGTGAGGTGGTCAACACCACGCAGGCGGCGCTGGAGACGGCCGGCGACGGTTGGTTCGATGTGTGAGGCGCTACGCGTCCAGGTCCTGCTCGATCATCGTCGCGATCTGCTCGACCGCAGCGACGTTGTCTGAGGTGACCGTCACCTGGTGGCCCTTCTCGGCGCCCAACGTCATGATCAGCAATGAGGATGCGGCATCGACCGATTCGCCCCCCGTGGAGAGGGTGATGTCGTCGTCGAACTCCCCGGCGGCGGCGGCGATGAGGGCTGCGGGGCGGGCATGCAGGCCCACCGTCGACCCCACGGTCACAGTCTTGCTCGGCACGAGCGGCTCCTTTCACGGCCCAGGCGCGACTTTGCGCGGACTCCGGCCCCAGCATAGCCATGTCGCCGAAGGCGAAGTACATTGACAACGTCGACCCTGGAGGTGGGAGGACCATGACCGACGTCGTGCGCGGCACTGGAGTCGTTGCCGGAGTGGTGAAGGCGCCCGTGGTGTGGAAGCGGCCGAACCTGACGCCTCCCGCGCCGCTCTACGCGCTTGCCGCGGACCACCGCGAGGCGGCCGCCGAGGAACTCATGCAGGCTGTGCAGAGCGTCTCTGCCGGATACGAGGAGCGGGCTCGTCGGGCCGATGGAGCCGCGGCGAAGGTGCTCACGGCCACCGCTCAGTTGGCCAGCGACCGCGGCTGGGTGCGGCCCGCGCTGAAGGCCATCGCCGCCGGGGTGCCGGCCTCCACCGCGGCCATCAACGCCATCGAATCCATCGCCGCGACGTTCCGGCGCCTGGGCGGGGTGATGGCGGAGCGGGTCTCTGATCTCGGCGACATCCGCGACCGGGTGGTGTCGAGGCTGTCCGGCCAGCCGGAGCCCGGTGTGCCGATGCCGGAGCGGCCCTCCATCCTGCTCGCCGACGACCTGTCACCGGCCGACACCGCAGATCTCGACCTCGATCTCATCATCGCCATCGCCACCCGTCTCGGCGGGCCCACGAGCCACACCGCCATCATCGCCAGGCAGCGGGGCCTGCCCTGTGTCGTGGGCGTGACGGACTTGGAGTCCATCGCCGACGGTGACGTGGTGCTGCTCGACGGTGCCGCCGGCACCCTCTCCAGGAGGCTCTCGGAGCTCGACGCCGACGCGCTCGTCGCGGCCGACCTGCGCCGGCGCGCCGTCATCGACGGGTGGACGGGCCCGGCGGCCACTGCCGACGGCACCGCCGTCCAGTTGCTGGCCAACGTCGCTGACGGGGCCGCCGCCCGCGCCGCGGCGACCGGCCCGGTGAGCGGAGTCGGCCTCTACCGGACGGAACTGGGGTTCCTCAACTCCGTCACCGAGCCACCGGTTGAGCAGCAGGCAGACACGTACGCCCAGGTGCTCGACGCGTTCCCGGGGCGCAAGGTCGTCGTGCGCACCCTCGACGCCGGCACGGACAAACCCGTGCCCTTCGCCTCGTTGCCCCACGAGCCGAACCCCGCCCTCGGCATCCGCGGGCACCGGCTCGCGATGTCGCAACCGGGCCTGGTCCGACGGCAGCTGGACGCCATCGCACTCGCCGCCCGGGGCCGCGAGCCGAGGCCCTGGGTGATGGCACCGATGATCGCCACCGTCGACGAGGCGCGCGGATTCGCCCGCGAATGCCGGCAGCGGGACCTCGTCGCCGGGATCATGGTCGAAGTGCCCGCCGTCGCGCTGCTGGCTGAGGAGATCCTGCGCGAAGTGGATTTCGTGTCGATCGGCACCAACGACCTCGCCCAGTACGTGATGGCGGCGGACCGCCTCGCACCGGAGTTGGCCCATCTGACCAACCCCTGGCAGCCGGGTGTCCTGCGGTTGGTGAAGATGACCGCCGATGCCGGCCAGCGGGTGGGGAAGCCGGTGGGGGTGTGTGGCGAGGCGGCGGCGGATCCCGCCCTGGCCTGTGTGCTGGTGGGGATGGGCATCACCAGCCTGTCGATGGCGGCGGCAGCCGTGCCAGGAGTGGGTGTGCAGTTGGCGAAGGTCTCCGTCGAGAAGTGCCGCCGCGCAGCCCAAGCGGCACTCACAGCACCGACCGCCACTGACGCGAGGTCAGCGGCGGTCGGGGAGCTTCAACTGGTCTGACGGGTTGACGTCACTCGGCGGTGAACCAGGCGGACGCGTCCGTCGGCAGCACGCCGTCGTCGAGGGGAGTGCTGGAGAGCAGCACGCGATATCCCTCGGGCAGCGGCACCGCCTCGCCCAGTACGTTGGTCATGACCCTGACGCGCCCGTTGTCGAAGGCGACGATGTGCTCGCCCGCGTGCACCCAGTCGAGCGAACCGGAACCGAGGCCCAGCTCCTTCCGCAGTGCCAGGGCGGAGTGGTAGAGCTCCCAGGTCGACCCCTCCACCCCCACCTGCTGGTCGACCGCGAGGCTGCGGTACTCCGGCGGCTGGGGCAGCCAGCGCGCGCCGTTGGGCGAGAAGCCCAGCGCCGCCCTGTCCGCTTCCCAGGCCATGGGGATGCGGCAGCCGTCGCGGCCCACCCGGGTGAACTCCGAGCGGAACCACGTGGGGTCCTGACGCAGTTCGTCGGGGAGCGTGGTGTGCTCGGGCAGGCCGAGCTCCTCGCCCTGGTAGAGGTAGGCGGAGCCCGGCAGGCCCAACATCAGCAGCGCGGCGGCCCGGGCTCGCCGGAGGCCCACCTCGTTGTCGGGCTGTTCGTCCTCAGAGCCGAGGCCCTCATGACTGGAGCCGGGGTCCGCCAGGCCGAACCGGCTGACGCTGCGCACCACGTCGTGGTTGTTCAGCACCCAGGTGGTGGGTGCACCCACCTCCGCGTCGGCCGCGCGGGTCCGCGGGATCTTGGTGCGGTACTCCTCGGCATCCCAGCGGCTGTCAAGGAACTGGAAGTTGAAGGCCGTATGCATCTCGTCGGGGCGCAGGTACAGCGCGAGCCTGTCCGGGTCTGAGACCCAGGCCTCGGCGACCAGGCTGCGGTCGCCGTCGTACTCGTCGAGGATCCGGCGCCAGCGCCGGTAGATGTCGTGCACGCCGTCCTGGTCCCACATGGGGCCGCTGAGGCCGTCGAGCATGGCCTGATCCTCGTCCCAGTCCGGCAGGCCGTGCGCCTTGACGAGGGCATGGGCGACGTCGACGCGGAAACCGTCGGCGCCCTTGTCCAGCCAGAACCGCAGGATCTCGTCGAAGCCCTTGCGGACCTCCTCGTTGCTCCAGTTGAGGTCCGGCTGCTTCACGTCGAAGAGGTGGAGGTACCACTGGGTGCGTTCGCCATTGCCTGCCGCGTCGTCCACCCGGGTCCAGGCGGGGCCGCCGAAGACGGACTTCCAGTTGTTCGGGGGAAGTTCGCCGTTCTCGCCGAGCCCGTCGACGAAGTGGTAGCGGCCGCGTTCCAGCGAGCCGGGCTCGCTGGAACGCGCCTGGCGGAACCACTTGTGTTCATCCGAGGTGTGGTTCGGGACGAGGTCGACGAGCACCCGGATGTCGAGCTCGTGTGAACGCTCGATCAGCCGTTCGGCGTCCGTGATATCGCCGAAGAGCGGATCGACGCTGAAGTAGTCGGCCACGTCGTAGCCGGCATCCGACATGGGCGAGGTGTAGAACGGCGACAACCACACGGCGTCGACGCCCAGTTGGCGCAGGTACGGCAACCGGTCGATGATGCCGGGTAGGTCTCCGTAACCGTCGCCGGTGGAGTCTGCGAACGAGCGGGGATAGATCTGGTAAATGACGGCGTCGCGCCACCACTCAGTTGCCATGGTGAGGTCCTGTTGATTGTCGGATGATGAGATCGGGATGGAAGAACATCTCGGTTGAATCTGTGGGGAGACCCCGGATCGCGCTCATCAATGCGCCGACGGCGGCCTGGCAGAGAGCGGCCACCGGCTGGCGCACCGTGGTGAGCCCGGGAGACGTGAAAGCCATCACGGGCGAGTCATCGTAGCCGACCACCGAAACGTGGCCGGGGACGTCAAGGCCCCGGGCGTGCGCCTCGCGGATGGCGCCCAGCGCCATGAGGTCCGAGCCGCAGATGATGGCGGTGTGGCCGGCCTCCAGGAGGCGCGCGGCGGCGGACTGCCCGCCCTCGACGCTGAAGATGGTGGACACGATGCTGCCGCGCGACAGACCGTGGGCGAGGAACGCGTCGATCTTGCGCTGGGCCGGAAGGTACCGCTGTTGACCGACGGCCAGCCCGATCTTCTCGTGCCCGAACTGGCGCAGGTGGGCCAGGGACATGGCCACGGCCTCCGCGTCGGAGGTGGAGAAGAACGATCCGTCGATGTTCGGGTCATGGGCGTTGATGAAGACCGCGGGCACTCCCGCGGAGATGAGCCGCTGGTAATGGTCGTGCCCGACGAGCTTGTCGGCGAGCGTTCCGGACACCGAGATGATGCCGGAGATCTCCACGCCCAGCAGGGCGTCGAGGTAGGCGACCTCCGTGGTGGCTCCGGGGCCGGCGGTGCAGAGGATCATGTGGCGGCCGGCCGCCGATAGTTGCAGGGAGAGTTCGGCGGCGAAGGCAGCGAACCCGGGGTTGCCGAGCTCGGGGACCATCACCGCGATGAACCCGTCGTCCGCACCGGCGCGCTGGTCGTCGACGAAGTAGCCGAGCGCCTCGATGGACGAGAGCACCGTCCGGCGGGTGGTCTCTGCCACCCCTGGTTTCCCGTTCAGGACCCGGGACACCGTGGCGGTCGACACTCCGGCGGCCCGCGCGAGGTCCGCGAGTTTTGCGCCCTGGGGGATCACGTTGCCTCCTCTCCATTGAAAAGACGTGCTCGTTGCAACTGATCAGTTGCAGCCTATCCTGCAACACTTTGCAACCCGTTGCAAGCCCTTTGCAGGAACTCGTCCGGCGCGCGCAATTACCGCCACGAGCGTCGAAGACAGCGTCCGGCGTTTGGGACGTCGGTAACGTGGCCGTCTTCGCGCCGTTCGTTATCGACTTGTTACGCAAGGGGGTTGCAAGCTTTGCAAAAACCGTTACTATCGTATTAACGGGTCAGCACCGAGGCGACCCGACCCAAACCAAGGAGAACCCACATGCGCAAGAGCCTCCTCGCCGTTGCCGCGGCCGGGCTTTCGCTGACGCTCGTCGCCTGTGGCGGCGGCAACGGCGCCACGACGACCACTGAGCCCACTGCCGAAGAGACCGCCGGCAGCGCCAGCCCCTCGACCGAGGCTTCGGCCTCGGCGGACGCGAGCACCGAATCCACTCCCGCCGAAGCAACCGGCACGCTGACCGTCTGGGTCGACGAGACCCGCATCGAAGGCTTCAAGGCCCTCGGCGAGACGTTCCAGACCTCGACCGGCGTCACCCTGGACGTCGTCCAGAAGCCGTCGCAGGACATCAAGACCGACTTCATCGCCCAGGCCCCCACGGGCCAGGGTCCCGACCTCATCGTCGGCGCACACGACTGGACCGGCGACCTCGTCAAGAACGGCGTCATCTCTCCCGTCGAACTCGGTGACAAGGCCGACGCCTTCTCCGACGTCTCGCTCCGCGCGTTCACCAACGCCGGCCAGACCTACGGCGTCCCCTACGCGGTCGAGAACATCGCGCTCGTGCGCAACAACGCCATGGTGCAGGACACCCCCGCCACGTTCGACGAGCTGATCGCCCAGGGCAAGACCGCCGAAGGCGCCGAGTTCCCCGTCGTGATCCAGCAGGGCCCGGACGGCGACGCGTACCACCTGTACCCGATCCAGACCTCGTTCGGCGCACCGGTCTTCAAGACCGACGAGAACGGTGACTACACCGCTGAGCTCGGCATGGAAGGCCCCGAGGGCCTCGCCTTCGCCGAGTACCTGAAGAAGCTGGCGGACGAGGGCGTCGTCTCCGTCTCCATGGGCGGCGACCAGGCCAAGCAGGCCTTCCTCGACAGCAAGACCCCGTACATGATCACCGGCCCCTGGTGGACCACGGAGTTCGCAGCCGCTGACATGGACATCTCCGTCCTCCCCGTCCCCTCGGCCGGCGGCCAGCCCGCCGCTCCGTTCGTGGGCGTGCAGGGCGTGTTCCTCTCCTCGCAGTCTGAGAACGCCATCCTCGCCGGTCAGTTCATCGACTACATGGCCACCAAGGAAGCCCAGGACGTGCTCTTCGAGAAGGGCGGTCGTCTGCCGGCACTGACCGAGTCCGCCGACGCCGTCTCCGACGAACTGCTCGCCGGCTTCGGTGAGGCGGGCAAGGACGGCCAGCCCATGCCGGCCATCCCGGAGATGGGCGCCGTGTGGCAGTTCTGGGGCGGTGCTGAGGTCAGCATCATCAACGGCCAGGCCGCTCCGGCCGAAGCCTGGAACGCCATGAACGCCAACATCAAGGAAGCTTTCGGCGCCGTCGAAGGCTGATAACACCTGATCGGGGGGGCCGCACCGTACGCCGGTGCGGCCCCTTTCCACGTCCGGGGCAACCCGTTCCCCTAGAGTCAATATCAATCCCGCAACGAAGCGAAGGTGGATCAACTGTGAGCAGCTCGACAGACCCGTCGCCGCGGCTCTCCCACGCGCGCGACATCTCGCGCCCGGGCTTCTATGTGAAGCTCGTCCTGATGATGCTGGTCAACGCCCTTGGCCTGTACGGCATCCTGGCCAGTTACGGCCAGCAGGAATGGGGAGTCCTCATTTTCCTGGCACTGGCCCTCATCGTCGTCGACTACGTGTACTTCACGAAGCGGGCAGTCCCCGCGAAGTACCTCGTGCCGGGCCTGTTGTTCCTGATCGTGTTCCAGATCTATGTGATGGCCAACACGGCCTACGTGGCCTTCACCAACTACGGCGATGGCCACAACGACGCCAAGGCCCCCGCGATCACGCAGATCATGAAGACGGCCGACCGCCGCGTCGAGGGCACCCAGACCTATCCCGTCACCGTGCTGGAGCGCGAAGGCGAGGTGGCGTTCGCCGTCGTGCAGGACGGCGTGGCCAAGGTGGGCGACACCGATACCCCGCTCGAGGAGATTGCCGACGCGGTGGTGGACGGTGACAGGGTCACCGAGGTGCCGGGCGCCGACGTGCTCACGCTCGCCGAGATCCAGCAACGCCAACGCGACGTGCTCGACCTGCGCGTGTCGATGACGGACAACCCCGACGACGGGTGGTTGCGCACCGACAACGCCGCCATGGCCTATGTAGCGAAGTCGTTGCTGACCTATGACGAGGCGGCCGACACGTTCACGGATCCCGACGGCAAGGTCTACACGGCTGACGAGAGCCAAGGCCTGTTCGTCGCCGAGGACGGCTCGACGCTGACGCCCGGCTGGCGGGTCACCGTCGGCTTCGACAACTTCACCACGATGTTCACCGACGGCCGCCTGGCCGGCCCGTTCTTCGCAGCGCTGGGCTGGACGTTCGCCTTCGCCATGCTGTCGGTGCTCACCACCTTCGCCTTCGGCCTGATGCTGGCAGTGGTCTTCAACGATCCCCGGATCAAGGGCCGCACCCTCTACCGGGCCCTGTTCATCCTTCCCTACGCCTTCCCCGGCTTCCTCGCGGCGCTGGTCTGGCGCGGCATGTTGAACCGCGACTTCGGCTTCATCAACGAGGTGCTGCTGGGAGGGGCGGCCATCCCGTGGTTGACGGACGGCACCATGGCGAAGCTGGCCATCCTGGGCGTGAACCTCTGGTTGGGCTTCCCGTACATGTTCCTGGTGGCCACCGGAGCGCTGCAGTCCATTCCCGGTGAGCTCACCGAGGCCGCGGTGGTGGACGGCGCGGGTCCGCTGCGGCGGTTCTGGTCGATCACCCTGCCCCTGCTGCTGGTGTCGGTCGCTCCGCTGCTGATCGCGAGCTTCGCGTTCAACTTCAACAACTTCTCGCTGATCTTCATGTTGACCGGCGGTGGGCCCAACTATGCGGGCGCACCGTGGCCGATCGGTGAGACCGACATCCTCATCTCGATGGTCTACGCCATCGCGTTCGAGGGCGGCAACCGGATGTTCGGCCTGGCCAGCGCGATGTCGATCCTCATCTTCGTGGTGGTCGGCTTCATCTCGTGGCTGGGCTTCCGCCAGACCCGCAAGCTTGAGGAGATCATGTGATGGCCAGGAAGCTAGCCAACGGTGACAACGACACCCGCCTGCGCGGCGGCCGCTGGTGGGGCCAAGTGGGGTGGAAGCACATCCTCGCCCTGGTGGTGATCGCCTACTGCCTGTTCCCGATCCTCTACGTACTGTCGGCCTCGCTCAACCCGGGCGGCACCCTGACGGGCTCCAACCGGCTGTTCCGAGCGTTCAGCAGCGTGCACTACGAGCGCCTGTTCACCACGGACTTCACGAAGTGGATGATCAACTCGTTCTTCGTCAGTTCGGTGACCGCCATCGGCACCGTGCTGATGGGCGCGGCCGCGGCCTACGCCTTCAGTCGCTTCCGGTTCAGAGGTCGCCGTGGCGGGCTGACGGCGCTGCTGATCATCCAGATGTTCCCGCAGATGCTGGCCTTCATCGCCATCTTTCTGCTGGCGCTGACCCTCGGCGAGATCTTCCCGATCCTCGGCATCGGCTCGCACCTGCAGCTCATCGCCATCTACCTGGGCGGCGCGCTGGGCGCCAACACCTTCCTGATGTACGGCTTCTTCAACACCATCCCGATGGACATCGACGAGGCCGCCAAGATCGACGGAGCCACGCATGCCCAGGTGTTCTGGGGCATCATCATGCGGCTGGTGACGCCCATCCTCGCGGTGGTGGGCCTGCTCAGCTTCGTCGGCTCCTACGGTGAGTTCATCCTGGCCAAGGTCATCCTGGCCCGCCCGGAGAACTACACGCTGGCGGTGGGCCTGTACGTCTGGGGTTCCGATGAGCGAAACGCCCCGTGGGGGTTGTTCGCGGCGGGCGCGGTCATCGCCGCCATCCCGATCATCCTGCTGTTCATGTACCTCCAGAAGTACATCGTCTCCGGCCTGACGGCTGGTGGCGTGAAGGGCTGACGCCACAGGTCCCCGTCGGCCTCTCGCCCAGAAGGGCGAGGCGCAGAAGGCCTAGGCGTCGACGCTGAGCGCTGCCCGGCAGACCCGTGGGCCCACCTCGAGGTGGCCCACGGTGAACCGGGAGCCCTCGGTGATGCCGTCCAGCAGGCCCTGGTGTACGGAGCAGACCAGCGGCAGCTGGTCGACATCGATGACCTCGCGGAACGGGCAGCGGGTGAACGTCAGCGAGTCCTCCGTGGTCAGCACGCCGAAGCCTCGCTGGCTGAGGTGGGCTTTGAGGCCCTCGACATCCAGCGCCTCGGGGTCGCGGGACCGTGCGCCCCAACTCTTGCCGGCGTGCCGGGCCCTTTCGGGGCCGTCGCTCTCCGGGGCGACGAACTCGCCCAGCAGAGCGTTGGCCAGTTCCAGGAGGTGCGTGTTGCCGATGGTGGGGGACTCGCTGGTGGCGGAGTAGAGCAGCGGCGGGCGGCCGGTGCGGCCGCTGGGCTGCGTGGAGCGCTCCGCGAAACCGGAGTCGACCAGGGCGTCGAGGTGGAACCTGGCCGAGTTCTTGTGCAGGTCCAGTTGCTGGGCCACGGCGCCCACGGTCAATGGCCCGCTGGCCGACTGCAGGAGTGACAGAACGCGGGTACGAGTGGGACCTAGGCCGTGCATCAATCCATTTAAACACAGCGTTGCAGGGCATTTGCACGAGGGGTGTGGTGAAAGTCCGGGTAGCATGCGGACATGCTGGTTGACGGATATGGACGCACGGCGCGTGATCTGCGCGTCTCGCTCACTGACCGTTGCAACCTGCGCTGTACCTACTGCATGCCCGCAGAGGGCCTGCTCTGGCAGCCCGTCGAGGAGACCCTCACCGACGACGAGGTGTCGCGGGTCATCAAGGTCGCCGTCGAGCGGCTCGGAGTGACCCGCATCCGGTTCACGGGAGGTGAGCCCCTGTTGCGTGCCGGCCTCGAGCGCATCGTCGCGGTGGCCGCCACGCTGACACCCAGACCGGAACTGGCGCTGACCACCAACGGCCTCGGCCTCGACAAGCGCGTCGACGGGCTCGTCTCTGCAGGGCTGGACCGGGTCAACATCTCCCTGGACTCACTGGATCGGGAACGCTACGCGCAGCTCGCGCGGCGCGACCGGCTCCCAGACGTGCTCGCCGGCATCGAAGCCGCGCAACGCGCCGGTCTGGAGCCGGTGAAGATCAACGCCGTCATCATGCGCGGGGCGAACGAGCCCGACATCGTGCCGCTCGCCCAGTTCTGCCTGGAGCGCGGCTACCAGTTGCGCTTCATCGAGCAGATGCCGCTCGGCCCCAAGGGGGAGTGGGACCGCGACGCCATGGTCACCGCCGCCCAGATCCTCGGTGCCTTGGAGGAGCAGTTCGACCTCAGCCCCGCGGAAGAGCCGCGCGGTGCGGCGCCGGCGCAGCTGTGGCGGGTCGCGGCCGACGACGCGCAGCCCGGTGGGCTCGTCGGCGTGATCGCCTCGGTCACGCACCCCTTCTGCGGCGACTGCGACCGCACCCGCATCACCTCGGACGGCCACGTACGCACCTGTCTGTTCTCCCGCACGGAGACGGACCTGCGCGCCATCCTGCGCGATGGCGGCTCCGACGACGACCTCGTCGCCGCCTGGACCGGCGCCCACCGCACCAAGCCGAAGGCCCACGGGATCGACGAGGTGGATTTTGTCCAGCCAGACCGCACGATGAGCGCCATCGGCGGTTGACAGTAGGGAGATGAATCTGTGGAGGTCCGGTTCTTCGCCGGCGCTGCCGAAGCGGCAGGCGCCGACAGCCGAATCATCGAGGCCCGCGGCCTGACCGCGGACCAGGTGGTGAGCCAACTCGCCGAGGGCAATGAACGCCTGGCCAAGGTGCTCAACGTGAGCGCCCTGCTGGCAGACGGCACCCGCATCACGGACCGCAGCACGGACCTCTCAGAGGTCCAGTCGCTGGACGTGCTGCCGCCCTTCGCCGGGGGATGAGCCGGTGATCGCCGCCATCGTGCTGGGCGGTGGCCGATCGGCCCGCATGGGCACGGACAAACTGGCCCTGGAGCTCGACGGCGCCACCTTGCTGGCGCGCACCTGCTCGGCCGCAGCCGGCGTCGCCGCGCGCGTGGTGGTGGCGGGTCACGAGCAGCCCGGGCTCGACGTCGAGTTCGCGCTGGAGGACCCGCCCTACGGGGGTCCGGTGGCGGGCATCGTGGCCGGGCTGCTGGCCCTGGACACGCCACCCGGGAACGACCCGGTGGACTCGGTGGTCATCTTGGCGGGGGACCTGGCCAACCCCGACGCGGTCGTCGACCTCCTGGCCGTGGCACAGCTGGGAAAGGACGGTGTGGTGCTGGTCGATGCCGAGGGGTGGCGCCAGTACCTCGCGGGCCGCTACCGCCTCGACGCGCTGCGTCGGGCGGTCGACGACGTGGGAGAGGTGCGTGACCTCTCCGTGCGGCGTTTCCTGGGCGGCCTGGACGTCGCCGAGTTGCCCGCGCCGCCGTCGGTCACGGCAGACCTGGACACCCCGGATCAGTTCGCTCAAGCAGGCCGGTTGCTCTACGACACGCCGTAAGACATAATTTCGAAAATGTCGAACAAACGGGCCCCGATGCAGGCAGACTGTGGCGCATGAGTACAGATTCCGCGCGCCTTGACGGCCCCGCCTCTGACGCCCTCCTCAAACTCGGGCGGTACTTCACTCAATGGGAGACCACAGACGATGATCGGGCCGTGTTCCGCGAGGGCGGACGCCAAGGCGACGTGTTCTACCGCGACAGGTGGAGCCATGACAAGGTGGTGCGCTCGACGCACGGCGTGAACTGCACCGGATCCTGCTCGTGGAAGGTCTACGTCAAGGACGGCATCATCACGTGGGAGGCCCAGCAGACCGACTATCCCACCACGGGTCCTGACCGCCCCGAGTACGAGCCGCGCGGCTGCCCCCGCGGCGCCGCGTTCTCCTGGTACACCTACTCCCCGACGCGGGTGCGCTACCCGTACGGCCGCGGCGTCCTCATCGAGATGTACCGCGAGGCCAAGAAGCGGCTCGGCGACCCGGTGGAGGCGTTCCGCGAGATCTCGACGGACCCCGCCAAGCGCCGCCGCTACCAGCAGGCCCGCGGCAAGGGTGGCCTCGTGCGGATCAGCTGGGACGAGGCGCTCGAGATCGCCGCCGCCAGCTACGTCAACACCATCAAGAACTACGGCCCTGACCGGGTGGTGTCGTTCTCACCCATCCCGGCGATGAGCCAGGTCAGCCACGCCATCGGCACGCGCTTCACGCACCTCATCGGCGGCGCCATGACGAGCTTCTACGACTGGTACGCCGACCTCCCCGTCGCGTCGCCCCAGGTCTTTGGCGACCAGACGGACGTGCCGGAATCCGGCGACTGGTGGGACGCCACCTACCTCATGATGTGGGGCTCCAACGTGCCGGTCACCCGCACGCCGGACGCGCACTGGATGGCCGAGGTCCGCTACCGCGGCACGAAGGTGGTCACCGTCGCCCCGGACTACGCGGACAACGTGAAGTTCGCCGACGAGTGGCTCCCCGCCCAGGCGGGCACCGACGCCGCCCTGGCGATGGCGATGGGCCACGTGATGCTCAAGGAGAACTTCGTCGACCGCCAGGTGCCCTACTTCCAGGACTACGTGAAGCAGTACACGGACCTGGGCATGCTGATCACGCTGGTGGAGCACCCGAACGGCCACGGCCTGACCGCCGGTAAGTTCCTCACCGCGGCAGACCTGCCCGAGCACGCCGACAAGCCGGACGCGGCCTTCAAAACCGTCATGTGGGACCAGGCCGCCGCCGGGCCGGCCGTGCCGAACGGCTCGATGGGCTTCCGCTACAACGAGGACGGCGCCGGCCAGTGGAACCTGGAACTGGGCAGCATCGACCCCGCCCTGTCGCTTCTCGGCCAGGCCGACACGCAGGGCGTCGAGGTGGCCCTGCCCGTCTTCGAGGACCCGAAGGGTGTGGGCTCCATCATCCGCCGGGGCGTCCCCGCGCGGAAGGTCGGTGACCACCTGGTCACCACCGTCTTCGACCTGATGCTCGCCCAGTACGGCGTCGGCCGCGACGGCCTGCCCGGCACCTGGGCGAAGGGTTACGACGACGTCGACTCGCCCTACACCCCGGCGTGGCAGGCCGAGATCACCAGCGTGCCCGCCGAGGCCTGCATCCGCACGGCCCGCGAGTTCGCGCAAAACTCCGAGGAATCCAAGGGCCGCACGATGATCATCATCGGCGCCGGCATCTGTCATTGGTTCCACGCCGACACCACCTACCGCTCGATCATGGCGCTGCTCATGCTCACCGGGTGTATCGGCAAGAACGGCGGCGGCTGGGCCCACTACGTCGGCCAGGAGAAGTGCCGCCCCATGACGGGCTGGTTCAACATGGCCAACGCCATGGACTGGTCGCGCCCGCCGCGCACCATGATCGGCACCGCCTACTGGTACATGCACACCGACCAGTGGCGCACCGACGGCTTCTCCGCAGACCGGATCAAGTCGCCGCTGTCCACCGGCAGCCTCGACGGCGTGCACACCGCTGATGCGGTGGCGCTGTCGCACCGGCTGGGCTGGATGCCGTTCTACCCGCAGTTCGACGCGAACCCGCTGGACCTGGCGGACGAGGCGCAGGCCGCCGTCGACCGGGGTGAGGCCGCCAGCGTGCAGGACTACGTGGCCGCGAAACTGAAGTCCGGTGAGATCAAGAGCTCCGTGGAGGACATCGACGCGCCCCAGAACTGGCCGCGCACCATGATCCTGTGGCGCTCGAACCTGTTCGGCTCCTCCGCCAAGGGCAACGAGTACTTCCTCAAGCACCTGCTCGGCACCCACAACAACGTGATGGAGAACCAGCACGGGGCAGACCTCCGTCCCGAGGTGGTGAAGTGGCACGACGAGGCCCCGGAGGGCAAGCTCGACCTGCTCATCACCGCTGACTTCCGCATGACCAGCTCCACCCTGTTGAGCGACATCGTGTTCCCGGCCGCCACCTGGTACGAGAAGTACGACCTGTCCAGCACCGACATGCATCCCTACGTGCACGCGTTCACCCCGGCGATCGACCCGCCGTGGGAGACGAAATCGGACTTCGACGTGTTCGCTGAGCTCGCCATCAAGTTCTCCGAGATGGCCAAGGGGCGCCTCGACACACGCAGGGACCTGGTCGCGGTGGCGATGCAGCACGACACCCCCGGCCAGCTGGCCCAGCCGGGCGGCACGGTGCCGGACTGGCGGGGCACGGATCTTCCGGCCGTGCCCGGCAGGAACCTGCCCATCCTGCAGGTGGTGGAGCGCGACTACACGGCGATCGCCGACAAGCTGCTCACAGTCGGCCCCTTGGCCGAGGAGCTGGGCTTCACGGTCAAGAACATCACCTACGACGTCTCGCACCAGGTGGGCGAGCTCGGCAAGCTGCACGGTGTCTACCCCTCGGGCCCGGCCGCCGGTCGCCCGGCGATCAACACCGACAAGCGCCTGGCAGAAGCCATCCTGATGTTCTCCGGCACCACCAACGGCGAACTGGCGACGCAGGGCTTCCGCACCTTGGAGAAGAAGACCGGCCGCCGCCTGGCAGACCTGTCGGAGGGCCTCGAAGAGCGCCGGATCACCTTCGCCCAGACCCAGCAGGCCCCGCAGCCCGTCATCACCTCCCCGGAGTGGTCCGGCTCGGAGACCGGTGGCCGCCGCTACGCCGCGTTCACCATCAACGTGGAGCGGCTCAAGCCGTGGCACACCCTCTCGGGCCGCATGCACTTCTTCCTCGACCACGACTGGATGACGGACGCGGGCGAGAACCTGCCGACCTTCCGGCCCCCGCTCGACATGACGGCCGCCTATGGCGAGCCTGAACTTGGCCCCACCGGGGAGAAGCAGATCACTCTGCGCTACCTCACGGTGCACAACAAGTGGTCCATCCACTCCGAGTACCAGGACAACCTCCTGATGCTGAGCCTGGGCAGAGGCGGTCCACAGGCCTGGTTGAGCGTGGCCGACGCGGCGTCGATCGGCGTCCGGGACAACGACTGGATCGAGCTCACCAACGCCAACGGCGTGTTCGTGGCCCGCGCCGTCGTCACCCCGAAACTGCCCGACGGCGTGGCCTATGTGCAGCACGCGCAGGAACGCACCATCGACGTGCCGAAGTCGGAGGCCACCGGCCGCCGCGGCGGCATCCACAACTCGGTGACCCGCATCCTGCTCAAGGCGACGCACCTCATCGGCGGATACGCGCACCAGGCGTACGCCTTCAACTACATCGGCCCCACCGGCGTCCAGCGCGACATCGTGTCGACGGTGCGCCGCCGCTCGCAGGAGGTTCAGTACTGATGGCAAAGCAGCGACGTGTCATGGCCCAGGTGGCCATGGTGATGAACCTGGACAAGTGCATCGGGTGCCACACGTGTTCCGTGACGTGCAAGCAGGCGTGGACCAACCGCGCCGGCACCGAGTACGTCTGGTTCAACAACGTGGAGACCCGCCCGGGCCTCGGCTACCCCAGGCAGTACGAGGACCAGGAGAAGTGGCAGGGCGGCTGGGTCCGCACCAAGTCGGGCCGGCTGAAGCTGCGCTCGGGGGGCAGGTTCAAGAAGCTCCTGAGCATCTTCGCCTCGCCCGTACAGCCTGAACTGGGCGACTACTACGAGCCGTGGACCTACGACTACGAGAACCTCATCCAGGCCCCGCTCGGCGACGACTTCCCGGTTGCGCGCCCCAAGTCGCTGATCACCGGCGACAACATGGCGATCTCGGCCTCGGCCAACTGGGACGACTCGCTGGGCGGCATCAGCGAGACGATCGACCAGGACCCCATCGTGCGCAAACTGCGCGAAGAGGCGAACCAGGAGATCAAGGCGGAGTACGAGAAGACCTTCATGTTCTTCGTGCCCCGCATCTGCGAGCACTGCCTCAACCCGTCCTGCATGGCCGCTTGCCCGTCTGGCGCCATCTACAAGCGTGCGGAAGACGGCATCGTGCTGGTGGACCAGGACAAGTGCCGCGGCTGGCGCCAGTGCATCACCGGTTGCCCGTACAAGAAGATCTACTTCAACCACCGCTCCGGCAAGGCCGAGAAGTGCACCATGTGCTATCCCCGCCTGGAAGTGGGGCTGCCGACGGTGTGCTCCGAGACCTGCGTGGGGCGCCTGCGCTACATCGGCATCATCCTCTACGACCCGGACATGGTCACCAAGGCCGCGCTCGCCGATGACAAGGACCTCTACGAGGCCCAGCTCGACCTGATGCTGGACCCGAAGGACCCCGAGGTCATCCGCGACGCCAAGGCCAACGGCATCCCGTCGGACTGGCTGGAGGCCGCCCAGCGTTCCCCTGTCTACGCGCTGATCAAGCACTTCAAGGTCGCGCTGCCGCTGCACCCGGAGTACCGGACCATGCCGATGGTCTGGTACGTGCCGCCGCTGTCGCCGGTGGTGGACCTGCTGAAGGCGCAGGGCCACGACTCCGAGGCGGGCGGCAACCTGTTCGGTGCCATCGACACGCTGCGCATCCCCGTGGAGTACCTGGCGGAGCTGTTCACCGCGGGCGACGCCGACGTGGTCACCCTGGTGCTGCAGAAGCTGGCGGCCATGCGCTCGTACATGCGTGACGTGACGCTCGGCCGCGAGCGGCAGCCGGAGTTGGCGCACGCCGTCGGCATGGAGCCCAAGGCGCTGGAGCAGATGTACCGGTTGCTGGCCATCGCGAAGTACGACGAGCGCTACGTCATCCCCAAGGCGCACCGGGAGGACGCCCACAACCTGGAGGAGATGGGCTGCTCGCTCGACTTCGACGGCGGACCGGGCGCGGGTGGCGAGGGGCCGTTCGGCTCGTCGTCCGGGCGCCCCATACCTGTGGCCATCGAGAGCTTCGCCTCGGCGAAGGCCCGCCAGACGGACCCGGGGGCGGTGTGATGAGCGCCGTCATCTTCCAGGCCGCCGGCCTGCTGCTGACGTACCCCGATGAGGAGCTCCTGGGCCGCCTCGACCTCGTGGAGGAGGCGGTGGGGCAGAGCCGCGCCGCCGCAGACTTCGCGCCGACGATCGCCCACCTGCGCTCCAAGCCGCTGATGGAATTGCAGTCCTGGCACGTTCAGGAGTTCGACCTGTCCCGCCGCCACGCGCTCCACCTGACGTACTGGACCGACGGCGACACCCGCCGTCGCGGGGAGGTGCTGGCCGCGATCAAGCAGACCTACCGCGACTCCGGCCTGCTCGTCGACCTCGACGGCGAACTGCCGGATTTCCTGCCGATGGTGCTCGAATTCGCCGCGGTCGGGAATCCCGAGCTGGGCGTCGCACTGCTCAACAAGTTCCGGGCTTCGCTCGAACTGCTGCGCATCGGCCTGGCTGAGGACAAGCTGCCCCAGACAGGGCTGCTGGCCGCCATCTGCGCCGAGTTGGGCGGCGCCTCGCCGCAGTCGCGCGCCGAGGTGCGCGACCTCATGGCCGGACCGCCTGCTGAAACCGTCGGCCTGGAGCAGACCCTCCTGCCATATCCCACGATGCAAGGAGCCGCACGATGAAATTCCTGCTCTGGGGCGTGCTGCCCTACGTCGTTCTCTTCGTCCTGGTGGGCGGCCTGATCTGGCGCTACAAGTTCGACCAGTTCGGCTGGACCACCCGATCGTCGCAGATGTACGAGTCCAAGCTCCTCAAGGTCGCCTCCCCGCTGTTCCACTTCGCGCTGATCGCCGTGCTCATGGGCCACCTCGTGGGCCTGTTGATCCCCAAGGTGTTCACGGACTGGGTCGGCCTCGACCAGCACTCGTACCACCTGGGTGCCTACTACGGCGGCGGTCTCGCCGGCCTGGCGCTCGTCGTCGGCCTGGCCCTGCTGATCTGGCGTCGTCGGCGCACCGGCTCGGTGTTCGCGGCCACCACCTGGAACGACAAGATCATGTATCTGGTCCTCGCCACGGTCATCGGCCTGGGCATGGTCGCCACCCTCACCGGCGACCGGTTCGCCGACGGCACCGAACACAACTACCGCGAGACCGTCTCCATCTGGTTCCGCTCACTGTTCGTCCTCCAGCCCGACGTGGACGCGATGGCCGCTTCCACCTGGCAGTTCCAGACGCACGTGGTCATCGGCCTGCTGCTGTTCGCCATCACGCCGTTCACCCGGTTGGTGCACGCCTTCTCAGCACCGTTCCACTACCTGTTCCGTCCCTACATCGTGTACCGCACCCGCGACACCTCGCCGCGCCACTCCGCCACCCGCACGGGTCGCGGATGGGATCCGGTGGGGACCCGTGACAACGAGAAAACCCGCCGCTAGGACCCCCGTTGACCAAACACCTCATCGAGGTCGCGCCCATCCACGACACCGGCAAGGGCGCAGGCCGGGTACTCACGATGTCCACCATCGCATTCACCCTGATGTTCGCCGTGTGGCTCATGTTCGGCATCCTCGGCATCCCCATCCAGAAGGAACTGGGGATCTCGGACGAAGAACTCAGCTGGATCGCCGCCTTGGCCGTCCTCAACGGGTCGATGTGGCGGCTGCCCGCAGGCATCATCGCCGACCGCATCGGCGGCCGTAAGGTCACGCTCTTCCTGCTGTTCGCCTGTGCCGTCCCCGCCTATCTGGTCTCGCTCGCGGACAACTACACGATGCTCCTGGTCCTGGCGTTCCTCGTGGGCTTCGCGGGCAACCTCTTCTCCGTGGGCACCACCTGGAACTCCGCGTGGCACTCGAAGAGCCGCCAGGGTCTCGCGCTGGGCGTGTTCGGGGCCGGCAACGTCGGCGCGTCGGTCACCAAATTCATCGGCCCCGTCCTGATCACCACCACAGCCGGCTCCACCTTCTTCCTGGGCATCCAGGGTGGGTGGCGGCTCATCCCCGTGATCTACGCGGTGCTGCTTGTCATCACGGGCGTCGCCACGTGGCTGATCGTGCCGCGCGTGGATCGCGCCCCCGGCACCGCGAAGCCCGTCTCCGAGATGCTCAAGCCGCTCAGTAACGTGCGCGTGTGGCGCTTCAGCGTCTACTACGTGGCCGTGTTCGGCGCCTACGTGGCGTTGTCGGCGTGGCTGCCGAAGTACTACGTGGACAACTTCGACGTCGACCTCGCCGTCGCGGGCCTGCTGACGGCCACCTTCATCTTCCCGGCGTCGCTGCTGCGGCCCGTCGGCGGCTGGATGAGCGACCGGTGGGGCGCCCGCAAGGTCATGTACTGGACGTTCGCCCTGATGCTGGTCACCAGCGGCATCCTCATGATGCCCAACGGCCACATCACCATCGTGCATCCCGACGGTGCCCAGACCCAGCACCTGCACTACTCCATGCAACTGCCCTGGTTCGTCCTCGTGGTGTTCCTGCTGGGCTGTGCCATGGGCTTCGGCAAGGCGGCGGTGTTCAAGCACATCCCCGAGTACTTCCCGGAGAACGTCGGCTCGGTCGGCGGGCTCGTCGGCACGCTCGGCGGCCTGGGCGGCTTCATCCTGCCGCCCCTGTTCGCCTACTCGAAGACATGGTCCGGGTTCCCGAGCAGCACGTTCTTCGTCATCTTCGTCCTCACGGTGATCTGCGCCGCGTGGATGCACATCACCATCGTCCGGATGCTCCATGAGGAGACCCCGCAACTCGCCGGCACGATCGAACGCCCCATGGAGGAGGCCACGCAATGAGTACAAAGCTGGAGACGAAGGGCGACTGGCTCGTCTCGTGGGACCCCGAGGACGAGTCCAAGTGGGACAAGAAGCTCGCCTGGAACACGTTGACGGTGTCGACGTTCACGCTCACCCTGTGTTTCGTGGCGTGGTTCCTGCCGAGCGCCATCATCCCCAAGCTGAACGCGCTGGGCTTCACCTTCACCAAGGCGCAGCTGTACTGGATGGCCTCGATGCCGGGCCTCTCCGGTGGCCTCCTGCGTCTGGTCTGGATGGTGCTCCCGCCCAAGATCGGCACCCGCAAGATGGTGGTGCTCACCACCCTGCTGCTGATCCTGCCGGTCCTCGGCTGGGGCTTCGAAGTGACCAACCCCGACGTGCCCTATTGGCGCCTCATGGGGCTGGCGTTCCTGGCCGGTATCGGCGGCGGCGCCTTCTCCGGCTTCATGCCGTCAACCTCCTACTTCTTCCCCAAGCGCATGCAGGGCACCGCGCTGGGCCTGCAGGCCGGGATCGGCAACTTCGGTGTCTCGCTCGTGCAGCTGCTGACGCCCTGGCTCATTTCGTTCGGCATGTTCACGTTCCTGGGTTCGCAGCAGATGGCGGTCTCCGGTGAGCAGCCGGTCACCATCTGGTACCAGAACTCGGCGCTGGTCTACCTCCCCTTCATCATCGCGGGCGCCATCTGGGCCTACATCGTCCTGAAGTCCGTGCCGGTCAAGGCCAACATCAAGCAGCAGTTCGACATCTTCAACAACCCGGACACCTGGCTGATGACGCTGCTCTACATCATGACCTTCGGCACGTTCTCGGGCCTGTCGGCGCAGTTCGGCCTGCTGATGGCCAACCTCTACGGTGCCGCGAACCCGCAGATCGTGGAGGGCGCCGGTGCCGCTGCGCAGGTGCTCATCGAGGGCTATTCGGTGCCGGATCCGGTGAAGTTCGTCTTCCTCGGCCCGCTGGTGGGGGCCGGTGCGCGCATCCTGTTCTCACCGCTCACGGACCGCATGGGCGGTGCGGTCTGGACCCTCGTGTCCGGCATCGGCATCTTCGTGTCCATCCTCATCACCATCCCGTCGTTGACGCCGGACTACTCCAGCGCGGAGGCCCTTCAGGGCTCGTTCAACCTGTTCCTCTGGGGCATGCTGGCGATCTTCCTGTTCTCCGGGATCGGCAACGCGTCCACGTTCAAGCAGATGCCGATGATCTTCGAGCGACGCCAGGCGGGCGGTGTGATCGGCTGGACGGGCGCCATCGCCGCGTTCGGGCCGTTCCTGTTCGGCGTGGGCCTCACCATCATGTCGCCCACGACGTTCTACATCATCGGCGCCGTCTTCGCGGTGATGTGCATCGGCATCGCCTGGGTTCGTTACGCGCGGCCCGGTGCCCCGAAGCCCAGCTGAGCCGGCACGGTGACCCTGCGAGGGGAGCGAGGGAAACGATCGAAGGACATACCATGGCAGCCATGATCCGAACCGCTGGCGTGACCTCCACAGACGTCGACACCGGCGCGCTCCTCTCGGCCGTGAACGACGACCGGGCCGGCGCCGTGGTCTCGTTCGCCGGGGTGGTCCGCGACCACGATCACGGCAAGGCCGTCACGGGCATCGAGTACGTCGGGCACCCGTCGGCGGACCAGGTGATGCGTCAGGTGGTGGAGGAGTTCGTGGGTCGCGACGGCGTGCACGCCATCGCCGCCCAGCACCGCGTCGGTCACCTCGACATCGGGGGAGTGGCGCTGTTCGTCGCCGTCGCGGCCTCGCACCGCAAGCAGGCGTTCGAGTGCGCGTCGGACCTCGTGGACCGGGTCAAGGAGAGCCTCCCCATCTGGAAGAAGCAGTTCCTCGCGGACGGCACGCACGAGTGGTCCGAATGCCCGTGACGCCGGCACCGCTCACGGAGGAACAACTCGAGCGCTACGTCCGCAACATCGACGTGGTGGGCATGGGCGTTCAAGGGCAGCAGAGGCTCCTGTCGTCGTCGGTGCTGGTGATCGGCGCCGGGGGCCTGGGGTCCGCGGCGCTGCCGTACCTGGCCGCCGCCGGCGTCGGCCGGATCGGAGTCGTCGACGGCGACCACGTGGAACTCAAGAACATGCAGCGCCAGGTGCTGCACACCGAACTGGGCCGCAACAAGGCCGCCTCGGGCGCCGAGCGGCTGCGGGCGCTGAACCCGGACGTCACCGTCGAGGAGTTCCCCGAGTACATCGATCTCGAGCGGGCCAAGGAACTGTTCACCGGGTTCGACCTGGTGATGGACTGCTGTGACACCTTCGGCGCCAAGTTCCTCATCTCCGACGCCGCGGAGGCCGTGGGCGCACGCCTCGTGTGGGCCACCGCGGTGGGCATGCAGGGCCAGTGTTCCGTCTTCGGCGTCCCTGATGCGCACGGCGACAGGCTGTACCTGCGCGACCTCATCCCCGTCGAGCCGGCCGAGGGCGACTATCCCAAGGCCACCGACATCGGCGTGCTCGGGGCCATGGTGGGCCAGATCGGCGCCCTACAGGCCACCGAGGCCGTGAAGCTGTTGGCCGGCTACGGCGAACCGCTGGTCGGGCGGGTGATGGTGCTCGACGCGGCCCGCGGCCGTTGGGCTGTGCTCCCGCTGAGAAGGGCCGCCTGATGTTGAGCGTTGAGGACTACCTCGCGCGCGTCGTCAGCCTGGCCACCGTGGTGCCTGCGGAGGACGTGGCGGTGTCCGACGGCGTCGGCCGCGTGCTGGCCGAGGGACTCTCCGCGCGGTTCGCCGTGCCGCCCTTCGACAACTCGGCGATGGACGGTTTCGCTGTCCGGGCCGCAGACCTCTCGGCCGGCGTGCGGCTGAGGGTGATCGGCGACGTGCCCGCCGGCGCCTCGTGGGCCCCCACCGTCGGCGCGGCGGAGTGCGCGCGGACCATGACGGGGGCGCCACTGCCGCCCGGGGCCGATTCCGTGGTGCCGGTGGAACTGACGGACCAGCCCATGGGCGACGCGCCCCTGCCGGAGTGGGTCGTCGTGCACGAGACCGTCGACGCGGGGAGGCACGTGCGCCACAGGGGCGAGGACGTGCCGGTCGGCCAGTTGGTGCTGCCCGCGGGAACTGTGTGGAGTGCGGAGGCCACGGCGGCCGCCGCGTCGATCGGTTACGGGAGCGTGCCGCTGCGTCGTCGCCCCCGGGTGGCGGTGCTGGCCACGGGAGACGAACTCGTCGCGCCGGGTGAAGAACTGGGCTTCGGCCAGATCCCGGATTCCAATTCCTATCTGCTCGAGGCGCTGGTGTCGCGCTTCGGCGGCGACGTCGTCCTGAGGCGCGCCGTCGGCGACGACGCCGCCCAGTTCCGCGCGGTGCTCGACGAGGCGCTCGCCGCGGATGTCGTGGTCACGACAGGCGGCGTCTCCGTGGGGGCCTTCGAGGTGGTGCGCCAGGTGGTGGAAGGCGACATCGAGTTCGTCCGGGTGAACATGCAGCCGGGGAAACCGCAGGCCAGCGGGCTGTTGCGAGCCGCGGACGGCAGGGGCGTGCCCTTCCTGGGGCTCCCAGGCAACCCCGTCAGTACCTGGGTCTCCGCCTGGCTGTTCCTCCGTCCGCTCCTGGCCGAGCTCACCGGAGCGGCGAAGAAGCCCCTCACCCTCCAGTTGCCGGTGCGCGAGACCTGGCGCAAATCCTCCAGCCGCCGCCAGTACATCCCGGTGCGGCTCGTCGACGGGGGAGTCGCCCCCTCCCACGGGCTGGGCTCCGGCTCGCACCTGATCGCGTCACTGCACCGTGCCGACGGCATGGCGATGGTGCCTGAGGACCGGGAGTCGCCTGGGGAGACCGTTGAGGTGCTGATCACCCGCTGAAGTCATCTCCGGACGGGGGGTCCTCGGCAGGGTAGGTGACGGTCGCGCCGTCGGTTTGAGCCCCGGGGGTCAGGGTGGCGGGGTCTGCCTTGGTGGGCGACATGATGTGCCGCACGTCGTCGCCGAGCGCCAGGAGGTGGTCCGCGATGATCCGGCGGTGGCACCGCCACCAGACCGCCTCGGAACACATCACGGTGGGTCGGCGGGGCCCGAGCGCCCGGAACTGCTGCAACGCCCGCCCGAAATCCTCGCCCATGGCCCAGTCCGCGTAGTTGTGGAAGCTCTGGTTGCGCCACATCCCGTTGGCCGAGGGGTCCACCGTCTTCGACTTGTTCCGGCGCCCACCCAGGTCCTCGATCCGCAGGTACTCGATGCCGCGCTCCGGGAGGGAGGTGGCGAGCGCCTCGCTGTTGAAGTGCGGGAACTTGCGCGACCCGGGCAGGCTGCGCACATCGGCCAGCACGCCCACCTCGTGGGCGGCGAGCAGGTCGATGAACTCCTCGATACTGCGGTCTGAATGTCCGACGGTGAACAACGGCATCCACCAAGGCTAGGCGCTCGGGCCCCCATCCGGTCCGCAGCCCGCACGGTAGGTTTGCCGCATGGAGTTCACGCACCTCGATGCCCAGGGCCAGGCCCGCATGGTCGACGTCACCGCCAAGCAGCCGACGGTCCGCTCGGCCACCGCGGTCGCCACCGTGCGCACCTCGCCCGAGGTCGTGGAGGCGCTGCGGTCCGGTACGGTGCCGAAGGGCGACGTGCTCGCCGTCGCCCGCGTCGCCGGCATCGCCGCGGCGAAGAAGACGCCCGACCTGCTGCCGCTGGCGCACGTCATCGGGGTGCACGGCTGCACGGTGGAGCTCGAGATCACCGACGGCGGCGTGGACATCACCGCCACCGTGCGCACGGCTGACCGCACCGGCGTCGAGATGGAGGCCCTCACCTCGGTCACCGTCGCGGCCCTGGCGATCGTCGACATGGTGAAGGGCGTGGACCGCAGCGCGGAGATCGTCTCGGCGAAGATCACAGCCAAGAGCGGTGGCCGCTCAGGCGACTGGGTGCGCCCCTAGGGCTGCGACGGGGGCGCGCTCATGTCGTGGTCCGCGCCGTCGAGCTGGTCGACGATATGACCCAACAGGGGGCCCACCACGGCCATGGTGTCGCGAACGCCGCCGCGTGACCCCGGCGCGTTGATGATCAACGCCCGCTTCGCGTCGGGGAGGGCCAGCACGCCCGCCACGCCGCGGCTCAAGAGCGCCAGGGGCTGCCTCTCGGCGCCCCGGCGGCGGACCTCCTCCATCAGCCCGGGCACCTCGTAGGCGATGAGGTCGCGGGTGATCTCGACGGTGATGTCCGTGGGGCTGACCCCGGTACCCCCGCTGGTGACGACCACGCGGGCACCCGCGTCCACCGCACTGGCGACGGCGAGCCGGATCTGCTCAGGATCGTCAGGCACGATCACCGGATCCGGCGTGTCGAACCCCGCTTCCCTCAGGGCGAGGACGGCCACGGGGCCGGAGCGGTCCTCGTAGACATCGGCGAAGGCGCGGTCCGAGCAGGTGATCACGGCGGCGGGATGGCTCATGGATTCCAGCCTAGGCGATAGGTTGTGGAGGACGGCGTTGGCGACGAGGCGAGGAGGGGTGCCATGCGTTGGGTGCTCGGCCTCGCACTGGCCGCCTCGGCCCTGACCGGGTGCGCGCCCACCTCCGGGGGCCCGCTGCGGGTCTTCGCCGCAGCCTCGCTCCATCAGGTGCTCCCGCAACTCGAGCCGGATGCCGACTACTCATTCGACGGGTCCTCCGGCCTCGTCGACCAGATCGCCGGTGGCGCACGGGCCGATGTGTTCGCCTCTGCGGACAGGAACACCATGGACCGCGCGGTCAGGGAGGGACTCATCGACGGCGAGCCCGTGATGTTCGCGACGAACCACCTCGTCCTGGTGGTGCCAACCGGCAACCCTGGCGGCGTGACGGGGTTCGACGCCTCGCTCGACGGTGTGAAGCTGGTGGTCTGTGCCGAGGAGGTGCCCTGCGGCGCCGCCAGCCGGCGGTTGGCCGATTCGAATGGCGTGGCGCTGAGCCCCGTGTCGGAAGAGACCAAGGTCACCGACGTGCTCGGCAAGGTGGCTTCGGGCGAAGCCGACGCAGGGCTGGTCTACGCCACCGATGCGGCCACCTCCGAGGCCGTCGAGATCCTCCCGGTGCCCGGGGCGGAGCAGGATCCCACCACGTACTGGGTGGCCGTGCTGAAGGGCGCCGCCCGCCCCGAAGCTGCGCGTGCCTACGCGGAAAGGCTCGCGGGTCAGTGGGGCGCACAACTGCAGGGCTTCGGGTTCGGTTCGCCGTCATGAACGTCCCACGGTGGGCCTGGCTGCCGTTCGGCGTCGCGGTGGCCCTCCTGGCCGTCCCGCTCCTGGCGCTCGTCATCCGCGCTCCCTGGGGGCGCCTCCCCGAACTCCTGGCCTCGGAACGCGCGATGGACGCGCTCACGCTGAGCCTCGCCACGTGCGTCGTCTCGACCCTGATCGTGCTGGTCATCGGCACCCCCACGGCGCTGGTGCTCGCCCGCTCCAGGGCCGCCTGGGCGCGGTGGGTGCGCACCCTGGTGACGGTGCCCATGGTGCTGCCGCCCGTGGTGGCCGGCCTGGCGCTGCTGATCACGCTCGGGCGCCGGGGGCTGATCGGTCAGCACCTGTCGGTGCTCGGGATCGAGATCG
Source organism: Tessaracoccus sp. MC1865 (assembly GCF_017815535.1). NCBI lineage: Bacteria > Bacillati > Actinomycetota > Actinomycetes > Propionibacteriales > Propionibacteriaceae > Tessaracoccus > Tessaracoccus sp. MC1865. Next base: position 2,308,982 of record NZ_CP072596.1, on the reverse strand, counting down.
GCTTCACCACGGCGGCCGTGATCGTGGCGCAGACCTTCGTGGCGCTGCCGTTCCTGGTGGTCTCCCTGGAGGGCGCCTTCCGCGCCGCTGGCGGCGACTACGAACGGGCCGCGTTCTACCTCGGCGCCAGCCCCTCCCGCTCCTTCTTCACCGTGACGCTGCCCATGCTGGCGCCGGCCGTCGGCTCCGGCACCGCGCTCGCCTTCGCCAGGGCGCTGGGGGAGTTCGGCGCCACGCTGACCTTCGCAGGCTCCCTGCAGGGCGTCACCCGCACGCTGCCGCTCGAGATCTACCTCCTCCGCGAGGGCGACACTGACCTGGCGCTCGCGCTCGCCGTCGTGCTGCTGGCCGTCGCCGCGCTGGTGGTGGGCCTCTCGCACGGGCTGAGGAGCATGCATGACTGACGCGGTGCGCATCGAGGCGACGGTGGCCGCACGCGGCCTGGACCTCGCCGTCGGCATCCCTGAGGGCGGGACCGTCGCAGTGGTCGGGCCCAACGGCGCCGGCAAATCGAGCCTCATCCACCTCATCGCCGGGAGCCTGGCCCCGGATACCGGCTCCGTGACGATGCTCGGCCGCACGGTGTCGGCACCCGGCCGAATGCTGCCCGCGCACCGTCGCAGGCTGGGGTACCTGGAGCAGCGCGCCCTGCTGTTCCCGCACCTGACGGTGCTCGAGAACGTCGCCTATGGGCCGCGCTCCCGTGGCGCGTCGAAGGTTGAGGCGCAGGAGCGCGCGGCGCGGGAACTGGCGGAGATCGGGCTGGGGGAACTCGGGCAGCGGCGGCCGGCGCAACTGTCCGGGGGCCAGGCGCAGCGCGTGGCGCTGGCCCGGGCCCTGGCCATCGATCCCGACGTGATGCTGCTCGACGAACCCTTCGCGGCGCTCGACGCCACGGTCACTCCCGAACTCCGGCGACTGTTGCGCGCCCGGCTGCGCGGGCTGACCACCGTGCTGGTGACCCACGACTTCCTCGACGTGGTGTCGCTGGCGGACCACGTCATCGAGCTGGGAAAGGGTTCCGTCGTGGGGGGCGGCGCCGTCGAGGACGTGGCGCAGGGGCCGTCGTCGGAGTTTCTGGCCCACTTCGTGGGGCTCAACCTGCTGCGCGGGGTCATCGACGACGACGGGGCCCTGGCGCTGGGCGAGGGGGTCGCCGTGGCTGGGCTCGCGGAGCACGGGTTGACCCGCGGCGAGGCGCGGGCCGTCTTCCCTCCCACGGCGGTGTCCGTCTTCCGTACCGCTCCGCACGGGAGCCCGCGCAACGTGCTGCCAGCGGTGGTGGAACTGGTGGAGGACCGGTGGCCGGTGCAGCGCGTGATCCTGCGCGTGGCGGGGCACCGCCTGGCCGCTGACCTCACCCCGGAAGCCGTCCGGGAGATGGCGCTGGCGCCGGGGGACCGGGTGTTGGCGGTCCTCAAGGCGACCCAGGTTGCGTTGTATCAGGGCTGATCGCGATGACAGCGCCCAGGCGCTCGGGCGGTAGTCTTGGCGGGTGATCAGCAATGACGATCCCCGCGACTACGAGGGTCCAAAGGAAGAGTGCGGCGTCTTCGGCGTCTTCGCGCCAGAGGAAGATGTCGCCCAGCTGACCTTCTACGGGCTGTTCGCCCTGCAGCACCGCGGACAGGAATCGGCGGGCATCGCGGCCAGCACCGGCAACCGCATCATGGTGTTCAAGGACATGGGGCTGGTGTCCCAGGTGTTCGACGAATCCACCCTGAAATCGCTGCCGGGCCGCCTCGCCATCGGCCACACCCGTTACTCGACGCACGGCGCCAGCGAGTGGAACAACGCCCAGCCCACGTTTCGCGCCACGCCCCACGGCGGCCTCGCTCTGGCCCACAACGGCAACCTCACCAACACCGAGGAACTCGAGGAGTGGCTGCACGAGATCGCGCCCGCGGAATCCGTGCCGCACAAGAACCGCGTCATGGACTCCACCAGCGACACCGCGCTGATCTCGGCACTGATCGCCAGTTTCGACGAGGGCGGCCTGGAAGCGGCCGCGCTCAAGGTGCTGCCGCGCCTCCGAGGCGCCTACTGCCTGTCGTTCATGAACGAGACCACCCTGTACGCGGCGCGTGACCCGCACGGCATGCGGCCGCTGGTCATCGGTCGGCTGCAGGGCGGCTGGGTGATCGCCTCGGAGACCGCGGCGCTGGACATCGTCGGCGCCACCTTCGTACGCGAGGTGGATCCTGGCGAGTTCATCTCCATCGACGAGCGTGGCCTGCGGTCGCAGCGGTTCGCCGCGCCGGATCCGAAGGGCTGCATCTTCGAGTACGTCTACCTGGCCCGCCCGGACACGACCATCGCCGGCCGCAACGTGCACTCGGTGCGCGTCAACATCGGCCGCAAGCTGGCCGAGGAACACCCCGTGGACGCTGACCTCGTGATCCCGGTGCCGGATTCGGGTACCCCGTCGGCCATCGGCTATGCGCAGGGCTCAGGCATCCCCTACGGGCAGGGCCTGGTCAAGAACGCCTACGTGGGCCGCACGTTCATCCAGCCGACGCAGACCATCCGGCAACTGGGCATCCGCCTCAAGCTCAACCCGTTGCGCGACGTCATCGCCGGCAAGCGCCTCGTCGTGGTGGACGATTCCATCGTGCGCGGTAACACGCAGCGCGCCCTGGTGCGGATGCTCCGCGAAGCCGGCGCCGCAGAGGTGCACGTGCGCATCTCGTCGCCGCCGGTGGAGTGGCCGTGCTTCTTCGGCATCGACTTCGCCACCCGTGCAGAACTGCTGGCCCCCGGCCTTTCGCTGGAAGAGATCCGCCGCTCCATCGGCGCCGATACGCTCGGCTACATCTCGCTCGAGGGGCTCACGGACGCCACCACCGTGCCGGCGGACAACCTGTGTCGCGCCTGCTTCGACGGCAAGTACCCCGTGGCCATCCCACGCGCACAGGCCAAGCTGCTGAACCTGGAGGAAATGTGAACCAGAGTGCCTACGCCGCCGCCGGCGTCGACATCGAGGCCGGAGACCGCGCCGTCGAACTCATGAAGGCCCACGTGGCCCGCACCAACCGGCACGAGGTGCTGGGTGGCCTCGGCGGGTTCGCCGGCTTCTTCGACGCCGCCGCGTTCAAGAAGTACGACCACCCGGTGCTGGCCACGTCCACGGACGGTGTGGGCACCAAGGTCGCCATCGCGCAGGCCATGGACAAGCACGACACCATCGGGTTCGACCTGATCGGCATGCTCGTCGACGACCTGGTGGTCGCCGGCGCCGAGCCGCTGTTCGTGACCGACTACATCGCCTGCGGTCAGGTGGTGCCGGAGCGCATCGCCGCCATCGTGCAGGGCATCGCCGACGCGTGCGTCGCCGCCGGCTGCGCCCTCATCGGCGGCGAGACCGCCGAACACCCCGGCCTGCTCAGCGCCCACGAGTACGACATCGCGGGTGCCACCACCGGCGTCGTGGAGAAGTCCAAGATCCTCGGCGCGCACCGCGTGCGCGTGGGCGACGCGGTCATTGCCATGGCCTCCTCCGGTCTCCACTCCAACGGCTACTCGCTGGTGCGCCACGTCCTGCTGGAGCAGGCGGGCTGGAACCTGGACCGCCACGTCGACGACCTCGGCCGCACGCTCGGCGAGGAACTGCTCGAGCCCACCAAGGTGTACGCGCTCGACGTGCTGGACCTCATCCGCAACGTCGAGGTGCACGCCATGAGCCACGTCACCGGCGGCGGCCTGGCCAACAATCTGGCCCGCGTGATGCCCACGGACATGACGGCCGTGCTGCAGCGCTCCAGCTGGACCCCGCCGTCGATCTTCCGCCTCGTGCAGGAGGTGGGGGAGATCTCGCAGCCGGACATCGACGCCACGCTGAACATGGGCGTGGGCATGGTCGCGATGCTGCCGCAGAGTGAGGTCGACGCCGCGCTGAGGCTGCTGAACGGCCGTGGGGTCCCGTCCTGGGTGCTGGGCGAGGTCGAAGCCGTGGAAGGCCCCGGCGCCGCCGTCCTCGTCTGACCCCCGCGGCGTATCTGACCGACGCGCGACGAGGTGGGCCCCCTCCCGCGGGGGCATAAGCCCCACCGGGGTCAGGGGCCGGTAGCCGCCCTGCGATCATCGGAGCATGAGCTCAGCCCTCGGCCCCACTCTGGCCAGCATCGTGCCCATCCTCCTGCTGATCGCGCTGGGCGTCCTGCTGCGCCGGCTCAACGTCCTCGACGCCACCACCGTCGAGGGTCTCAAGCGGTTCGTGCTGAACGTCGTTCTGCCGGCCGTGCTGTTCCTCGCCTTCCTGGGCCTGGAGTTCCAGCGCGAGTACGTCGCCCTGATCATCCTGGTGCCGCTGTTGTGCATGCTGCTGCTCGGGGCCGGGAAGCTTGTCACCGGCTGGCTGAAGGTGCCGCCGGTCGGCACCTTCCTGTTCACCGGGTTCGAGTTCGGCATGGTGGGCCTCGCGCTGTTCACCGCCGCCTACGGCCTGGAGCGGGCGCCGGTGGCCGCCATCGTCGGCCTTGGGCACGAGTTCTTCATCTGGTTCGTCTTCGTCACGCTGCTGAAGCGGCAGAGCGACGGGGCCTCGTCGCTGGCGGAGACCGTGCGTTCCTTCGCCACGTCGCCCGTCATCCTCGCGATCGCGCTCGGCCTGGCGCTCAACGCGCTCGGACTCAGGCCCACCCTGGAGGCGAACCCGTTCTCCGGCGCGCTGCTGGCGGCGGCCGGCTACCTGGCCGCCATGATCGTGCCGTTGATCCTGGTCATCGTCGGCTTCGGGGCCCGGCTCACCCTCGGCGGAGTGCGGGAGGCGGCGGGGTTCGTGGCCGTCCGCTTCCTGGTCTGCCTGGTCCTGGCCGTCGTGGTCTCGCTGTTCGTGGTGGGGCGGTGGCTCGGGCTGGGGGTGCCGGTGCAGGCCGCGGTGTTCATGCTGCTGATCCTGCCGCCGCCGTTCATCGTGCCCCTGTACCTGCCGCCGCGGCGGTCGGCGGAGATCACGTTCGCCAACAACGTGTTGAGCCTGTACACGCTGGTCAGCGTGGCGGCCTTCGTGGCCTACGTGGTGGTCGTCGGCTGACCGGCGAGCACCCCGTCGAGCAGTTCGACGACCCTGTCGGCCCGCTGCCGCAGCAACGGGTCATGGGTGGACACCACCGTCGCGATGCCCAACTCGTGGGTGAGTTCCACGATGAGGTCCATGATGGTGGCTGCGGTGTCTGAATCGAGCTGACCGGTGGGTTCGTCGGCGATCAGGATGTGAGGGCCGGCGACGAGGGCGCGGGCGACGCCCACGCGCTGCTGCTGACCGCCACTGAGCTCGTGGGGCCGCTGCTTGGCGTGCCGGGCGAGGCCCACCCGCTCCAACATCGCCGCGACCCGCTCGGTGCGCTGCGCCGCCGGGACGTTGGCCAGCCGCAGCGGCACCTCGACGTTCTCCGCCGCAGACAACACGGGGATCAGCCCGAAGGTCTGGAAGACGTACCCGATCCGCTCCCGGCGGGTGGCCAGCACCTCGCTCTCCGGCAGCTCCGACAGGACCCGCCCGTCGTCGAGCACCACGCGGCCGCCGGTAGGCTGGTCCAGGCCGCCCAGCAGGTTCAACAGCGTGGTCTTGCCGGAGCCGGACGGGCCGGTGACGACGGTGAGTTCGCCGGCGTGCACCTCGATGCTGACGCCGTCGAGGGCGTGCACCTCCGTGTCGCCCGCGCCGAAGGTGCGGCGCAGGTCAACGCCAGCGATCCTTGCTGTGGTGGTCATGCGTCCTCCTCAGGGGCCGAACGGCGGGCGCGCGAGCCATTGGGCCAGACCCCGACGTGGCCGGTCTCGCGGGTAATGCGCACCCTGTCGTGCAGCCCGAGTTCCTCGACGTGTGCCGGCGGCAGCTGCAGCCGGCCGGAACGGTCGATCACGGTGTACTCCTCGGCGACCTCGCGGGCCACCCCGTCGGGGCCGATCTCCGTGCGGCGCAGCACCTCGGTGGAGGTGCGGCCGTCGCGGATCTGGACGGTGCGCGCCACGTGGTCGCTGACCATCGGGTCGTGGGTCACGATCAGCACCGTGGTGCCCAGCTCCGTGGCCGCCGCGCGCATCAGGTCGAGGACCTCGGCTGAATTCACCTCGTCCAGCTCGCCGGTGGGCTCGTCCGCCAGCAGCACGTCGGGGGAGTTGGCCAGTGCGGTGGCGATGGCCACGCGCTGCTGTTGGCCGCCCGACAGCTGCCGGGGGACGCGGTTGGCGCAGTCGGCCACGCCCAGCAGCTCGAGCAGTTGCAGCGCCCGCCCCCGCCGCTGGGAGCGCCCGGCGATCACCATGGGCATCGTCACGTTCTCCGCGCCAGTGAGGAACGGCAGCAGGTTGCGGGAGGTCTGCTGGAAGACGAAGCCCACGCTGTGCCGACGGAAGTCGATGCGTTGCCGCCTGCCCATCGCGGTGAGGTCATGCCCGGCGACCCGGGCCCGGCCGCCGGTGGGCCGGTCGAGACCGGAGAGGATGTTGAGCAGCGTGGACTTGCCGGAGCCGGAGGCGCCGACCACCGCGACCACCTCGCCGGGGTCCACGGTGAGGCTGAGCCCCTGCAGGGCCTGGACCTCGACGCCCTCCGTCGTGTGGATGCGAACGAGGTCCTCGCACCAGATGTCTGGGCCGTGGTGACTGCGGGTGATGGTGTCGTTCATCGTTCCTCTCCGATGCGGAGTTCCTGTGCGAGATTGGTTCGGCCCACGAGCCAGGCGGTGGCGGCGATGGTCACGGCCACGGTGAGGGTCAACAGGGCGCCGACGCCGCCGAGCAGCGCCGGGTCGAGGTGCAGCGGGGGCGGCTGGGAGCCGCCGGTGAGGCTGCGGAAGTCCAGGGTGGCGAGCAGCAGCGCCGCCAGGGCGATGCCGACCCCCACACCCAGGAGGAGGCCGAGCAGAGCGCTGGGCGCGATCTCCCAGGCCGTCAGCGCCCGGAGTTCCCGTCGCCCCATGCCGAGCGTCCGCAGGACGGCGCCGAGCCGGGTGCGCGCCCGGGTGGCCATCAGCTGCGAACCCAGCAGGGTGAGCGTCAGCAGGGTGGCGGTGGCTGCCGTGAGGGCGGCGAAGGTGGTGGTGAGCCCGGACACGGTGGGCGTCTCACGGATGGCGCGGAGTTCCTCGTCGGCGACGGTGATGCGCGCGTTGCCCACCACCTCGCCGATCCGTGCGCGGGCGGCCCGGGAATCGGTGCCGGGCGCCAAGGACACCAACGCCAGGGTGGCGGGCGGCAGGGGTTGGCCCTCGGCCCAGCGCTCTGCACTCATCATCGCCCAGGCGGCTCCGGTCCGGACGCCCGGCGGCGCCGGCAACGTGTCGAGCACCGTCACGTCCCCGATGCCCTCCAGCCGAGCGACGCCGGCCTTCACCGGCACGGAGTCGCCGAGCACGATCCCCGGCGCACCCTCCCAGGCGAACATCCCCGCAGGGAGGGCAGACCCGAACGGTGACGCCGCGTAGGCGTCCTCGATGGCCGGCACCGCCAGCCACAGCCGCACCCGGGTCTCGCCGCCCTGGCTGAGGCGGTGGTTGGAGCCGGCGTCGTGGATGCGGGCGACGGCGAGCACACCGTCGACGCGCTGCAGTTCCGCGAGCATCTCGTCGGTGATCCGGGGGCCGCTGATGTGCACCGACGAGCCGTTGGCCTCCCACGTGGCGCGCTCGGTGCCGGCGATGACGGAGCCGAGCAGGGTGGCGCTGAGAACCGCGATGGTGGTGCCCATGACAACCGTGAACACCGGCGTCAGGCCGCCCGCCGGATCCCGGTGGGCGCGCACCGAGCCGAGGAACCCGGCGACCCCCCGCCCCGGCCGGAGCCATCGGGCCGCCACCCGCAGAGGGAGGGGATAGAGCCGGAGCGCGAGCAGGCAGGCTGCCACGGTGAGGAGGACCGGTGTGGCGGTGGCGAGGAGGTCCAGGCCCCCGGTGGGGGTGTCGCCGCGGCTGAGCAGGGCCCAGAGGCCGGCGGCGCCGGAGATGACGGTCAGGACCTCCGCGACGACGCGCCACCGGCCGGGCCGCAGGGCGAGGTCGGCACGGATGCTGGCGGGACCGATGTGCCTGGCAGCCCAGGACAGGGTGAGGGCGGCTGCCGCCCCGATGAGCAGCGTGGCGGCCCACCCCCAGGGTGAGTTGCCACCCGGCGTCACGGCCTCCCCCAGCAGGTGACCGAGCACCGCCGCGGGCACGCCCAGCAGCAGCCCTTCGAGGCTGAGCAACGAGCGCAACTGGTGCCAGGACAGGCCGCGTGCCGTGACGAGTTCGACGGTGCCCCGCCGTCGTTCGATGACCAGTTGGGCGGCCAGCACCAGGAGGGCGAGCCCCACTGCGAGCGGCCCGACCGCGGCCACGGCTACGGCCGCACGGGTGACGTCCTGCTGGGCGGCGACCGAGGTCAGCGCCCCACCCAGTTCGGACTCCAGCCGGAACTGGGTGGGGGACGGGCCGTCGGACTCCGGGTCCGCGGGCAGCACCGGGTGGCGCTGCGCCAGCAGGCCGGTCAGTTGCGCTCGCAGCTCGCGGACGTCCACGTCGGCCAGGCCGGCGGTATCGACGCCGAACCAGGCGTGCATCGTGAGCGTCTCCGTGACGCCGGGGCCCAGCTTCTCGACCGGGATGCCGCTGGAGAGGTAGGACGGCGGGAGGAAGAGGCCGGTGACCAGGCGGGTACCGAGATTCGCGTCCTGCTGCTCGACGATGGTGCGGGCGTAGGGGATGTGCTCCCAGCGGGTGTCCCCCTCATCGAGTGGGCGGAACGTGCCGCTCAGGGTCACCGACTCGTTGATCTGCTCACCGATCTCCCAGCCCAGGCGCTCAGCCACTTCCGCCAGCGCCGCGACCTTCTGGGGGCCCGTGGGTGTGGCACCCTCCGGGCCCTCGGTGGTTGGCCGCGGGGAGGGCCAGGAACCGGCCACCAGTTGTGCGTGCTCGGCCAGGTCAGGGTCGACGAAGAACAGGAAGCGCGCCTCGAAGTAGCCCGTGGCCGTGGGCGGCGCCACGGTCAGGTCGGACGGCACCTCCGCCATGAACTGGGGCGCCGCCAGGAGCGAGCGCAGGGGCTCCGGCTGGGCACCCCTGAGGGTCTCGAGCGACTCCCGATGCGGTTCCCATGGGTCCTGGAGGCCCGCAACCGGGGAGTTCATGGTGTCCTGTGCCCAAGTGCCGGCGACATCGCCTTGGAGGGCAGAGAGGCCGGAGAGCGTCTGGGCGAGTTGACGGTCGTCGAGGTTCGCCATCAGGCGTGGGGTGGCGGTGGTGAGTGCCGCGATGATCAGCACGCTCAGCGCGAGCAGCAGAGCGGGCCAGCGCTCCGAGGAGAACTGCCGCCACAGGAGTTTCAGCGCGGTCACCGGACCTCCTCCCGGTACTCCGGGTCCAGCGCCTGACGCTGCACAGTGCGTCCCACTAGCCAGAGGATGAGCAGCAACGCCACGGCGCCCGCGCCGAGCAGGGCGGCCCAGGGGAGGACCTCTGCGGTCAGGGGGCTGCGGTAGCCGGGGCCGGCCGGCTGGGCGGCCTGCACGAGGGGGTCGACGACGAGCCACGCCACCGCGACGCCCGAGGCGATGCCGGCCAGCGTGGCGATGACGAGCAGCCCGCCGGACTCAAGCGTGCGGCTGCGCCGCTGCGCGCGGGGCGTCATGCCGAGCGCCCGGAGCACCGCCACCTCGGAGCGCCTGGCCGCCAGCTGGGTGGCGGCCGCGGCCGCGAGGCCGGTGAGGGACAGGAGGAGCGCGCACCCGGCGGCGATCCAGAGCGAGCGGGCCGCCGTCGCCGTGCGGCTGGGCGTCTCGTCCGGCGTGCGGAGGGCCGAGATGCCGGGGAACTGCGCCGCGGCGGCCCGGACCGCGCTGGGGTCACCATCGAGAGTGGCCCAGAGCTCCGAGGGCCAGCGAAACGCGTTGGCGGTGGTGGCGAGGTGGGCCGACACCGCGCCGGAATCTGCAAGGACACCGAGCTCGGTGGTGAGGCCCGGCAGGGCCGGTGTCACGGCCGCGACGATGGCGGGAATGCGACGGCCGAACGCGGCGAGGTCGAGGGCGTCTCCGGGGCCGAGCGTGGTGGCGTCGCCGAGTTCCGTGGTGATGGCGACAGGCACGGGTGCGGGCTGGGCGGGAGCCGCCCCCGCCATCACGCCCTGGGGGTCGTGCCCCTCGAAGGAGACGTTGGCCCCGAAGGTGATCAGTGGCAGCGCCGGACTGGTCTCGACGCGCCAGACCTCGCCACGGGCGTCGACGGTGGCCTGGGGCACGGGTGGCTTGTTGCTGACGGGGTTGTGGAAGGTCTGCGTCGTGCCGTCCTCGAAGGTCACGGTGTCGGTGCGCGGTTCCCAGGCGGGTGCCACGGCCGCCAGGGCCTCCCGGTAGGGCCCGGCCAACTCCTCGGTGACGGCCAGGTCCGAGGTCCAGTCCCCCACCCCGCCGAGGGGCACGCCGTCGGCACTGAGCGTGATCTCCAGCCGCGTGCTGCGGTCCGCGTGGTCATCGGGCGGGCCGACGAGTTGGACGCTGTCCACCACGACCGCACCGTCCTGCGGGAGGGCGATGTCGGCGGCGGCGGTGCCCACGAGGTCGTTCCAGAAGGGCCGGTCCCCCGGAGGGGTGGCGCCTTCGGGGTCCGACTGGTTGATCGAGACGGACGGCCCGTTGACGGTGCGGCTCACCCCGGTGGTCACGTCCCGCAGCGTGAGGCGCAGGGAGTAGGACGAGGTCCCGGAGACGCGGTCCAGGTAGTCCTCCGTCCACACCTGGGCGAGGAACTCGGCCTCCTGGGGCGGGAGGTCCGCGGCGCTGGCGCGGTTGAACTCGTCCACCCGGTCGAAGTACTCCTGCTGCCACTCGTCGAGGTACACCCGGCCGTCCAACTGAACGTGGAGGGTGGTGGCGCCGTCGGGGACGGTGAGGGGGGCGACGCCCTCGACGCGCTCCGGGAGCCGGGGGAACGCCAGGCCGGCCGGTAGCGTGGCCGCCTCCGCCAGGCGGTCCAGGGGCCCGGCGAGGACAGTGACGGGGGTGTCGCCGACCCTGCCGGAGTCGTCGAGCCAGACGGGTACCGAGGCCGACACCCCGTCGACGGCCGCGAGGTCCGGCAGCTGCAGGCCCTGGGTGCCGGTGTCGAGGCTGGAGAGCGTGGCGCGCAGGGGGGCGCCCGTGACGAGCATGGTCAGGTCGCGGTGGGTGGTGGCGGCGGTGCCGGCGTAGAGCGACGCGAAGGTCGCCGTGCCGGTGGCCAGGATGGTGAGTGTCACCGGCACCGCGTGCACCAGCAGGCCGCGGGCCAGTTGCGCGGCGGCGAGCCAGGCAGAGGTCTCGGCCAACCTGCCCGCCGCCTCGACGAGCCTCGTGATGGGGCCGAGGGCTGCGAGGCCCAGGACGGCCGCCGCAGCCAGGAGGAAGGCGGGGGCCAGTGCCGCTACGAACTGCAGGCTGTCCGCTCCGCGGAGTTGCCACGTGGTGAGGGCGGCGGCCGCGAACACCACCACCAGCGCCGCTGCGCCCGCCACGGCCCGCACCCTGTCTGCCTGCGGCCGTCCGGAGGACGTGGCGCGGATGGTCACGGTCCAGAGCGCCACGACGGTGAGCAGGAGACTGCCCGCTCCGCCCAGCAACACGATGTCGAACTGCGCCGTGCTGCGCGATGTCAGCCACAGCAGCCCCAGCGCGATGGCGGAGCCGAGTGCTACCCCCACCACGGCCACCAGGGTGGACTCGGCCAGCCCTGTGAGGAGGAGTTGGCGGCGGGCAGCGCCGCGGGCGGCGAGCAGTTCATGCTCCCGCTGCCGGGTGGCGGCGAGCAGCCCCGAGACCTGCACCAGGCCAACGGCGGCCACCAGCAGCAGCACGCTCACCGGAACGATGCCGAAGGCGCGGCCCACCTCCCAGTCGCGGGAGGCCCGCTCGGCCGTCGACGCGAGGTCGCCGTCGACGACGATGCCCCGCCCCGTGACGTCGGCCTCGGCCACCAGCGCCTTGGCGCGGTCGGCCCCGGCGGCCAACACGTCGAGTGCCTCGGGCGTCATGCGCTGCGCATCCGGGACCACGGACCACCGGATGAACGGGTTGCCGCCCGTCAGAACCGAGCGGTCCACGATGAGCGGACCCACCGAAGCTGGGTCTGCGCCGTCCATGACGAGGGGGTCGCCGAACCAGAGCGGCGAGGACGGTTCCGAGGCCTCCCAGAGGGCGGTGATCCTGAGGGTGTGGCCGTCGACTGTCAGCGTGTCTCCACTGGAGAGCCCCAGCTCGGCGGCCGCCCCGGAATGGAGCGCGGCCTCGTCCGCAGCAGAGGGCCAGGCGCCCCTGTTGACACTCAGCAGGCCGGGGGAGAGGTGTTCTCCGGCCCACAGCGTCACCCGCTGGGTGGCCTCGCCGCCGTTCACGGTGGGGCGACGCGGTTCGGACACGTAGGTGGTGTGGACAGTGACGGGCGCGGGGGAGAAGCCTTCGGTGAGCGCGCTGCGCGCCACCCCGTCCTGGGCCGTGGGATCCGGGCCGAGGCGGGTCTGGGCCTGGACGGCCCCGGCGCCCGGTGCGGCGGTGGAGAGGGCGGCGCGCGCCGCGTCGGTGGCCAGCGTGCCGGCCTGCCCGACGACGAAGGCGAGGATCGCCGTGGTGACGGTGACCAGGGCCAATAGCGTCACCAACAGGAGCGAGGAGGCGCGGGCACGGCGTGCAGCCCAGCCCCACCACGTCGTCATTCGGTGAGCCTAGTCCCGAGCGCTCGGGCGTGAATCAGTGACCGTCAATTCGCCAGTAGTTGACGTTTCAAGTAAGTGTCGCTAGAGTAGTAGCATCTTCAACAACCGGTGAGTGACGAGCTCGCCCCAATCCCGGGAGAACCCCATGACTGCACTCACCCTCCTGTCCGGCAACTACGTCATCGACCCCAGCCACACCGAGATCGGTTGGACCGCCCGTCACGCCATGGTCACCAAGGTGCGCGGCTCGTTCACCGACTTCGAGGGCACGGCCGCCACCGGTGCCAACCTGGAAGACGCCAAGATCAACGTGGTCATCCAGGCCTCGTCCATCGACACCGGCAACGCGGACCGCGACGGTCACCTCCGCTCCGGCGACTTCTTCGACGTCGAGACCTACCCCACCATCCGCTTCACCTCCACCAAGGTGACCGCGGCCGGCGAGGGCCTGGACGTGGAGGGCAACCTCACCATCAAGGACGTCACCCGCGAGGTGAGCATCCCCTTCGAGTACGACGGTGTCGCCGTGGACCCCTTCGGCAACGAGCGCGTGGGCCTCAGCGGCTCCGTCCAGGTCAACCGCAAGGACTTCGGCCTCGTCTGGAATGCGGCCCTCGAGACCGGCGGCGTGCTGGTCTCCGAGAACGTGAACCTTGTCTTCGAGGTCTCCGCCATCAAGCAGGCCGACGAGACCGTTGAGGCCGAGGCCGTGGCCGAGCCCGTCGTCGTGGCCGAGCCCGTTGTCGAGGCCAAGCCGCTCGTCGAGACCCCCGCGCCGGCCCGCGCCGCCCAGCCGCAGGCCACCGCCTCCGCGACCGCCCAGCAGGGTGGGTTCATGGGCTGGCTGAAGCGCGTCTTCGGCTGAATCACTTCACCACTGGGGTGGTGAACACAGGGGCGGGTCCGTGAGGGCCCGCCCCTTTCAGCAATCCTGTGCCGACGGAGTACCGCCGCCGCTGACCCCACACTTTCAGGTATTGGATGGGCCAGCATTGGCGACTAGCGTGGAGGACCCCGAACATAGGAGATGAACATGTCCGAACTGTCCGGCAAGAAGGTCGCCTTCCTCCTCACCGATGGGTACGAGGATTCGGAGCTGACCAGCCCCTGGGAGGCCCTCGCCAGCGCGGGCGCCGAACTGACCCTCGTCGCCCCGGAAAGCGGCGAAGTCAAGGGCAAGAAGGGGCACACCCAGAAGGTGGACGCCACTGTCGCCGAGGTCAACGCCTCAGACTTCCACGCCTTGGTGCTGCCCGGTGGCGTCGTGAATGCGGACCACCTGAGGATGGAGGAGGCGGCCGTGAAGTTCACGCGCGACTTCTTCGACCAGCACAAGCCGGTGGGCGTCATCTGCCACGGCGGCTGGATCCTGACCGACGCAGACGTGGTCAAGGGCCGCAGGCTCACCTCCTACGGCAGCTTGAAGACGGACCTGCGCAATGCGGGCGCCGACTGGGTCGACGAGGAGGTGGTGGTGGACGAGGGTCTGGTCTCCAGCCGGACGCCCGACGACCTACCGGCGTTCAACGCCAAGTTGGTCGAGGAATTCGCCGAGGGCCGCCATCAGGGTCAGACGACCTGACGCCGCGTCGCCGCGCACGCGAAGCGCCCCGCAGCACGAGGCTGCGGGGCGCTTGTCGTCGTCGGCTACTTCGGTTGGAGGGCGGTGATGGCGGCGACCAGTGCCTCGGTGGCGGCATTCACCTCACCCTGGGTCCGGTTGCTGCGGAGCACCGCGTTGGCCTTGCCGCGGGTGCTGTTGACGGCCCCGAGCGTGGCGCCCTTGTAGTTCTTGCCGCGCAGGTCCAGGCTGTCGGCCCAGACGATGGCGTCGGTCAGCCTCGACTCGTCGATGATGGGCTTCTTGACGCTCAGCCAGCCTTCCGGATCCGCAACCGCGTCAGCGGAGAGCTTCTCGGACCAGTCCCTGTTGAACAACTGCGGGTTGTGGGTGGCGCGCCAGTTCAGGTGGTCGGTCAGACCCCAGAACGTCACGCGGTCCATGTCCTGCGAGTACTTCTTGTAGACGGCGAAGTACTCCGCGTAGCGCTGCGCCTGGATGGCTTCCAGTTCCATCCGGTTCTCGATCTTGCCCACCCAGTAGGTGAAGCCGTCCTTGTAGAAGCGGTCTGCCACGCTCGGGTCGTTCAGGTCTGCGTAGTTGGCCGGGTCGGAGCCCTCGGGCTCGGCGTTCCACGCCTCCCAGACCTGGAGGTCCAGTTCGCTCACGTTGGCCGTGAAGCCGGCCTCGATGATCATTTGCAGGGAGCGTTCCACGGAGGCGTGGTTCGAGCAGGCGCCCGGCTGCCATTCCTCGGCTGCCTCGTCCACCAGCTCAGGGAGCCGGGTCAGGTCGGAGCAGGCGAACGCCGGGGTCTGGCTGATGTAGTTGTGCGACTGCAGGCCGATGGTCTCGATCAGCTGGCGCGGGTCGTCGGGGTACTCGGCCGCGTAGCGCTGGTTGAGTTCCGTGGCCATGGCGATGATGGCCTTGCCCTTGCCCTCGGACTGGAAGACGTTGAAGTCGTTGTACTCCAGCTTGGTCTCGGGGCCGTACTTGCGGGCGAACACGAAGGCGTCGTAGATGAAGTCGCCGGGTGACTCACCTGCCGCCGCGTCCATGTCTTTGGTGTAGGCGGTGTACCAGCCGGAGGAGGCGTAGTCACCCGGGCCGCCGCGGAGGAAGTCCTCCCAGTTCTGCGTCTTCGGGTCGAAGGTGTCGAGTCCATCCCTGAAGGCCTCGTTGACGACGTCCCACGACACCACGCGGCCCTTGAAGTGGGTCAGGACGGTCTCGATGTAGCGCTCCATGTTGGCGCGGGCCTGGTCTCGGGTGCCCTGGAAGAGCTTGCTGGGGGACTGGCTGTGCCACACCAGCACGTGGCCGTGCACCTTGATGTCCCTCGCGAGGGACTCGTTCACGAAGTAGTCGGCCTCGTCGAACGTGAAGTCCCATGTGCCCTCATCCAGGTTGATGTTCGCGTCGGGGAGCAGTTGGTCCGGCTTCATGATGTTCTCGGCCGTCATGACGTTGTAGTGCCGATCCACCTGGGCCCAGTTCGGGGTGCCCTCCTGGTAGGTCTGGCGGCCGGAGTAGATGTTGCCCACGTTGAAGTAGTCCGCGTAGGTCTCCTTCAGCGATGGGATGGGGGTATCAGCGACGTCGGCGGGGGCCCCTTGGGCGGGCACGGCGTAGCTGACGGTGGCGAGTGCTGCTGCGAGACCCGCGCCGATCCAGCGGGCCGCGACTCGGCGGCGATGACGAGACAACATTGCTTCCTCTCGTGGGTGGCGGGGCGACATCGTGGGGGCATCATCCGTGATGCCCGGTCGCCCCGCCTATTTTGGTGCGTCACCAAACTTAATAAGACCCTAAGTTGGTCCTCGGATCAGCGTCAAGGGCGCCGGGAGTTTTCGATAACGTTTTTTCCAGGGGCTTTGCCCTCCGGTAGCAGCAACAGTGCCCCGCAGCCTGGGGCTGCGGGGCACTGTGTGCCCGATGCGTGGGCGGGCATCAGAGCGAGTCGATGACCTCGTTCATGGTGGCGCTGGGGCGCATCACCGCCGTTGTCTTCGCCGGATCGGGACGGTAGTAGCCGCCGATGTCGGCCGGCTTGCCCTGCACCCCGAGCAGGTCGGAGATGATCTGCTCCTCCTTCGACGCCAGCGCCTCGGCGACCGGCTTGAAGGTCTGCGCCAGCTCCGCGTCGTCGGTCTGGGTGGCGAGTTCCTCGGCCCAGTAGCGGGCCAGCCAGTAGTGCGAGCCGCGGTTGTCGATCCCGCCGATGCGACGCGTGGGGGACTTGTCGTTGTCCAGGAACGTGCCGGTGGCCCTGTCGAGCGTGGCGGCCAGGACGGCCGCGCGGGCATTGTCCTCGGTCTGGGCCAGGTGCTCGAACGAGGCGGCCAGCGCCAGGAACTCACCCAGCGAATCCCAGCGGAGGTAGTCCTCAGCCACGAGCTGCTGCACGTGCTTGGGGGCAGAACCGCCGGCGCCCGTTTCGAACAGGCCGCCGCCCGCCATCAGCGGCACGACCGAGAGCATCTTGGCCGAGGTGCCCAGCTCCAGGATGGGGAACAGGTCCGTCAGGTAGTCGCGCAGCACATTGCCGGTGACCGAGATGGTGTTCTCGCCACGGCGGATCCGCTCGATGGTGTACTTCGTCGCCTCGACGGGGCTCATGATCTCGATGGTCAGCCCGTCCGTGTCGTGGTCTGCCAGGTAGGTGCGGACCTTCTCGATGAGGTTGCGGTCGTGGGCCCGCTCCGGGTCGAGCCAGAACACGGCCGGCCAGCCGGTGATCCGCGCGCGGTTCACGGCCAGCTTCACCCAGTCCTGGATGGGGGCGTCCTTGGCCTGGCAGGCGCGCCAGATGTCGCCCGCGGCCACGTCGTGGCTCATCAGGACGTCGCCGGCCGAGTTCACCACCTCGACGACGCCGTCGGACTCGATCTCGAAGGTCTTGTCGTGCGAGCCGTACTCCTCTGCCTTCTGCGCCATCAGCCCCACGTTGGGCACGGTCCCCATGGTGGAGGGGTCGAAGGCGCCGTTCTCGCGGCAGTCCTCGATCACGGCCTGGTAGACGCCGGCGTAGGACGAATCAGGCAGGACGGCGAGCGTGTCGCCCTCGCCGCCGTCGGGGCCCCACATGTGGCCGGAGGTGCGGATCATCGCGGGCATCGAGGCGTCGACGATGACGTCCGAGGGGACGTGCAGGTTGGTGATGCCCTTGTCGGAGTTCACCATCGCCAGCGTCGGGCCGTCCGCGATGCCCTGCTCGAAGGCCGCCTTGATCTCGGCGCCGTTGGGCAGGTTGTCCAGGCCGGCGTAGATCGCGCCCAGCCCGTCGTTGGCCGAGAGGCCCGCGGCCGCGAGGTCTGCGCCGTACTTCTCGAAGACCTCGGGGAAGAACGCCTTGATGACGTGGCCGAAGATGATCGGGTCCGACACCTTCATCATGGTGGCCTTCAGGTGGACGGAGAAGAGCACGTCCTGCTCCTTGGCGCGGGCGACCTGCTCCGTGAGGAACGCGTCGAGGGCGGCGGCGCGCAGCACCGTGGCGTCGACCACTTCACCCTCCAGCACCTTCAGGCCGTCCTTCAGGACGGTCTCGGTGCCGTCGGCGGCGCGGTGACGGATGGTCAGGGTGTCTGCGGAGGGCAGCACGACGGACTGCTCGTTGTGGCGGAAGTCGTCGGCGTCCATGGTGGCCACGGAGGTCTTGGAGTCGCGGCTCCACGCGCCCATGCGGTGCGGGTTCTTCTTGGCGTAGTTCTTCACGGACTCCGGGGCGCGGCGGTCCGAGTTGCCCTCGCGGAGCACGGGGTTGACGGCCGAGCCCATGACCTTGCCGTAGCGGGCGCGGATGTCGCGCTCCTCGTCGGTCTGGGGGTCCTCCGGGAAGTCCGGGATGGCGTAGCCCAGGCCCTGCAGTTCGGCGATGGCCGCCTTCAACTGGGGGAGCGAGGCGGAGACGTTGGGCAGCTTGATGATGTTGGCATCCGGGGTCTTCGCGAGCTCTCCGAGCTCTGCCAGCGAATCATCCACCTTCTCCTCGAGGCGATCCGGGAACTGTGCCAGGATCCGGCCCGCCAACGAGATGTCCCGGGTCTCGATGTCGACGCCGGCCTGGCCGGCGAAAGCGTTGACGATCGGGAGGAACGAGTACGTGGCGAGGAGGGGGGCCTCATCAGTGAGGGTGTAAATGATCTTGCCCATGCGAAGGAACTCCTTGAGTCGGGATGCGCCTCCTCAGCTTAGCCATCGGGCGAGTTGTTCGTCGGCCGCGAACAGGGGATGAGCGAGACGACGCCTTCTTTGGAGTAAATCGAACGATTAGGTAGCCTGTACCCACGAGTTAGTGACCAGATCCGCGGCAAGCACGCGATGAACAAAGCAAGGGGGTCGACCCGATATGGGGCGCGGCCGTGCAAAGGCGAAGCAGACCAAGGTCGCCCGTGAGCTGAAGTACCGTTCAATCCAGACGGATTTCTCGTCTCTGGAACGGGAGCTGCGCGGGGATGTTGTCGACGAAGTTTACGAGGACGATGACACCAGCGAGACCGAGGACCCTGACCCCTACGCCGAGTTGGCAGCCGAATATGAGGCTTTCAACGACGATGAGGATTACGACGGCCTCGACGAGCGTCGTTCTTCCTGACAGACACTGACGTGTTCGACTGGGTGCCCGACACCGAGTTGCCGGGCTACGAGCAGCGCTCGATAGCCCTCAGTGATGAACCAACGTACGCCCTGGAACCGAAAGGTTCCCTGGTGGCAACAATTGTGCGCCGCGGCGCGCCCGTCTCCGGGCGCGCCGTGTTGTACGTCCACGGCTGGAACGACTACTTCTTCCAGACCCATCTCGCGGACGCGATGCACGACCTGGGCCATGACTTCTATGCCCTCGACCTGCGTCGGTACGGGCGATCGCTGCGTCCGGGCCTGCTGGCCGGCTACATCGCGGACCTCGCCGACTACTTCGTGGATCTCGACGCCGCCGTCGACATCGTGCGGGCCGAGGGGCACGACGAGATCGTATTGATGGGGCACTCCACCGGGGGCCTGACCTCCGCCCTGTTCGCCCATGAGCGGCCCGGCACATTCACTGGCCTGATCCTGAACGCCCCCTGGCTGGAGACCTACGGCAACACGCTGCTGAGGCCCGCAGTGACGGCGGCGCGCGCCGTCGCCCCCACGACGGTGCTGCCGCTGGGGGACTCGGGCTTCTACCGCCGCTCGGTGGCCGCCTCCGAGGACGGCGAGTGGACCTACAACCTCAACCTCAAGGGCGATCCGGCGTTCCGGGCCCGCTTCGGGTGGCTGGCCGCCATCACCAACGGCCACGCCCGCGTCGCGGAGGGCCTGCACGTCGACTGTCCGGTGCTGGTGGCCATCTCGGAGCGGTCGTTCTTCAGCAGGGTGTGGGGCGAGGAGCAGCAGCTGGCCGACATCGTGCTCGACGTCGAACTCATCGCGGCGCGCGCTCCGAAATTGGGCAACAGCGTGACCATCATCCGCGTGCCCGACGCCATGCACGACCTGACGCTGTCGTCTGAGCGGGTCCGTGCCGTCGTCTTCGAGGAATTCGGCCGCTTCATCCGCTGCTACGCGCAGCGCTGAGGAACCAGGGAAAGCAGAAACCCCCACGCTGGGCGAGGGGGTTTGTGGCCAGGGCCGGGATCGAACCGGCGACCTTCCACTTTTCAGGCGGACGCTCGTACCAACTGAGCTACCTGGCCGGCTTGGCCTGGCGTTTCCGCCATACCAGCGACCCCGACGGGACTCGAACCCGCGACCTCCGCCGTGACAGGGCGGCGCGCTAACCAACTGCGCTACGGGGCCAATTTCTTGACCTTGGACCGGTTTCCCGGCCCTGCTGGCTTGCACCAGCCCGGTAACTATAGCGTGACATCCTCGCGGTTGTCACATCGGGCGAACCCGTTGTCATTACCTGTTTGCAGCCGAACCGAAGCTCAACTGCATCGCATCCCCAACGGGATTCGAACCCGTGCTACCGCCGTGAAAGGGCGGGGTCCTAGGCCGCTAGACGATGGGGACCTAGCTCGAAGAAGTTTAGAGACTCCGAGCCGTTCAGGCAAACCGCGGGCGAACGCCGGCGGTTCCCACTCACCCGTACGTGTTGATGTGCACGTGGTCGTAGTGGTTGGCCGTGTCGCTGCCGCGGGAGGCCATGGCGCGCCAGCCCTCGCTGTTGCGGGCCACGGACCAGATCTTCTGGCCGAAGATGATGTAGTTGATGTTGAACTTCTTCGCGTTGGCGCGGTAGTAGTTCGCGATCTCCCAGCCGAGGGCCTGGTTGCTCTTGTAGCTCGGGATCATCACGTCCACGGCGCGGCCGGCCGGGTGGTCCGGCGTCACGTCGCGACGCCAGCCGTACTGCGTCTTGATCTGCGGGAAGCGTGCCCAGACGTCCCAGGCGATGGCCTGGACGTTGGCGTTGGTCTTGTCGAGGCCGGAGGAGTAGCCCTTGTTGATGTCGCCGCTGTTGCCGCCCGAGGCGCCGCCTGTGGCCGGAGGGGTGTTGGCGACGTAGCGGGCCGTGACCCAGCGCAGCTCGCCGTTGTGCACGATCTGCGCGCGGCCGTTCTCGACGATGCCGGTGACCTGCAGTTCCGCGCCGCGCTGGATCTCGCCGTTGTACTTGGCGCCCGTGCTCGCCGCCCAGATGTTCAGCAGGGTGGTGGCGTACCGGGTCGACGTCTTCGGCAGGTCTGGCGCTGAAGGCGACGCTGCCTTCAGCGGGATCTGGGTGAGGTACTGGGCGTTGACCCAGCGCACTGCGCCGTTGTGGATGACCTGGGCCATGCCGTTGGAAATCTTGCCGGTGGTGTCGAAGATCGTGCCGACGGGCGCGTCGCCGTAGTTGATGTACTCGGTCTTGGGGGAGGAGCGCACCATCAGCGCCGCGGTGCCGCGGGCCTTGCCGGTGGCCATGGGGAGGGAGGAGAGGGCTGAGGCGGCGGTGTCGCTCAGGTAACGCGCGGCCGCCCAGTAGGTGGTGCCCTTGTAGGTGACCTGGGCGAACTCGCCGCTGACGGTGCCGGTCAGCTCCAGGCGCACGGCGCGTTCGACGCGGGCGCCGATGGGGTCGTCGGTGGAGGGACCCTTGCGCAGGTTGAGGGCGGTGGTCGAGTAGACCGTGCCCTTGCTGCCCTGGCTGGTGCCGTTCGCGATGGCGGAGGTGGGAGCGCCGGCGAGGACGCTGCTGCCCTGGATGTAGGCGGTGGCGATGTAGGCCGTCGTGCCGTTGAAGGAGACCTCGGTCCAGCCGTCCTTCGATCCCTGCGCGGGCAGGCTGTCGCCCTTGTTCAGCACTGCGAGGCTCGCGCTGGAGGCGCTGGGCTCCGTGCGCACGTGGACGCGTGTCTTCGCGGTCACCTCGCCATTGGCGGTGGCTGCGGGGCCGAGCGCCAATCCGCCGAGTCCCTGCGCCAGGACGGCGATTCCGACCGCGGCCGCGCTGAGCCTCAGGCTCTTCAGTGCCTTGTTCACGTCTCTCCTCGTCGTCGCTGGGGGCGGGAGGACGTGCCGCTTCCCCGGACCGGAAATTGGTCCCGGCACGTCCGCCGGTGCGATGGACATTAGGAAGGAAACGCGTTGTCAGACAACGGAACTTGAGAGTTTCCTTAGAGGCGGCAAGGCGACACGCCGGGTGCATGATGAGAAACACACCGACGTAGTTTTCATGGGCTTTCATGTCCCGACTCAGGGTTGGCTACGGGTTCCGCCGGAGACGGTGCCAGATCTGGTAACTGAGGGTTTGGTGAGAAGTGTCAGAAGCTTCAGGAAGAACCTGACTCAAGTGCAGCTTGAGGTTCGACCATGAGGTTGAGGCTTGAGGTTGAGGTTCGGATCAGGGCCGCGCCGAGCCGGGCTCCACCCACGCCCTGCTCGCGGTGCTCGACCAGTGCCGGGCAGCGCCCAGGGCGGACTCTGGCACGTAGCCGGCCTGGAGATCCGCCCTGCCGAGTTCCTCAGCGCCGGTGAGTTCGGCCAGCCGCCGACGGTCCCGCCTGTCGGCCACCGCGGCCACCACCGGCATGCTGAGGGCG
Organism: Tessaracoccus sp. MC1865; assembly: GCF_017815535.1. Taxonomy (NCBI): domain Bacteria; kingdom Bacillati; phylum Actinomycetota; class Actinomycetes; order Propionibacteriales; family Propionibacteriaceae; genus Tessaracoccus; species Tessaracoccus sp. MC1865. The sequence continues at coordinate 2,286,743 of NZ_CP072596.1, read as the reverse complement.
CGGCGGTTCGCGGCGAGCGTGGCCAGGACCTCCGGATGGAAGCCGGCGGCCACCACGACGAGGGGGTCGCCCTCGCGCGCCCACTTCAGCGGCGCCAGGAGTTCCCGCATGGAGCTGAGTTCACCGTCGACGATCAGCAGCCGGGGGTCATCGTAGGAGGCGCCCTCGGGGTTGGTGGCGAAATCCGGATGGGCGTGGCCGAAACCGAAGCCCTCGCCCTGCCGGGGGAGGTCGCGGGTGTGCCCGGCGGCGGGCGACGGGAGGTCGTCGATCTCGTCCTGCGTGATGTAGCGCGGCACGTGGGTGTCCACCTGGGGATGTCCGCGTCGGGGTGCGGGTTCGCCGGCGCCGGTGAGGCGTCGACTCTGCCTGCGGTCGAGCAGCACGGCTCCGGCGAGGATGAGGACACCCACGCCGACGACAACGACGAACCAGAGCCAGGAAGGCATGTCCCCAAGCGTGCCATGCCGAAGTGGCGCTATTCTGTCTAGGCCCCTATAGCTCAGTTGGCAGAGCAGTGGACTTTTAATCCATGGGTCGCGGGTTCGAGCCCCGCTGGGGGCACCATCACGTGGGAACACCAGCGCGGCTCCCGGCCGGTTGTCGCGTAGCTTAGGTGGCATGGCTGGACACCTTGAAACTGAGATCAAGTTCGAGCTTGAGAAGCACGGTTCGGTCCCCCCGCTGGAGGGGCTCGTTCCCCTCGGCGCCGTCCACGACTTCCGGCAGCGGTCCGTCTACTACGACACGGTCGACCTCCTCCTGACCAGGCACTCCATCACCCTGCGCCGGAGAACCGGCGGCAGCGACGACGGTTGGCACCTCAAGCTTCCCGTCGGCCCCCGGTCGCGCAAAGAGGTCCACGCGGATCTCGAGGATGCGCCCGGCCACCTGCGGGTGCCCACCGTACTGCGCGCCGCGGTCGCGGCGGCCCTCGGCGCCGGCCGGCCCGCTGACCCCGACGACGCGCTGGTCCCGCTGTCCTTCCTCGCCACCCATCGCACCGAGACAGAGCTGCTCGGCCCGGAAGGCGCCGTCCTCGCCGGCCTGTCCGACGACCGCGTCAGCGCCCTGCCCTCTGGGCTGTCGATGCGGGAGGTCGAGGTCGAGCTCCTCGACGGCGACGAGGAACTGCTCGCCGCGGTGGAGGAGCGGTTCGCCGAGCACGGCGTCCAGCGCTCCAGCTCCCCGTCCAAGGTGGTGTGGTCCCTCGGCAGCCTGCCCCGCCGCGTCGAAAAGGGCCGGGGGCCTCGTCGTTCGGGGCCAGCGGCGGTGCTGGTGCACTCCTACCTGCGCCGGGAGGTGGCCGCCGTCGTCGGGCGCGAGGAGGCGATGCGGGCCGATGAGGAGGACGCTGTGCACCAGGGCAGGCTCGCGGTGCGGCGCCTGCGGGGCGCGCTGCGCACGTTCCGGCGGCTGTTCCGGCGCGAGCTTTCGGACCCCCTGCGCGACGAGCTGTCCTGGCTCGGCGACATCCTCGGCGCACCCCGCGACGCGGAGGTCATGCTCGAGCGCCTCGGCGGTGAGTTGGACGAGCTGCCCGCCGATCTGGTCAGGGGCCCGGTGCACGAACGGCTGCGGCACGAGGTGGGCACCCGGCACGACTCCGGTCACGACGCGCTGGTGGCGGCGCTGAACTCGGAGCGTTATCTGGCGCTGGTGGACTCGCTCCTGGATTTCCTGGGCGACACTCCGTGGCGGGGGCGGGCCGCGAAGCCGGCGCGCAGGGTCTTGCCGCCGCTCATCCGCACGGCGGTGCGCCGGGCCGGGCGTGGTAGGGACGCGGCGGCGCACGCCGAGGGCGACGCCCAGCTGCACCTGCTGCACGAGGCACGCAAGCGCGCCAAGGCAGTGCGCTATGCCTATGAGGCCGTGGCTCCCTCGTTCGGCGACCGCGCAGGCGAGTCAGCCGCGGAGTGGGAGGCCGCCACGGATGCGCTGGGCCTGCTGCAGGACTCCTCCGTGGCCACCCGGTGGCTGACGGAAGTAGCTGCGGCGGCGGAGGCCGCGGGCGAGCCGAGCTTCACCTACGGCGTGCTCGCCGGCATCGAGTACGCCCGCCAGAGCGGCGACCTCGGGGAGGAAGGCGAACGGGCCCTCGACCGGGCGCTCCGCCGTTAGGGTGTGCCCATGCCGGATCCCCTGGGTGCCTACCGACGAAGCGGCGCGGACCTCCCCTTCGGGTTCCCGGAGCGGGCCCATGGCGTCGCCATGGAGGGCCACTTCTGGCGGTTCACGCACGCCGAGTCCGGCCGCGTGCTCATCGCGCTGATCGGCGTCCAGCAGACTGCGGCCGGGCCATGGGCCCTGTGCGGGATCGGCACCTCCGGCGGCTTCTGGCGCCAGGCAGTGGTCGAGGGTGCCGAATGCCGACGGCTCGGGCCGGGCGCCCGCACCCTGGACGGCCGCTTCTTCGGCGACGACACCAGGGTCGCCGTCGATCTCGGCCCGGATGCCCGGCTCGACGTCACGATCAGCGGGCAGCGGCGCTGGCCGCACCGCCTCTTCGGGGGCTCCAGCTACTTCCAGAGCGTGCCCGCGCTCAACCAGTACTGGCACCCCTGGCTCCTGGGCGGGACGGCCGACGGAGGGGCCGTCGTGGATGGCGAACGCTGGGACCTCTCGGGCGCCGCCGTGTACGGGGAGAAGAACTGGGGACGGGCGGGCTTCCCCGGTTCGTGGTGGTGGGGGCAGGCGCACGGTTTCGCCGAAGAGGAGGTCTGCGTGGCCTTCGCCGGAGGCGAGGTGCGCGCCGGCCCGCTGCGCACGGAGGTCACGGGACTGGTGGTCCGCCTGCCCGACGGCGCGGTGCTGCGGCTCGGCAACCCGGTGACGTCCCCCGTCCGGGCCACCACCAGCGACTCCCGCTGGCGACTCCGGGCCCGTTCGGCCCGCTGGCAGGTGAACCTTGAGGCCGAGGCCGAACCCGCCCAGGCGTTGGTGCTTCCCGTCCCCCTCGTCGAGGAGCGCCGCGGCACCCCGGGGGCCCTCGAACAGCTGGCCAGGCGGATGGCCGTCACGGTCCGACGCGACGGCCGCGTCGTGTGGGCCGGCGAGTCAGGCGTGGCCGGCCTCGAGCACGGCGGGCTGGCGCGGGCAGAGGCGGAGGCCGCGCGCAGGCGAGGCTAGAGGCTGAGCCAGGGTGGATCGATCGACGGCGGTACGACCCGCCGCTCCCACTCAAGCCACCAGCTGTCCGCGCCCGCCGGCATGGGGGTGGAGTGGGCTGAGCGGACCAGGTCGCGCAGCTCCACCTTGGCGCTGCGCAGCCGCTGGACGTCGCGCTTCAAGGGCAGTTCAAGGCTGAGGAAGTGGTCCTCCAACTGCACGATCCGCATCCGCAGCTCGATGATGCGCCGGTGCCGGGCCTCTTCGTCCGGGCCGAGCCTCAGGTGCATCTCTGCGGCCCGCAACCAGCCGTAGGCCTCGTTGATCGCGATCAGCCCCGGATGCACGGTCATGGCGTCGTGCACGCTCAGCTCCGGATGGACCACCTCGGCGCCGGTGGAGTGGGCGTAGGCGAGCTCGTCGCGGCCGGCCTCGTCGATGAGGATCTCGGTGGAGCGCATCACCACGGCGAACAGGTCCACGTCGGTCATCGCGGGGCGCCGTTGGACGCCCTGGCTCTGGGAACTCAGCACGTAGTTGCGCGCCCCGCCCAGGTGGCCGATGGCGAGCTCGGCGGGCAGGTTCTCCCGGGCCCCGCCGTCGACGTAGGTCTCGCCGCCGATCGGCACCGGCCGGAAGACCGCCGGGATGGAGCAGGAGGCCAGCACGCCCACACCCAGGTCGTGGTGCGTGTCGTCGTACGGCTCGTTCCAGCGGCTCACCAACTGGCCGTCCTCCGTCATGAACCGGAGCTCACCGGATTCCAGCCCCACCATCGCGATGCGCAGCGTCATGCCGGACCCGGCCACCCGGTCGGGGACGAACATCTCGTCGTGCAGGAGCTGGGCGAGCACCGGGCCGGGCCGGTACATCGAACGGGTGCGCTCCAGCCCGGACGCGACGGCATTGAGGTCGCTGAGCCTCAGCCGGCTCAGGGCGCCGGCCATGGCGCCGAGCGTGGCCAACGACCAGTCGGAACGGAGTTCCTCGTCGGGCTGGAGCGCCAGCTCGAGCGGGTCAGGTCCCTCGATCGGCGACGGGGGAGTCACCGGGGTCTGGTGCTGGGGGCGCAGGAAGGGGAACTGCAGCAGCGGTTGGCGCGGCTTCGGGGGTTCAGGCCGCGGCGGCTTCATCAGGTCCAACAGGGTGGGCGCCTGGCGCTCCGCCGTCGACAACCACGGACGGGGCGTGAACATGTCGCTCTGCTCCCGCATCCCGTTCCAGATGGACCGCAGCCGGGTGAGGTAGCCGTACTGCTCGTCCCTGTCGCGGCCCTGTGCCAGCGAGCTGGCGATGATCGACCCGGCGGAGGTGCCGACGAAGATCGTCGGCGTGAACCGTTCGTCGTGCTGGTACAGGTAGTCGAGCGCGCCCAATTGGAAGCTGGCCCTGGAGCCGCCCCCCGAGAGCGTGCACGTCACGACCTCCGGTTGCGGATCCTTCGCGAAGAACGGAAGCCCGAACCAGCCTTTAACTGCCATGGCCCCAGGTTACTGGCCTCAGTTCAGCGCGATGTCGAGGGCCTTCCAATCGATGCCCTCCGGCGACAACGCCAGCACCGACGCCAGGAGACCCTGGCGGGCGGCGCGGACTGCGAGGTCCTCCGCGTTGACGAGGATGTCGTCGAAGAACGTCCCCGCGGCCCGCACCACCGGGGCGGTGTGCGTCACCACCTCGGCGATGGGCTGCTCGGCGATGCCCGCCCCGACCGCCTCGACGGCCTCCTTGAGGGCCACCTCAGCGGGTTCGGTCAGGCGCGCCGCGTCGTAGCCGGCCGCAACACCGTCGGGCAGGATGCGGGTGATGCGCACGTTGGTGGACACGAGGTCACGCAGCGCCTGGTCCGACTGCGCCCCGGCGAGTTCGCCCAGCAGGCGGGCGGCGCGCCCGGGCGCGTCCGCCGCGGGCAGGATCGCCGTCACGAGGTCTGCGGAGGTGCCCTCGTCGCGCAGCAGCTGCGCGAAGCGGCCGATGGTGAACTCCAGGGCGGATTCGACGGCGTCCGGGGCCACGTCGACGCCCTGCTCAGCCAGCCGTGCGACGGCGTCCTCGAGCCCGGCCCGCACGGTGAGGCGTTCCAGCGGGGTGCCGGCCGATTCGCGCAGGATGCGCACGACGCCGAGGGCGGCGCGACGCAGGCCGAACGGGTCTGAGGAGCCGGTGGGCTTGGCGCCGAGCGCGAACATGGCGGCGAGTAGGTCGAAGCGGTCGCCCAGCGCCAGCAGCGCACCGGGGACGGAGGCGGGCACGGCGTCGGCGGAGGTGTGCGGCTGCTCCATCTCGAACAGCGCGTCCGCCACCGCCTGGGTCTCGCCCTTGCGGACGGCGTACTCGCGGGCGATGAAGCCGGCCAGCGAGCTCATCTCGACCACCATCTGGGTGGCCAGGTCGAACTTGGCGAGCTGCCCGGCGCGCGTCAGGGTCTCGCGGTCCGTGCCGTCGATGCCGAGCCGGTCTGCCAGCCTGCCGGCGACATCGGCGATGCGGCGCGCGCGCATGCCCACCGAGCCGAGGCGATCTTCGAACGTGAGCTTGTCCAAGCCGGGCACGAAGCCGTCCACGCCCTCTGCGGCGAGGTCGGCGTTCCAGAAGAACAGCGCATCCTCGTAGCGGGCGCGGATGACGGATTCGTTGCCGGCGCGCACCACGTCGTCGTCGCACAGGCCGTTGGCCATGGTGACGAAGTGCGCAGCGAGCCTGCCATCGCGGTAGATGGGGAGGTACCGCTGATGCTTGCGCATGACGGCGGTCAGGATCTGCTCGGGCAGGTCGAGGTAGCGCTCGTCGAAGTTGCCCAGCACACCCCGGGGGTCCTCCACGAGGTTGGTGATCTCGTCGATGACGGAGGACTCGGCGTCGACGTCGATGGTGCCGCCCACGCCCCGGGCGAGGGCCTCGGCCTGGCTGACGACGGAGGCGCGGCGGTCCTCGGAGCTGAGCAGGATGGAGCCCTGCTGGATGGTGGGCAGCAGGTCTGCGGCGGTGGCCACCTCGACGAACCCGACGAGGGCACCGTCGGAACGCCTGCCGCTGTCCTGGCCCTGGACCGCGCGCTGGAGGTAGGTGGTGCGGCCCGCCGTCAGCCCCGAGACGTTGACCGGGACGACGGTGTCGCCCCAGAGCACGACGAGCCAGCGGATGGCGCGGGAGAACGACAGGTTGGCGTCGTTCCAGCGCATGTTCTTCTCGGCGCGAAGACCACCGATGATGGAGGAGATGGCCTCGGCGGCCACATCCACGACGTGGCGGCCGTCGACCTTCACCGACACCGCGGCGTGCTCGTTGCCGCCGATCTCGGCGCGCACGATCTGATCCGCCGTGACGCCCTGGCCGCGCATGAAGCCCTCGAGCGGCTGGGTGGGGTTGCCGTCGGCGTCGAACGCGGCGCTCCACTTGGGGCCCTTGCGCAACTGCTCGGCGTCGGGTTCGCGGGCGGCCACGCCGTCGACCACTGCGACGATGCGGCGGGGGGTGCCCTCCACCGTGATGTCGCCGTAGCTGAGGCGCGTGGCGGCGAGCTTCTCGGTGAGTGCGGTGCGCACGGCCTCGATGGTCTGCGGCACGACGTGCGGAGGGAGTTCCTCGACACCGATCTCCAAGGCGAGCGTCTGCGGGTCGTCGCTCAGCGTGCCGGCGTCGACGGCGGGCGCAGCCTGCTCCCCGACGGCAGCCTCGTGCAGCAGCGGGAAGCCGAGCTCCTCACGGCGCTCGATCCAGAGGGCGGCGGTGTCGCGCATGAGTCTGCGCATGGTCGCGAAGGCCTTGGCGCGCTCGGTGGTGGAGATCGCGCCGCGGGCGTCCATGACGTTGAACGCGTGGCTCGACTTCAGGATGTAGCCGTGCGCCGGCACGGGGAGGCGGGCCTCCACCATCCGGGTGGCCTCGGCCACGTAGGTCTCGTACAGGCGACGGTTGGCATCGACGTCAGCGTCGTCCAGGTAGTAGCGGCTCATCTCGTACTCCTGCTGGCCGAAGGCCTCGCCGTACGTGACGGGGCGGCCGTCCGCGGCGATCGAGTAGACGATGTCCTTGAAGTGCGTCACGCCCTGCTGTGCCATCAGGATGCGTTCGACGCCGTAGGTGAGCTCCACCGGGATGGGGTCGAGGTTCTGCCCGCCCACCTGCTGGAAGTACGTGAACTGCGTGATCTCCATCCCGTCGAGCCAGACCTCCCAGCCGAGTCCCCACGCGCCGATGGCGGGCTGCTGCCAGTTGTCCTCGACGAAGCGCACGTCGTGGGCGGACAGGTCGATGCCGAGCGCCTCGAGCGAGCCGAGGTACAGCTCCTGCGGGTTGCCGGGCTCCGGCTTCAGGATCACCTGGAACTGGGTGTGCATCTGCAGGCGGTTGGGGTTCTCGCCGTAGCGGGAATCATCCGGGCGCACCGAAGGCTCCACGTACGCCACGTCCCACGGCTCAGGCCCGAGCACGCGCAGCACGGTGGCGGGGTTCATCGTTCCGGCACCGACCTCACTGTTGAACGGTTGCCAGGTCAGGCACCCCTTCGAGGTCCAGTAGTCGGAAAGACGGCGGAGGGCATCTTGCATGGTCAGCACCCCGTCATGCTATCGACTTCGCGCCTGGGAATCCCATCCGGGTTTCGCCCGGTGGTCGTGCTCCGCACCCTGGGCCGTGAGCAATGGGATGGGGTCAGCGCCGCGACACGCCGAGAAACGTCGTTACCGAAGCCGTGACCACATCCAATTGCTCATGGGGAATCAGCGCAACCACGGCTAGCCTGCAGGCATGAAGGTTGTGATTCCCAGCACTTTTCCCGGCGGAGCGCCGCAGTTCGAGGGCGCGGAGGTCGTCGTCGTGCCGCCCGACCAGGCGGTGCCCGAAGCGCACCTCGACGCCGACGTGCTCGTCGTGTGGGGGCAGCCCCAGACGGTGATCGACGACGCCGCCCGGCGGATGATCGGCCTCCGGCTGGTGCAGGGCCTGGCGGCCGGTGCGGACAGCGTGCTGGCGGCGGGGTTCGACGATGACGTGGTGCTCGCCAACGGCGTCGGGCTGCACGACGACAATGTCGCTGAACACATCCTGGCCCTGACGCTGGCGCTGGTGCGTTTCCTGCCGTTGGCGCTGGTCAGGAAGAGTGAGCGCCACTGGGACCACCACCTGGGCGGTGCGGTGTCTGCCCGCGGGGACGACGGCCGCGTCGTGAGCCTGCGCGGGGCGAAGGTGACGGTCTGGGGCTTCGGGTCGATCGGGGCCACCGTCGCGCCGTTGCTGAAGTCGTTGGGCGCGGAGGTGACCGGTGTCGCCAGGAGCGCGGGTGAGCGGCACGGGTTCCCGGTGGTCGCCGATGAGGGACTCGACGAGGTGCTCGCGGACACCGACGTGCTGGTCATGATCCTGCCCAGCCTGGAATCGACGGCGAAGGCGCTGGGCGCAGAGCGATTGGCGGCCCTCAAGGACGGCGCGCTGCTGGTCAACGTGGGGCGTGGCACCACCGTCGACGAGGAGGCGCTCGTGGCGGCGCTGCGCTCGGGTCGCCTGGCCGCTGCAGCGCTCGATGTGACGGCGGTGGAGCCGTTGCCCGCGGAGTCGCCGTTGTGGGACGAGCCGAACGTGCTGATCACCCCCCACATCGCCAGCGACCGGCCCACCGGTGCCTCGGAGTTCGTGGCGCGGCAGGTGAGCGCGCTGGCGACGGGCGGTCAGCTGCGCAACGTCCTGCGTTGAGTGCGGGGCTTTTTGGGTTTGACCCGCCAGAAGGGCCACCATTGACTCGTGCTTTCCTCTCCCACGCAGCGCGTTGACCTGACCAGGTTCGCGTGGCTGTCCATCGCCGCCGCCCTGCTCACCATCGTGTTGAAGATGGGGGCGTGGTGGGTCACCGGCTCGGTGGGCCTGCTGTCCGACGCGGCCGAATCCGTGGTGAACCTGGTGGCGGCGTTCGTCGCGTTGTACGTGCTGAAGCTCGCGGCCCGGCCCGCGGACAAGAACCACCACTTCGGCCACACGAAGGCGGAGTACTTCTCGTCGGGCGTCGAGGGCGTCCTGATCTTCATCGCCGCCGCGGCGATCCTGGTGTTCGGCATCCAGCGGCTGATGGACCCGCGGCCCATCGAGGAGGTGGGCCTCGGCCTGGGTATCTCCGCGGTGGCGGCCCTCGTCAACGGGGGCGTCGCGTTCGTCCTGATGCGCGCCGGGAAGAAGCACAACTCGATCACCTTGCGCGCCGACGCCAAGCACCTGTACACCGACCTCATCACCACGGCCGGCGTCATCGTCGGCATCCTGCTTGTGGGCCTCACCGGCTGGGACTGGCTCGACCCGGTGATCGCCATCCTCGTGGGCCTCAACATCCTGTGGACCGGTTGGCGGCTGGTCATGGAGTCGTCCTCCGGGCTCATGGACGAGTCGCTGCCCAAGGAGACCAACACCAGGCTGCGCGCCATCCTGGACGAGCACACCAACGAGCACGTGCAGTTCCACGCCTTCCGCACCCGCGTGTCGGGGGCCCGTGCCTTCATGGAGATGCACATGCTCGTCCCTGGGAGTTGGACGGTGCAGGAGGGCCACGACGCCATGGAGGACCTGGTCGACCTCCTCCAGGACGAGTTCCCGGACCTCCGCGTGCTGGGCCACCTTGAGCCCATCGAGGACCCGCGCAGCTACCAGGACGAATTCCTCATCTGATCCGAGGGGCGGCCGAGCTGCCGCCGCGAGGTGCCGTCGGCGGTCGGTGAAAAAAGCTCCCTGCGAAGGGGGCCCTGCGGGCGGCCCCGCCGGGAGCCCCCCGCGAGGGAGCCTTTTTCTCTTGCCGTCGGCTAGAGGCGACGGGCCGGGCCGCCGGGGCGCGTGACGATCGTCGAGGCGGTCTCGGCGACCTCGGGGTACTCGGCCACATAGGCAGCCAGCCACCTGTCGGCGAAGGCCTCAGCCTCGTCGGTCTTGACCAGGGCCCAGACGGAGCCGCCGAAGCCGGCGCCGAAGCCTGCCGAGGCGGCCGCGCCCAGCTCGCGGGCGAGCCGCTGGAGGCGGTTGGTCTCGGGGATCTGGTTGCCCAACTGCTCGTCAGCGTTGCGCTGCGAGAGGTCGGCGGCGCGGCCGAAGGCCTCCAGGTCGCCGGCCTGCAGGGCCTTCAGCGCCTGGGGGATGGCGACCTCGGATTCGGTGACGAAGGCCGTCAGGCGCCTGGTGAGGCCCTCGTCCGAGGCCGCGATCGCGCGCAGCCCCTCGAGGGCGTCGTCGTCGGACGCCAGCGCGTCTGCGAGGACGGCGTCCTCGCGGCCGGTGGCGTCGTTCCACGCCTCAGCCAGTTCGCGCGCCCGCAACGAGGCGTTGTTGTACGACTCCAGCGCCGCCCCGGTCTTCTCGGCCAGCACGCCCGAGACCGCCACGACGAACGACCACTCCTCGGGAAGCGCGACCGAGGCGCCCTCCTCGATGGGGCAGAACGTGAACTCGGTCAGGCTGCCCTCGTGGCAGCAGAGCATCGCCGTGTGGTCTTCCGAACCGCCGAAGGTGCCCACGCCGCGCGTGCCGGCGAGGGTGCCGAAGGTCAGCCCGTTCTCCATCGTGGCCATGTAGCCGGCCAGGTCGATGTCGGAGTGGATGTTGGCCTTCCACTCCTCGCGCTCCCGGATGTCGTTGTGGTCCACCACGGCCAGCGCCACCGCCACTACGAGCGCCGACGACGAACTCATGCCCGAGGCCAGCGGCAGGTTGGAGTCGATCACGACGCGGGCGGGCTTCAGCTCGCCGAAGTTCAGGAACAGCCTGTCGAGCGTCGCCTGGACGTAGTTGCCCCAGTGGCCCTTCGGCAGGCCCGACGGCGACCCGGGCGTGAGCGTCAGTTCACCGGGGACGGCCGTCGTCGAGGCGTAGAAGCCTTCGTCCGCGTCCTCCAGTGTGATGGTGATGCCGCGGTCCACGGCAGCCAGCAGCGACCGGCCGCCGGCGTAGTCGGTGTGCTTGCCGAGGACCTCGAGGCGGCCGGGGACGAACCACTTCACAGACGGGCCTCGCGGTCACCCAGGGCTTCGACGACGGAGGCGATGTCGCCGCGGTTGCTCATGTCGAGCACGCCGGCGTCGGCCTTCACGACGGCGTACGGGTCGCCGTCCTCGATGGCGCGGCGCACCGCGTCGGTGATCTCGTACTCGCCGCGCGCCGACAGCGGGATGGCCTTGGCCGCCGCAAAGATGGCCGGAGTGCACAGCCAGCAGTTCATGGAGATGACCGCATCGTCGCCGAGGCGCTCGATGGTCTCCTGGTCCGGCTTCTCCACCAACTCGGCCAGGTTCCCCTCGTCATCGGCGGTGGCCAGCGCGAAGGCGGCGATGCGCTCCGGTGCGATGTTGGACTTGGTGAGCATCCCGTTGCGGGTGAAGCCCACGAGGGCGGAGCCGGGGACGTCCTTCAGCAGGGTGAGGGCCTCTGCGGGGTAGTAGTTGTCCGAATTGATCACCAGCACGCGGTCGTCGCCGGCGAACTCCTCCGCGGCGAGCACGGCGTTGGCGGTGCCGAGCGGCTCCTCCTGGACGGCGTAGGAGACGGTGATGCGCTCCTTGGCCACGTTGTCGTAGTACTCGCGGATCATGTCGTGCTCCGGGCCGATCACCAGACAGATGTCGGTGAAGTCGGCGTCGGCCAGCGCGGAGATCACATGGTCGAGGAACGGACGCCCGACGGAGATCATCGCCTTGACGCCCGCGTCGGCCGCCTTGGACTGCTCTTCGCTGAGGTCGACACCCTCAGCTTCCTTGCGCATGCGCGAACCCAGCCCGCGGGCCAGAATGACTGCCTTGTGAGGTGCCTCATAGCTCATGGCACCACCCTATTGCCCGCCGCGGGTGGGACGCGAAGTGGTCAGCCGATGTGGTGAACCGCCGTGCGCAGAATCAGGGCCATCGACACGGCTCCCGGGTCGATGATGCCCACCGACCGGTCTGCGTTCAGCGCGGCCCTGCCGCGGCGGGCCACCATGTCGACGGTGGCGTCGCGCCCGGCCTCGGCGGCCGCGGCCGCCTTCTCCAGGGCATCCGCGACATTCTCGCCTTCGGCGGCCGACGCGTCGAGGGAGGCGGACGCGGGGGCCAGCGCGTCGATCATCGTCTTGTCGCCCGGTTCTGCCTTGCCGCGCGCCTGCACTCCGCGGAGCGCCTCCCGCAGCGCGAGGGCGAGGCCGGGGGTGGTCAGCGACGGGTCCCAGTGGGCGCCGGCACGGAGGAAGAACGTGCCGAACAACGGCCCGGAGGCGCCGCCCACGTTCTGCACCAGCGCCATGCCGACCTGGCGCAGCGCCTCGGCGGCATGGAGTTGGGCGCTGAGGTCGAGGTTCTCGGCCGCCGCGAAACCGCGCACCATGTTCGTGCCGTGATCGCCATCGCCCAGGGCGCGGTCGAGTTCATCCAGCTCATCGATGCGGGCAACGAATTCGCGCGAGCATTCCAGCAGCCACTCGGCCACCACCATCACTCCGGCTCCCACGTGCGTCCTCCTCAGACGAGACAACGGGCGAGATTGTACGCCCACAAGGTGAACGCGCGATGTCAGCGCAGGCCGCGCAGGAAATCTTCGTCGTCATCGGGGGCCCGATGATCGCGGACCTGCGGGTGATTCTTCAGCGGCCTGCCCAGGACGAGCCACGACACCGGCCCCACGATGGGCAGCGCTATGACGGCGAAGGCCCAGAGCCAGCGGGGCATGGCCCGGACCTGGTAACCGCGGGATTGCGCGACCTCGACCACGCAGTAGATGGTGAGCATCACCACCGCGATGATGAGGAGGATCCTGGGCATGCGCCTAAGTCTACGTCGTCCAGGCCGGAGCGCGGTTTAGGGTGACGGGATGCACACCATCAGCGCCCGGGTCCGCGACCTCCTTGACGGCGGCCCCGGCCTGTGGCTCGCCCCCGGCAGCGGCACCGCGCCGGACGGGTGCGCCGTCGTGGCGACCTCCGGCTCGACCGGCGACGCGAAACTCGTGGTGCTGCACCGCGCCGCGCTCCTGGCAGCGGCGCGCGCCGCCGAGGAGCGCCTCGGATTCCCCGCCACCTGGCACCTGACGCTCGCGCCGCACTACGTGGCCGGGCTCATGGTGCTCGTGCGCGGCCACCTGGGCGACGGGGTGCGCACCGCGTCCGCCGACCTCACGGACCTCGATCCGGCGCCCGGACGCAACTGCCTCTCGATCGTGGCCACCCAGCTGTACCGCGCCCTCGAGTCGCCCGCGCTGAGCGCGATGCTGGGCCGGTTCGACGCCGTCCTCGTCGGGGGCGCCGCGCTGCGTCCCGAACTGCGCGCCAGGGCCGAGGCGGCCGGCATCCGGGTGATCGAGACCTACGGGATGAGCGAGACCTGCGGCGGAGTGGTGTGGGACGGCGTCCCGCTGCCCGGCGTCAGGGTCACTGTGGGGGAGCGCGGCCGGATCGAGATCGGCGGACCCACCGTGTTTGAGGGCTACCTCGGCCACCCCGCCGGACGGGGGACCGTGCTGACCAACGACCGTGGCCACTGGGCCGACGGGAAACTGGTCGTCGACGGCCGCTTCGACGATGTCGTCATCAGCGGCGGCGTCAACGTCGACCTCGCAGCGGTGCGCCGCGCCGTCGCGGCCCTGGACCCGGAGACCGACGTGCTCGCCGTCGACGACCCCGAATGGGGCGCGCGCATCGTGCTGTTCGCCACCCGGGGCACGCTGGAAACCTGGCGGGACACCCTGCGCGGCTCGCTCCCGCCCGCGGCGCTGCCCCGGCAACTGGTCACCGTCGAGACGTTGCCGCGCACCGGCGGCGGTAAACCGGACCGGCGAATCCTCCTAGGATTGGTCAAATCATGAACGACTCCCTCTCCGTCTGGGTGGCCGGTGCGCGCCCCCGCACCCTCCCCGCCGCCGTCGCCCCCATCCTGGCGGGATCCGCCTCCGCCGCCGCCCTCGGCAGGTACCACTGGGGCATCGCGGCCCTCTGCCTCGTGGTGGCCCTGGCGCTGCAGGTGGGCGTCAACTACGCCAACGACTACTCCGACGGCGTGCGTGGCACCGACGACGACCGGGTGGGCCCCACGCGCATCACCGCCTCCGGCCTGGCGGCGCCCGCCGCAGTGAAGCGGGCCGCGTTCCTCTCGTTCGGAGTGGCTGCCCTGGCCGGGTTGGGCGTCGTGGCGTGGAGCGGTCACTGGTGGCTGCTGGTCGTGGGGGCTCTCGCCATCGTCGCCGCCTGGTTCTACACCGGCGGCCAGCGGCCCTACGGCTACCTGGGGCTGGGCGAGCTCATGGTGTTCGTGTTCTTCGGCCTGGTGGCCACCGTGGGTACCGCCTACGTGATCTCCGACGCCGCGCCGTGGCACGCGTGGCTGGCAGGCGCAGCGGTGGGCGCGCTCGCCGCCGGCATCCTGGTGGCCAACAACCTGCGCGACATCCCCACGGACCGGATCGCCGGCAAGATGACGCTGCCCGCGCGGTTGGGCGACCGCAACAGCCGCCTCTTCTACGCCGCCCTTGTCGGGCTCACCGTCGCCGCCGTCGTCGGCTTCGCTGCGCTGACCACGTGGTGGGCCCTGGTGGCGCTCCTGGCCGTGGGCCTGCTCGTCGAGCCCCTGCGCCGCATCCTCGGGGGAGCCAACGGCCGGGGACTCATCCCCGTGATCCAGTCCACCGGCTTCGCCGAGATCGGCATCGGCCTGGGGCTGCTCGTCGGGACCTACCTGGCATGAGGCTCTTCGTCTACGACATCCCCCTCACCGTCCGGTTCCGCGGCATCAGCCACCGCAGCGGGGTCCTGTTCGAGGGTCCGGCGGGCTGGGCCGAGTGGAGTCCCTTCCCGGAGTACGACGACGCGGAGGCCGCCGCCTGGCTCCGCGCGGCCATGGAGATGGCCGAGGAGGGGTACCCGGCGCCGGTGCGCGACACCGTGCCCGTCAACGGCATCGTCCCGGGCCTCCCGCCGGAGCAGGCCGCGGCCCGCGCGGTGGCGTCCGGCTGCAGCACGATCAAGATCAAGGTGGCGGCCTCGGGGGAGCGGATCGACGACGACATCGCCCGGGTCGCCGCGGTGCACGCCGCACTGCCGGGGGCCAAGCTCCGCGTGGACGCCAACGGCGGCTGGAGCCTCGAGGAGGCGGCCGCCGCCCTCAGGGAACTGGACCCGTTCGGGCTCGAGTACGCGGAACAGCCCTGCGCCACCGTCGAGGAACTGGCCGCGCTGCGGCGGCTCGACCTGGGCACGCCCATCGCCGCCGACGAATCCATCCGCCGCGCAGGCGACCCGCTCAGGGTGAAGCGGGCCGGGGCGGCCGACATCGCCATGCTCAAGGTGCAGCCGCTGGGCGGCGTGCGCGCCTGCCTGCGGCTCGCCGAGGAACTGGCCATGCCCGTGGTGGTGTCCAGCGCCGTGGAGACCTCCGTCGGCCTCCGGGCGGGGCTGGCCCTGGCTGCCGCGCTGCCCGAGCTGCCCCACGCCTGCGGTTTGGAGACCGCCCGCCTCCTCGACGGCGACGTCACGGCGAGCCCGCTCCACCCGGTCGACGGCGTGCTCCCGGTGCGGCCGGTGGTCGTGGACCCCGCGTTGCTCGAGCGGTACGCGGCCGGCCCGGAACTCACCCGCTTCTGGTTGGATCGGTGGAGGAGGGTCTCATGAGCAGCATCCGGTTGGGCAGCACGATCGTCGACGCCCTCCTCAGCATGGGGGTGCGCGACGTCGTGCTCGCGCCCGGCTCCCGCAGCGCGGCCCTGGCGCTCGCCGTCGAGCGCGCCGACCGCGCCGGGGTGCTCCGGCTGCACGTCCGCATCGACGAGCGGGTGGCCTCGTTCACCGCGTTGGGCCTGGCCAAGGCCGGTCAGCGCCCCGTCGTTGTCATGACCACGTCCGGCACCGCCGTCGCGAACCTGGCCCCCGCGGCCATGGAGGCGCGGGCCGCCGGCATCCCGCTGGTCTTCATCACGGCAGACCGACCCGCGCATTTCGTGGGCACCGGCGCGAGCCAGACGGCAGACCAGGCGGGGGCCCTCGGGCCGGCCGCGCTGGGCGTCGTCCGGTTGTCGTCCGAATCCGGTGACGAGGCGGCCTGGGCCGCCGGCGTGCACCGCGCCGTCGTGCTCGCGGCCGGCTACCGCACCCGCCGGCCGGGGCCCGTGCAGCTGAACGTCGAGTTCGCCGCCCCGGTGGTGGGCCCGTTGCCGGCACCAGGGCAGTGGCCGCTGTTGGTGAGCCCCAGCCTGCCCGGGCAGGTCTACCGGGTTGAGGCCGGTCTGCGCACCGTCGTGCTGGCCGGCGACGCCCCGCCCGACGTCGGTGCCGAGGCCAGGAGGGTGGCCGAAGCGGCTGGGGCGCCGCTCTTCGCCGAACCCAGCTCCAACGCCCGGGGAGGTGGCTGCGCCATCGCCGGCTACCGCGACCTCCTGGGCACGCTGGGCGCCGAGATCGAACGGGTGGTGGTGTTCGGTCACCCCACCCTGTCGCGGCCGGTGGTCGCCCTGATGGCCCGCGCCGACGTCGAACTCATCGTGGTGACCTCCGCCGCCGACTGGACGGATCCCGGGCATCGCGCGGTCGTCATCGCGGACTCGGTCGAGATCCCGGAACAGGAGGAGTCCTGGCTGGCTCGCTGGCGCGCGGCCGACGCGGCGGGCGTCGGCGAGGGCTTCACCCAGCGCCACGTCGCCAGCGCCGTGCTCGCGGCGCTGGACGGTGGGCACGACCTCATGCTCGGTTCCAGCTCGATCATCCGCGCCGCAGACGTGCTCCCGGTGGGTGACGACGCCCCGCGGGTCTACGCCAACCGCGGCGTGGCGGGCATCGACGGGACCATCGCCACCGCCACGGGCATCGCGCTGGCGGACCACCGCCCCACCACTGTGCTGGTCGGTGACCTCACGGTGCAGCACGACCTGGGGGCCCTCGTCCGACCCACCCTCGAACCGTGGCCGGGCCTTCGCGTCGTGGTCGCCGATGACGACGGCGGCTCGATCTTCCACACGCTCGAGCAGGGCGCGCCGGACTACGCCGACAGCTTCGAACGGGTGTTCGGCACGCCCCAGGGGGTGGATCTGGTGGCCGTGGCCACTGCCATGGGGTGGCGGGCGGTGCGCGTGGCCGATCAGCCCTCGCTGGAGGAGGCGCTCGCCTCGGACGCCGAGTTCATCGTGGCGGGGGTCCCGAGGCCCTGACCGCCGTCGTGGGCGGTGAGCCAGTTGCGCACGGCCAACGTGGCGCGCACGTCGTCCTCGTTGTAGTCGAGCACCCGCCGCCGCGCAGAGCTGCGGGCCTCCACGGTGCCGCCCTTGACCGCCTGCGCGAACCACGTCTGCGACGCGAGGCCGCCGGGCTCATCGTCGCGCCAGTGGAAGCCGACGCCGCGGCTGGCGACGACCTTCAACCCGAGCCCGTCGACGCCCACGAAGTTGTCGCGGACGAAGCCGAACAGGTCTGTGAAGTGGTCCTTGATGAGTTCCACGGCCGCGAGCAGCGCGGGGTTTGCGCTGCGTTCCGCGAGCCGTCGCAGGTGCACGGTCTCGTAGTCGCTGTAATGGAACACCCTGAGCCCCGGATGACGCGCCACCATGTCCAGCAGCCACTGGGCGAACTCCGCCGCCACGGCCGTCTCCGCGTCCTGGGTGAGTTGCTCGAAGCGGCTGAAGTGCTGGAACCGCGAGCCCTCAGCGTCGGTCACCAGGACACCCCAGAGGTACACGGTGCCGTCGTCGGCGGTCTCGATGTCGAGGTCCACCTCGACGGGGGCGCGCGGCACCCCGATGGCCTCGGTGCTCACGCGCTCCAGCTCCACGCCGCTGGCCAGCATCCTGGCACGGCGGGCCGCCTGGCGCAGGCGGTGTTCGGAGCGGTCGCGGTGACCTGTGAGCGGCAGGTACCGGGGGAGGATGGCGTCGATGTCCGCCTCCGCCAGTTCCGCGACGGTCTTGATGCCCAGCCCCAGCAGCGTCTGGAGTTCGCGCACGTCGAGCGGCGCCTTGGAGATGCGCAGCGAGAGGTCGTCGTCGTCGATCAGCGGGCGGCACACCTGCCACCAGGCGCACCACTCGCACTCCTTGATGCGGATGGGCCGCACCACCGGCGCGGGGTCATCCACGCCCGTACGCTCACGCGCATGCTCGGCCACGTAGACGCGGAAGCCGTGCTCGTGGTCGTAGCGCTCGAGCGCCGAGCGCAGCTTGTGGCCCGCGGTCTTCGAATAGGTCCGGATGAACTTGGTGGTGAGGTCCACCCAGGTGGCCGACGGCTCCGAACCGGCGGCCCGGTCGTCGCCCACGACGGCTGCCAGCGGGGAGGAGGATGCGAAGCCGCAGGATTCCAGCAGCCGCCAGTGGTGTGCCAGTTCCAGCAGCACACCTTCTCGGTAGCCGCGATAGCGCAGGTCAGGGAGGGCCTGCAGGGTGCCGATGGCGTCGATGGTGGAGACCTGCAGCTGCGTGGCGCCCACCTGCTTTTCGCGCACCCGGTACGGCTTGACCTTCAGCGGCCAGTAGCCGGGCGTCCCCGCCTCGGTGTCCCTGCCGCGCACCAGCGCGTCCGGCCGGCCGCTGCGGTGGCCGTCGAGATCCATGGGTAGCACGCCGCCGAGGATCAGCGGCGCCCCTGCGCCCATCGCCTCGAGCGCGGCCTTGAGCCGCTCCTCCCACGAGGCGCCCTCCGCGTGGAGCCTGCGGAGGTCCACGACGCCCTGGGTGCGGGCGGCCAGCCGATTGAGCACCCCGTCGCGGAAATCCGAGCCGCCCTGGAACGATTCGCGCAGCGACTCGTCATGCGGCTGTGCCGGCTGGGGGACCGTGGGGTCGAACGTGTGGAACGTCTTCACCGGGCAACTGCGGGCGGCGTAGGCGTCCAGCACGAAACTGTTCATCAACGCTTCCAGCCCCGGTGCAGCGCCACGATGCCGGCGGCATGGTCCTGCCATTCCACGCTCTGCCAGCCGGCCTCGCGCATGAGGTCTGCCAGCCCCTGCTGATCCGGCCAGGCGAGGATGGACTCCGCCAGGTAGCCGTAGGCCACCGGATTGCTGGACAGCTTGGCGATGCGGGGCAGCGCGGCCACGAGGTAGTTGGTGTAGACGTGCCGGAAGGCCCGGTTGGTGGGGGTGGAGAACTCCGCGATGACCACGCGGCCGCCGGGCTTGGTAACCCGGTACATCTCCTTCAGCGCGTCCAGCGTGCGTTCGACGTTGCGCAGCCCGTAGGAGATGGTGACGGCGTCGAACGTGTCGTCCGGGAACGGCAGGGCCACCGCGTCGCCCGCCACGAAGTCGAGGCCGGGCTGCTGCCGTCTGCCCTGGGCCAGCATGCCCAGAGAGATGTCGCTGGGCACCACGTAGGCGCCGTGCGCCGCGAGGACGGCCGACGACGTGCCGGTGCCCGCCGCGAGGTCCAGGATGCGCTGCCCGGGCTGCGGGTCCACCGCCTCCACCGTGGCGCGGCGCCACCTCCTCACCTGACCCATGCTCAGCACGTCGTTGAACAGGTCATAGCGTTTGGCGACACCGTCGAACATGGCGGCGACGTCACCGCGCCGCTTGTCAAGGGTTGCTCGGCTGCCGGGCTCACTCTGCATTGGTTCACCTTATCGCTGCCCACCGACGGATGCAGGGACGCCGGTTCGCCCCGGTTGCGGCGATGGTGGACAATGGCGGACGTGGCTAAGAATGACGTCGTACTCCAGGTGGACAACCTCAAGAAGGGCTACGGCCCGGTAACCATCGTGGAGGGCTTCTCCATGAAGGTGCGGGCCGGTGAAGCCGTCGCGCTCACGGGGCGCAACGGCGCCGGCAAGTCGACGGTGCTGCGCTGCCTCGTCGGCGCGGACAGGCCGGATGAGGGCACCGTCATGGTCAACGGGATCAAGGTGTCGGAGACCAACCCGATCATCCGCCGCGATGTGGCCACCGTCATCGACGACCTCGACTTCTTCCCGGACCTCTCCGTCGTGGAACACCTCGACCTGCTCGCCCGTGCGCACGGGCTCGAGCACCCTGACGACCTCGTCGACGAGGTGCTCGAGGAGGTGCAGCTCGTGCCGCAGGCCGGCCAGCTCCCCTCCACCCTGTCGTCGGGCCAGCGGCGTCGCCTGGCGCTGGCCACCGCCTTCGTCCGCCCGAGGCAGCTGCTGGTGCTCGACGAGCCAGAGCAGCGCCTCGACGTGGAAGGTGTCGCCTGGCTGGGCCAGCGGCTGAAGGCCGACATCGCCGGCGGCCTGGCGATCGTGCTGGCGAGCCATGAGCCCTCGCTCCTCGAGGCCATCGGCGCGCGCACCATCCGGCTGGGGGTCTGAGCCTTGAGCACCGCGCACGACCACTTCGACGGCCTGGGGGTCGTCGACGAGAAGCAGCTCAAGCTGCTGATGAAGGACTGGCGACGCGGGCGCGCCGACCGCAGCCTCTGGCAGGCGCTGTCCGACGGCTACGTCATGGTGTTCTCCATCGTGCTGATCGGCGCCATGGTGATCTCCTCGATCGTCCGCGCCCAGCAGGTGGTGGCGATCTGTGACACCGCCGGCTGTCTCGCCGCCCGCGGCCTGCTGCCCTGGGCCTCGGTCGCCGGCATCCTGGCGTCGACGCTGGTGTTGTCGCGCATGTTCGGCCCCGTCGTCGCCTCCGCCGCTGAAGGTTTCTGGCTCATGGACGGCCCCACGGACCGACGGCGGCTGCTGGCCGGCCGCCTGGTCGCGGCCATCGTCCTGGCGCTCGTCGTCGGCGGGCTGCTGGGGGCGTTGATCGCCGCGCTGACGGGATCACCGCTGCCGGAAGTGGGCATCTGGGCGCTGGCCGGGGGCTTCGGCTCCGCAGGCCTGCTCGCGTTCGCCGCGGCCGAGCAGGGGCTCGACCGTCGCTGGGTCGTGACCGTGCTGCAGTGGATGATCGGCGCCATCGCCATCGGCACCCTCGTCCTGCTGGTCTTCGGCGCCGCCGGCTGGATCGACCTGGGCGGGGCCCATCTCATCGCCGTCGAACTCGCCTACATCGTGGCGGGCGTCGGCCTCCTCCTGGTCCTCGTGGCCGGCTTCGTGGCCTACCGCAGGCTCCGCGGGGTCCGTCGTAACCGCCTCACCGCCGGCGGGTCGCTGCTGAGCGGGCTGCAGGGTGCGGCGTTCGCGCTCGAATTCGCCCTGATCCGAGACATCCTCATCGAGGCCAAGGCCCGCGAAAAGGGTCACGTGAAGCCCACCCGCGGCGCCGGCTCCGGCATGACCGCCCTGGTCATGCGCGACGTGCAGCGCCTCTGGCGCCAGCCCATGCGGCTGGTCACGCTGGCGGCCACCGTCGTGGTGCCCTATGCGGTGCAGGCGTTGGGCCTGGCCACCCTGAACCCGCCGTTGTCGGCGCTGGTGCTGGTGGCGGCGCTGATCCCGTTCATGAACTCGCTGCGCGTGCTGACCCGCACCAGGGGCCTGCAGCGCTGCTTCCCGTTCGACCCGGGCAAGGTCAAGCAGGCCGCGATGGTCGTCCCTGGAGTCCTCGCCCTGCTGTGGGCCGTCGCCACGCTGCCTGCGTTCATGGGCGTGGGCGGCGGCGTCACCGTCGAGCCCGTCGCCGCGGCCTCCGCCGCCGTGGTCACCGGCATCGCCGGCTTCCTCGGCGCGGTGCGGTGGGTCTCGGCCCGCCCGCCGGACTACTCCGGCCCCATCATGTCCACCGGTTTCGGCGCCATGCCGCCCGGCCTGATGTTCTCGCTGCTGCGCGGCCTCGACATGGTGGCGCTCGTCACCCTGCCCATCGTGCTGGGCTGGCCCGTGTGGATCTCGCTGGTCGTCGGCCTCATCGCGTTCATGATCCTGCGCAGCGGTCTTGACCGCGAGCAGCTCATGGAGCAGCAGGAGGAGCAGAAGCGCGAACTCGCCGAGGAGCGCCGTCGCCGCGAGGGAACGGCCGCACCGAAGGCGAAGATCAAGGTCCAGCGCAACCGCTGACCGCGCCAGGGGGAGTGCGCGCGCCGTGGCTCAGGCCGCGGCGCGCTTCGCCGTTCAGGAGCCGTTGAGACCGAGGGCCTGCAACATCGGCACGAACTTCGCGCCGGTCTCGGCCAGTTCGGATTCGGGCGAGGAATCTGCCACGATGCCCGCCCCGGCGAACAACTGGATCTCGTTGGGGGTCTCGGGCCGCACCTGGCCGCCGCGCAACGCGATGGCCCATTCCCCGTCGCCGTGGGTGTCCACCCACCCGACGGGCCCGGCGTACCGGCCGCGGTCCAGGGATTCGAGCTCTGAGATCACGTCGAGCGCCAGGTGCGTCGGGGTCCCGCACACTGCGGCACTCGGGTGCAGCGCGGCGGCCAGTGTCATGGCGCTGGCCGCCCCGTCGACCACCCCGGTGATGTCGGTGGCCAAGTGCATCACGTTGGGGAGCTTCAGCACTGAGGGGGCTTCGGGCACGTTCATCGCGTTGCAGTAGGGCGCCAGCGCCCTCGCCACGGATTCGACGGCGAACTCGTGCTCGGAGATGTCCTTGCTGGATTTCGCGAGGCGTGCGGCGAGCCTGATCGGGTCCGCATCCTCGTCGTCGCCCCAGACGGTGCCGGCCAGCACGCGCGACGTGACGAGTCCACCTTCACGGCGGACGAGCAGTTCCGGGGTGGCGCCGATCATGCCGTCCACCAGGTACGCCCAGGTCATGGGGTAGGTGGCCATCAGTTCGCGCAGCACGAACCGCAGGTCGAGCGGGTTGTCGGCACGGGCGATGAGGTCGCGGGCGAGCACCACCTTGTGAACCTCGCCCTTGCGGATCAGCGACACCACCGCTGCCACGATGTCGGTCCACTCGTGGTCGGCCATGGAACCGCCCAACGAGGTCACGCCTGCCGGGGGCCGGACGGGCTCACCGGGGGAGGGGAGGGTGGCGTTGCCGCGGGCTGGGCCGAGCTTGGTGATCCAGCTGAGCCCGCCGCGCCTGCCGATGATCACCTCGGGGACGGTGAGGACCGAGCGCTCCTCGGACCTGTCGGGGTCGAAGGAGAAGGTGCCCACCGCGACGGGACCGGTGCCGAATTCGCCGAGCACCTCGGAGTCGTGGTCGATCTGGCCGGAGATCTCCTCCCACCAGACGTCGGCGGCGTCCAGCCGGTCGGTTTCGAACCGGGCCACTTCGCCCAGTGCAACAAAGCCGTCGCCGCGGCGCAGGAACGCCGTCGACGGCCCGGTCTCCGGGAGGAATCTCTCCAGGGCCCCGGGGTCGTCGATCGCGACAGTGGTCGCACGCATCCGAGCGCTCCCGAAGTCCAGAATCACCCTCGCGAGCATAGCCGCGACGCTCGCCTGAGGCCATTCAGGCGCCGATATTGGGACCGCCGTCCACAGGCCGGGGAAGGGTGTCTGCGACGCACGGCCGGTTCCGTAATTTAGCAAGCCCGTCGTGACCAAATACCCAAGTCAGCAGGCGGTTCGCAGTGTAGGCCGCAGTCGGGGCCTTGGTTGGCCGAAATGTCCCGGCACCCCTAGACTGACTCGGTAATCACCGTCGTAGTCGACAGGAGTGTGTATGTCGTTCGCCAACTCTGGCACGGCCCGCCCCACCCACGAATCGGACGTCATCGTCGTCGGAGCCGGACCGGGCGGATCAGCGACAGCCACCTACCTCGCACGGCACGGGCTCTCCGTCACGCTGCTCGAGAAGTCTCATTTCCCCCGGGAGAAGGTGTGTGGCGACGGCCTCACGCCCCGCGCCACCCGCGCGCTCACCCGGCTGGGGATCGACACCTCTGAAGAGGCCGGCTGGATCCACAACAAGGGTCTTCGGGTGCACGGCGGCCATGTCAAGCCGTTCGAGTTGCTGTGGCCTGAACTGACCGACTTCCCGCCCTACGGCGTGCAGCGTCCCCGCTCGGATTTCGACGACCTCCTGGCCCGCCACGCCGTGGCCGCGGGGGCCGAACTCATCGAGGGCGCCAACGTGACCAACGCCGTGCTGGACGACCGCACCGGTCGCATCACCGGCGTCGAGACCAAGGACGGCCGCGTCTTCAAGGCCCCCTACGTCGTCGCCGCTGACGGCAACTCCGCGCGGCTGGCCATCTCGATGGGCATCAACAAGATCGACAGCCGCCCCATGGGTGTCGCTGTGCGCACGTACTACACGAGCCCGCAGAGCAACGACGAGTTCCTCGAGTCGCACCTGCAGCTCTGGGACGGCGAGCCCGGTAAGTCCACGCTGCTCCCCGGCTACGGCTGGATCTTCCCGATGGGCGACGGCACCTGCAACGTCGGCCTCGGGGTGCTCAGCACGTCGAAGGGCTTCGGGCAGACCAACTACCGCGACCTGCTGAAGCGGTGGCTGGCCGGCACCCCGGAGGAGTGGGGCTACCGCGACGAGAACATGGTGGGCAAGGTGAGCAGCGCTGCGCTGCCGATGGCGTTCAACCGTCAGCCGCACTACGGCCGCGGGCTCGTGCTCGTCGGCGACGCCGGCGGCATGGTCAGCCCCTTCAACGGTGAAGGCATCGCCTACGCCATGGAGGCCGGCGAACTGGCGGCCCAGGCCTTGGCCGAAGCGAAGTCGCGCGGTGTCGGCACCGCCTCCGCGGAGCGGGCCATGCAGGCCTACCCCGCCGCGCTGAAGGACAGCCTGGGTGGTTACTATCGCCTGGGAATGATCTTCACCAAGCTCATCGGTGACCCGCGGATCATGTACATCTGCACCCGATACGGTCTACCCCGGCCCATGCTCATGCGCTTCGTGATGAAGCTCCTGGCCAACCTGACCGATTCCCGTGACGGGGACGCGATGGACCGGATCATTAACACCTTGTGCAAGGTCGCTCCGTCGGCCTGATCGGAAGGAAACAACGATGAACCCCTATATCCCCATCGTCGGCATGGTGCTGCTCGCCACCGTGTTCGTCGTGGTATCCATGGGGCTGAGCCTGGTCGTCGGACCGGCTCGGTACAACCGTGCAAAGTACGACAGCTACGAGTGCGGCATCCAGCCCACCCCGCAGCCGATCGGCGGCGGCCGGTTCCCGGTCAAGTACTACATCACGGCGATGATGTTCATCGTGTTCGACATCGAAGTGGTGTTCCTGCTCCCGTGGGCGGTCGCCTACAACCAGCTCAGCATGTTCGCGATCATCGCCATGATCGTGTTCATCGTGCTGTTCTTCATCCCTTACATCTACGTCCTGCGCCGCAACGGCCTCGACTGGGAATGATCGGAGATAAACATGGGTATCGAAGACAAGATTCCTAGCGGCATCCTGCTGACCACGTTCGAGGGCGTCTTCGGCTGGGTCCGGAAGGCCTCGTTCTGGCCCGCGACGATGGGCCTCGCCTGCTGCGCGATCGAGATGATGGCCTTCGGCACGCCGCGCTACGACTCCGGTCGGTGGGGTCAGGAAGTCTTCCGCGCCTCGCCGCGCCAGGCTGACCTGATGATCGTCTCCGGCCGCGTGTCGCAGAAGATGGCCCCGGTCATCCGCCAGGTGTACGACCAGATGCCCAACCCCAAGTGGGTCATCTCCATGGGCGCCTGCGCCTCCTCCGGCGGCATGTTCAACAACTACTCGATCGTCCAGGGCTGTGACCACTTCCTGCCCGTCGACATGTACGTGCCCGGCTGCCCGCCGCGCCCAGACATGCTGATCGAGGCGATGTTCAAGCTGCGCGAGAAGGTGCAGAAGCACCCGATCGGCGCCAACATGGACCGTTGGGTCGAGGACACCGAGCAGGCCGCGCTGGCCGCGCCCGCGAAGGTCGAGATGAAGGGTCTCATGCGATGAGCGACGACCAGACTCCTGAGGAGAACCTTCCCGCCACCTCGGGCCTCCCCGCCCAGCAGCCCATCTTCACCAGCAAGGCGGGCATGTGGTCCCGCGGTGCCGGCGACACCTCCGGCTACGGCGGCCTCACCCGCGGCCTCAGCATGCCGGGCCGCACCGAGCCGCCGTTCGACGACCCGTCGGACGCCGTCTACGGCCGGGCCCTGGAACTGCTGCCCGAGGAACTCGGCGGCGCCCGTGTGCTGTTCGACCGCGGTGAGCTCACGATCTACGTTCCGCGCGAGCACCTCGCCGCCGTCGCCCGGACCTTCCGCGACGACGCGTTCCTGCGCTTCGAGGTCTGCGTGTCCGTCTCGGGCGTGCACTACCCGAACGAAAAGGGCGCGGAACTGCATTCCGTGTACCACCTGCTGAGCTACACCCACAACCGTCGGGTCCGGCTCGAGGTCACCTGTCCGGACGAAGATCCCCACATCCCGTCGGTCGTGGCCACCTACCCCATGGTGGATTACCACGAGCGTGAGACCTGGGACATGTTCGGCATCATCTTCGACGGCCACCCGTCGCTCACCCGCATCCTCATGCCGGACGACTGGAAGGGCCACCCGCAGCGCAAGGATTACCCGCTGGGTGGCGTCGACGTCGAGTACAAGGGCGCCAAGGTGCCCGCTCCCGACAACAGGAGGACCTACTCGTGACCCACACCCACGCAACCACCGAAGACGTCTTCGCCGGCACCAGCGAGGAGAAGGTCGATCGCGTCTACCTGGCTCAGGGCGGCGACTGGACCGACATCGCGGCCGAGCAGGCCGAACGTGGTGACGAGACCATCGTCGTCAACATGGGCCCGCAGCACCCGTCGACGCACGGCGTGCTGCGCCTGATCCTCGAGATGGACGGCGAGACCGTCAAGTCCATCCGCCCCGGCATCGGCTTCCTACACACGGGCATCGAGAAGAACGCGGAGTACAAGACGTGGGTCCAGGGCGTGACCTACGTGACGCGCATGGACTATGTCGCGCCGCTGTTCAACGAGGCCGTCTACTGCCTGGCCGTCGAGAAGCTGCTCGGTATCACCGACGACATCCCGGAGCGCGCCAGCGTCATCCGCGTGCTCATGATGGAGCTCAACCGCATCGCCTCGCACCTGGTCGCCATGGGCACCGGCGGCATGGAGATCGGCGCGCTGACGGTCATGACCATCGCGTTCCGTGAGCGCGAGATGATCCTGGACTTCTTCGAGGCCATTTCGGGCCTGCGCATGAACCACGCGTTCATCCGCCCCGGAGGCGTGGCCAACGACCTGCCCGAGGATGGCATCAGCCAGCTGCGCACCATCGTGGACTGGCTCAAGAAGCACCTGCCGGAGTACGCCGCCTTCTGCAACGAGAACCCCATCTTCATCGGCCGCCAGTCCGGCGTCGGCGTGATGGACCTCACCGCGGCCACGATGATGGGCATGTCCGGCCCGCCGCTGCGCGCCACCGGCTACGCCTGGGACCTGCGCAAGACGCAGCCCTACTGCGGCTACGAGACCTACGACTTCGACGTCGTGACCTGGGATTCGGACGACGCCTACGGCCGTTTCCGGATCCGGCTGCAGGAGTGCTGGGAGTCCCTCAAGATCGTCGAGCAGTGCATCGACCGCCTCGAGCGCACGCACGGCCAGCCGGTCATGGTGGCAGACCCGAAGATCGCCTGGCCCGCTCAGCTGTCGCTGGGCGCCGACGGTCAGGGCAACAGCAACGAGCACATCAAGCACATCATGGGCGAGTCCATGGAAGCGCTCATCCACCACTTCAAGATCGTCACCGAGGGCTTCCGGGTCCCGGTGGGGCAGGTCTACCAGGCCATCGAATCCCCCAAGGGCGAACTCGCGTGCCACGTCGTCTCCGACGGCGGCACACGCCCCTACCGGGTGCACTTCCGCGATCCCGGTTTCAACCATCTGCAGTCGATCCCGATGATGTGCGAGGGCGGAATGATGTCCGACGTCGTCGTCTCGCTCGCCAGCCTTGACCCTGTACTTGGAGGTGTGGACCGATGAGCGGCCACTTTGCCAGCCACTTCCCAGATTCCGGTTCGGTGGACTACACCGACCAGTCGTCCCAGATCGACGACGGCACCATCGCCGAACTGCGCGAACTGGCGGCCCGCTACCCGCAGCCTCGTTCCGCACTCCTGCCGATGCTCCACCTCGTCCAGTCGGTCGACGGCCGGATCAGCCCCCGGGGCATCGAAGTGTGCGCCGACGTGCTGGGCATCAGCACGGCCCAGGTCTCCGGCGTCGCGACGTTCTACACCATGTACAAGCGCCGCCCCGCCGGCAAGCAGCACGTCGGCGTCTGCACCACCGCTCTCTGCGCGGTGATGGGCGGCGACATCCTGCTCGACCGGGCCAAGAAGCGCCTCGGCATCGACGAGGGTGAGACCACCCCGGACGGCCAGATCTCGCTGGAGCGCCTCGAGTGCAACGCGGCGTGCGACTTCGCCCCCGTGATGATGGTCAACTGGGAGTTCTTCGACAACATGACCCCGGAGAAGGCCGACGACCTGCTGGAGAAGCTGCAGAAGGACGAGGAGGTCGTCTCCTCCCGTGGCGCGACCATCACGTCCTGGCGCGAAGCCGAGCGCGTCCTCGCCGGGTTCCCCGACGGCCGGGCCGACGAAGGGCCCTCCGCAGGTCACGCCTCGCTGGCCGGTGTCGACATCGCCCGTGAGAACGACTGGAAGGCCCCGGCCGCTGACGCGAAGCCGGCCGCCGCCGAGCAGGAGGCCGCACAGTGACCGACCTGCTCACCCCCGTCCTCAGCGAACAGTGGGGCGCACCCAACTCCTGGAAGCTCGCCCGCTACGAGGCCACAGGTGGCTACCGCGCGATGCGCAAGGCCCTGGCCATGCAGCCCGCAGACCTCATCTCGCTCGTCAAGGACGCCAACCTCCGCGGTCGCGGCGGCGCAGGCTTCCCGACGGGCATGAAGTGGTCCTTCGTCCCGCAGGACAACCCCAACCCGAAGTACCTCGTGGTCAACGCCGACGAGTCGGAGCCGGGCACCTGCAAGGACATCCCGCTCATGATGGCCACGCCGCACACGCTGGTCGAAGGCGTCATCATCTCGTCGTACGCGATCAACTGCCACACCGCGTTCATCTACTGCCGCGGTGAGGTCCTGCACGTCATCCGCCGCCTTCAGCAGGCCGTCCGCGAGGCCTACGCGGCCGGCTACCTGGGCAAGAACATCATGGGCACCGGCTACGACCTCGACGTGATCGTGCACGCCGGCGCCGGTGCCTACATCTGCGGCGAGGAGACGGCGCTGCTGGACTCCCTCGAGGGTCGACGCGGCCAGCCCCGCCTCCGCCCGCCGTTCCCCGCCGTCGCGGGTCTGTACGCCTCCCCGACGGTGGTCAACAACGTGGAGTCCATCGCCTCGGTGCCGGCCATCGTCAACAACGGCGCAGACTGGTTCCAGTCCATGGGCACGGAGAAGTCCAAGGGCTTCACGCTGTACTCGCTGTCGGGCCACATCAAGACTCCCGGCCAGTTCGAGGCCCCGATGGGCATCACGCTGCGCGAGCTCATCGAGCTCGGCGGCGGCATGCGCGACGGCCACGAACTGAAGTTCTTCACCCCCGGCGGCTCCTCGACGCCCATCCTCACGCCGGAGCACCTCGACCTCCCCATGGACTACGAATCCATGGCGGCGGCCGGTTCGATGCTCGGCACCAAGGCACTGCAGATCTTCGACGACACCACCTCCGTGGTGCGCACCACGCTGCGCTTCGTCGAGTTCTACAAGCACGAGAGCTGCGGCAAGTGCACCCCGTGTCGTGAAGGCACCTGGTGGCTCGTGCAGCTCCTGATGAAGTTCGAAGCCGGCACCGCCCGCGAGGGCGACGTCGACAAGCTCCTCGACATCTGCGACAACATCGGTGGCCGCTCGTTCTGCGCGCTGGCCGACGGTGCGGTCGCCGCGGTGACCAGTGCCGTGCGGCACTTCCGCTCCGAGTTCGAGCAGGGCTACCACACTCCCGCCTGGGAAGTGTTCCCGTACGAGAAGAGCGCACTGTTCGCCGCGGAAGGAGACGTGCGATGACCGTCGACGCCAAGACGACCTCGGGTGAGGTGGCTCCGAAGCCCGACCTGGTCACCCTGACCATCGACGGCACGGAGGTGAGCGTCCCCAAGGGCACGCTGATCATCCGGGCCGCCGAGATGATCGGCACCGCCATCCCGCGCTTCTGCGACCACCCGCTGCTGGACCCGGTGGGCGCCTGCCGCCAGTGCATGGTCGACATCCCCGACGCCGGCAACGGCCGCGGTTTCCCCAAGCCCCAGGCCTCCTGCACCATGCCGGTGGCGGAGGGCATGAAGGTCAACACCCAGCGCACCTCGCCCGTCGCCGAGAAGGCGCAGCGCGGCATGCTGGAGTTCCTGCTGATCAACCACCCGCTCGACTGCCCCGTCTGCGACAAGGGCGGCGAATGCCCCCTGCAGAACCAGGCGCTGGCCAACGGCCCCGGTGAGAGCCGCTTCGAAGGCTTGAAGCGCACCTTCCCCAAGCCCGTGGCCATCTCCGCGCAGATCCTGCTGGACCGCGAACGCTGCGTGCTGTGCGCGCGCTGCACGCGCTTCTCCGAACAGATCTCCGGTGACCCCTTCATCGCCCTGGTGGAGCGCGGTGCGCTGCAGCAGGTCGGTACCTACGAGCAGGACCCGTACGACTCGTACTTCTCCGGCAACGTGGTGCAGATCTGCCCCGTGGGCGCCCTCACCTCCGCCGCCTACCGCTTCCAGGCGCGTCCCTTCGACCTCGTGTCGCGGGTCACCACCTGTGAGCACTGCGCGTCCGGCTGTGAACTGCGCACGGACCAGCGGCACCACCAGGTCAAGCGTCGCCTCGCCGGCGACAAGCCTGAGGTCAACGAGGAGTGGAGCTGCGACAAGGGCCGCTTCGGCTTCATGTACGGCCGGGGCGACGACCGCATCACCCGCCCGCTGGTGCGCCGCGGTGGAGTGCTGGAGCCCGCGTCGTGGCCCGAGGCCATCGACGCCGCGGTCCAGGGTCTCCGCGCCGCCGGCTCCGCCGTCGGTGTCCAGACCGGTGGTCGCCTGAGCGTCGAGGCGTCCTACGCCTACGGCAAGTTCGCCCGTGCGGTGCTGGGCACCAACAACGTCGACTTCCGCTCGCGTCCCGCCTCTGCCGAAGAGGCAGACTTCCTCGCCGCCCGCGTGGCCGGCAGGGGGGTCGACGAAGCCGTCACGTATGCGGATCTGGAGGCAGCCAAGCACGTGGTGCTGGTGAGCTTCGAGCCTGAGGACGAGTCGCCGATCGTGTTCCTCCGCCTCCGCAAGGCGGTCCGCAAGGGGCACCTGAAGGTCACCACCCTCGCGCCGTTCCTCTCCCGCGGCTCCGACAAGCTGTCCGCCACCCTCGTGCCCACGGCCCCCGGCCGCGAAGCCGAGGCGCTGGACGCCCTGACGGACCTCGACGCCGGCTCGGTCATCCTCGTCGGCGAGCGCGCCGCAGTCCTCCCCGGCGTGCTGAGCGCCGCTGCCGCGAAGGCGGACGCCACGGGCGCCCGCCTGGCCTGGATCCCGCGTCGCGCAGGTGACGTCGGGGCCATCGAGGCCGGCTGCCTGCCGGGGCTGCTGCCCGGCGGTCGCCCGGTGGCGGACCCCGCCGCCCGCGTCGATGTCGCCTCCCACTGGGGCGTCGGCTCGCTGCCCGCTGAGGCCGGTCTGTCGGCCGAGGAGCAGTTCGCCGCGCTGGCAGACGGCACGCTCAAGGCGCTGGTCGTCGCCGGTGTGGACCCGCACGACCTCGGTGACCCGGCCACCGCGCTGGCCGGCCTCGAGGCCGCCCAGTTCGTGGTCAGCATCGAGCAGCGCGCCAGCGCCGTCACCGCCCGCGCGGACGTGGTCTTCCCGGCCGCACTCCTCGAGGAGCAGTCGGGTCACTTCGTCAACTGGGAGCACCGCCACGGCCGCGTCAACGTGATCGTCAAGCAGCCCGTGTCGCCGATGACCGACATCCGCATCCTGGCCGCGCTGGCAGATGCCCTCGGGTCGACGCTCGGCTTCCGCGCGCCGAAGCAGGCCTACACGGACCTCACGGAACTCGGTGCCTGGGACGGCGACCGGCCGGCGGCCCCCGCCGTCGCGGCTGCTCCCGCCCAGGCCGGCCCGGTCGTCGCCGGATGGCGCGAACTGCTCGACGCCTCCCAGGGCAACGACTACGAACTGGCGCTGCGGGCCACCGCACGTCCGCCGGTCGCCCGGGTCTCCGCCGCCACTGCGGAGCGGCTCGGTCTGTCCGAGGTCGCCACCGTGGAGGCAGCGGGCAGCAGCCTGGTGCTGCCGGTCGACATCGTCCCCGGCATGGTCGACGACGTCGTCTGGGTGCCCGTCAACCCCGGCCAGGGGGAGCGCCTCGTCGCCGCCCCCGGTTCGCCGGTCCGCGTCACGGCCGTCACCGTCGTCGAAGGAGCAACGGCATGAACATCTTCATGAACGATCCCTGGTGGTTGATCCTGATCAAGGTGGTGGCGCTCTTCGTCGTCCTCCTCGTCTGGACGATCTTCAACGTGTGGTACGAGCGTCGCCTCGTCGGCAAGATGCAGCACCGCCTCGGCCCCATCATGAACGGCCCCTTCGGCCTCGGCCAGGCGCTCGCAGACGGTATGAAGGCCCTCATCAAGGAGGACTTCCGCCCGAAGAACGCCGACAAGTGGCTGTTCAACATCGCCCCCGTGCTCACCGCGGTGGCCGCCTTCACCTGCTGGACGGTCATCCCGTTCGGCGGGCAGGTCACGATGTTCGGCGTCGAGACCCGCCTCCAGCTCACCGACCTGCCGGTCGCCGCGGTGTTCATCCTGGCCTCGGCCTCGATCGGCATCTACGGCATCGTGCTCGCGGGCTGGGCCGGCAACTCCACCTACTCCTTCCTCGGCTCCATCCGTTCGACGGCGCAGATGATCTCCTACGAGATCTCCATGGGGCTGTCCATGGTCGCCGTGTTCCTGATGGCCGGCTCGATGTCCACCTCGGAGATCGTCGAGTCGCAGCGCATCCCGCTGCAACTCGTCGTGCCCTTCACCGACATCGCGCTGCCGCTCGGGCTGCAGACCTGGTACTTCCTGCTGCTGATCCCGTCGTTCATCATCTACGCCATCGCCATGGTGGGCGAGACCAACCGTGCACCGTTCGACCTGCCCGAGTGCGAGTCGGAGCTGGTCTCCGGTTACCTGACGGAGTACTCCGGCTTCCGCTACGCGCTGTACTTCCTCGCGGAGTACATCAACATGGCGACCGTGTCGGCCGTCTGCACGACGCTGTTCCTCGGCGGCTACCTGCCGATCTGGCCGCTGAACAACATCGAGTTCTTCAACAACCCGTGGTTCGGCCCGATCTTCTTCATGCTGAAGGTCCAGTTCCTGATCTCGGTGTTCGTGTGGCTGCGTGGCACGCTGCCGCGCCTGCGCTACGACCAGTTCATGGGTCTCGGTTGGAAGGTGCTGATCGAGATCTCGCTGATCTGGATCATCGTGGTCGCGCTGGTCGCCAACACGCAGTTCCGCAACGCCACTCTCGGCCTCGGCCTCGCGCTGCTCATCGTCCTGTGGTGGCTGTTCGGCGGCAAGGACCCCGTGGCCGAACTGCCGGAGGAGCGCCCGGTCGTCGAGGAGGTCTACGACCCGTTCGCCGGCGGCTACCCGGTGCCCCCGATGCCCGGGCAGATGCTGCCCGAGCTCGCAGGCGTCGTGCGCGGACCCGCGCAGGACCAGACCATGGCCGAGGTCACCGCAGAAGGGAAGGAAGCCTGATGGGCATCTTCGATCCGTGGGCCGGCTTCGGCATCACGCTCAACACCATCTTCCGCAAGACGTTCACGCAGTCGTACCCGCACAAGAAGGGCGCGGAGAAGGTCACCATGCCGCGCTTCCACGGCCGGCACCAGCTCAACCGCTGGCCTGACGGCCTGGAGAAGTGCGTCGGTTGTGAACTGTGCGCCTGGGCCTGCCCGGCGGACGCCATCTACGTGGAGGGCGCCGACAACACAGACGACGCCCGCTACTCGCCGGGCGAACGCTACGGCCACGTCTACCAGATCAACTACCTGCGCTGCATCTTCTGCGGCCTCTGCATCGAAGCCTGCCCCACCCGGGCGCTGACGATGACCAACGAGTTCAAGATCTCCGACGACACGCGGCTGAGCCTGATCTACGAAAAGGAAGACCTGCTCGCGCCGCTGCTGACCGGCATGGAACAACCGCCGCACCCCCGTCGCCTCGGCGCGGACGAGCGCGACTACTTCCTGGGGCTGCCCGCGACGGGCACCCCCGACACCCGCACCGGCTCGACGACCACAGGAGCGGCCAAATGATCCCCATGATCCCGCTGGTGACAGCCGGTGAGGTCGCCTTCTGGGTGTGCGCGCCCATCGCGGTGATCTGCGCCCTGATCTTCCTGCTGTCGCGCAAGCCCATCCACTCGGCCATCGCGATGGCCGGCGTGATGGTGGCCATCGCGGTCCTCTACGCAGCCCAGGACGCGCCCTTCCTGTTCGTCATCCAGATCGTCGTGTACACCGGCGCCATCCTGATGATGTTCCTGTTCGTCGTCATGCTGATCGGCGTGGATTCGCTCGACTCGGTCGTCGAGACGCTGAAGGGCCATCGCATCGCCGCCTCGCTGGTGGCGCTGGGCATCGGCATCCTGATGATCTCCGCCGTCGGCCAGTTCACCGTCGGCGGGCAGCCCGCCGGCCTGGCGGAGGCCAACGCCGAGTACGGCGGCAACATCCCGTCGCTGGCCAACAAGCTGTTCGGCGAGTACGTGTTCCTCTTCGAGGCGAGCGCGGCCCTCCTGATCACGGCCGCGGTCGGCGCGATGGTGCTGGCCCACGGCGAGCTCCTCAGCAAGAAGGTCAACCAGGTGGAGTCCGCTGAACTCCGCAAGCGCGCCTACGCCGAGCTCGGCGAGCACCCCGGCCCGCTGCCCAACTCGGGTGTGTTCGCCCGGCACAACGCCATCTCCATCCCGGCGCTGCTCCCGGACGGGTCCATCGCCGAGAAGTCCGTCTCGCGCACCCTCACCATGCGTGGCGTGGTGGTCGACGTGGACGAACTGCGCGCACCCACCTCCTCCGCCTACCAGGCGCTCGAGGGTCGCACGCTTGAGATCGAAGGAGACGACGAATGAGCCCCGAGGGTTACCTGATCCTCTCGGCGATCCTGTTCGCCATCGGCATCGCAGGGTTCCTGCTGCGCCGCAACGCGATCATCGCCTTTCTGAGCATCGAACTGATGCTCAATGCCACGAACCTCGCATTCGTCGCATTCGCCCGATTCCACGGGAACCTCGACGGACTCGTCGCGGCGTTCTTCGTGATGGTCGTGGCAGCCGCTGAAGTTGTGGTCGGCCTGGCGATCATCGTCGCCGTGTACCGGTCCCGTCGCTCGGCCTCCGTCGACAACGCCAACCTGATGAAGCTGTAAGGGGACTACGAGCGTGCAACTTCTTGAATCCGTCTCCGCCCTGTCGAGCACCGGCCTGATGGTCTGGCTGCTGGTGGCCATCCCGCTGGCTTCGGCCGCCTTCCTGCTGCTGGCAGGCCGGGCGACCAACGCCTGGGGCCACTGGCTCGGAACCCTGGCACCCATCGCGTCGTTCGCCATCGGCCTGGTGCTGTTCCTGCAACTCCTCGGGGCGTCCCCCGACGACCGCGCCGTCAACGTCCAGCTGTACGAGTGGATCGCCACCGGCAACTGGTCGGTCGGCGTCGGCTTCCTGGCAGACCAGCTGTCGATCCTGTTCGTCCTGCTGGTCACCGGCGTCGGCTCGCTGATCCACATCTACTCGATCGGGTACATGGAGCACGACGAGCGTCGCCGTCGCTTCTTCGCCTACCTGAACCTGTTCATCGCCGCCATGTTGCTCCTGGTGCTCGCGGACAACTACCTGGTGCTGTTCGTCGGTTGGGAAGGCGTGGGCCTCGCGTCCTACCTCCTGATCAGCTTCTGGGCCCACCGCCCCTCGGCGTCGGCCGCCGGCAACAAGGCCTTCATCGTCAACCGCGTCGGCGACCTCGGGTTGTCGATGGCGATCTTCACGATGCTGGCAATGTTCGGCTCGGTGCGCTTCGAGGACGTCAACGCGGGGGTCGCGAACCTGACGCCCGTCTGGGTCACGCTCATCGGTTTCTTCCTGCTGCTCGGCGCGTGCGGTAAATCCGCCCAGGTGCCACTGCAGTCCTGGCTGCTGGACGCGATGGAGGGCCCCACTCCGGTGTCGGCCCTCATCCATGCTGCGACCATGGTCACCGCCGGCGTCTACCTGGTCGTGCGCTCGCACGTCATCTACGAGGCGGCGCCGATCGCCACGACGGCGGTCGCCATCGTCGGCACGGTCACGCTGCTCTTCGGTGCCTGGATCGGTACGTCGAAGGACGACATCAAGAAGGTCCTCGCGGGCTCGACGATGTCGCAGATCGGCTACATGATGCTCGCCGCGGGCCTCGGCCCCATCGGCGCCTCGTTCGCGATCTTCCACCTGATCACGCACGGCTTCTTCAAGGCCAACATGTTCCTGGGCGCCGGCTCCGTCATGCACGGCATGCACGACGACGTGAACATGCGTCACTTCGGTGCCCTGGCCCGCCCCATGCGGATCACCTTCCTGACCTTCGGGATCGGCTACCTCGCCATCATCGGCTTCCCGTTCCTCTCGGGCTTCTACTCGAAGGACCACATCATCGAGGCCGCC
Source organism: Tessaracoccus sp. MC1865 (assembly GCF_017815535.1). Taxonomy (NCBI): domain Bacteria; kingdom Bacillati; phylum Actinomycetota; class Actinomycetes; order Propionibacteriales; family Propionibacteriaceae; genus Tessaracoccus; species Tessaracoccus sp. MC1865. The sequence continues at coordinate 2,250,202 of NZ_CP072596.1, read as the reverse complement.
TTCGAGCAGAACGTGATCTACGGCGTGCTGGCCCTGCTCGGCGCCGGCATCACGGCGTACTACATGACACGCCTGATGATGATGACGTTCTTCGGCAAGAAGCGCTGGGAGGACGGCGTCGAGCCGCATGAGTCGCCGCTCGTCATGACGGTGCCCCTCATCGTGCTGGCGCTGCTGTCCATCGTGGCCGGCGTCCTCATGAACGGCTGGATCCAGGACTGGCTGGCCCCGGCCACCGGCCAGGAGCCGCACAACACCCCGCTGATCCACTTCACCACCATCGGCGTCCTGACGCTGGCGGTGGTCGTCGTCGGTGTCGCGATCGGTTGGTTCCTGCACAAGGGGGACATCCCGCGCGAAGCGCCGGAGACGAAGAACCCGCTCGTGCACGCGGGCCGCCACGACCTGTACGGCGACGCCTTCAACGAGCACGCCATCATCCGCCCCACCAAGGGTCTGGCAGCCGGCATCGGCGCCTTCGACCACGGTGTCGCGGACGGCGCGGTCATGGGTTCCGCCGCGGTCGCGACCGGAGCGGGTGAATGGTTCCGCAAACTGCAGAACGGCTACGTCCGCAGCTACGGGCTGACCGCAGGGGTGGGCCTCCTGGCCCTCGCCGTCGTCGTTGTCATCGGGCAGCTGGGCTAAGGAGTAACTGAGAAATGACAATGGCATTCCCTCTTCTGACGGTCCTCGGCCTGGTGCCCATCGTCGGCGCGATCGTGCTGTTCTTCGTGAAGGGTCACGTCGGCAAGCTCGTCGGCTACGGCTTCGCGGTCACCACTCTGGTGCTCGGTGTCCTGGCGTTCATCCTGCACACGCAGGACGCCGTGTTGGCCGAGGACGTCTCCTGGATCTCCTCGATCGGCGCGCGCTACGCGCTGGACCTGGACGGGATGGGCGCCATCCTGGTGCTGATGACCGTCCTCATCGTGCCGGTGGTGCTGCTCGCCGAATGGCACACGGGCGATGAGCCCACCTCCCGCTGGGGCGGCTCCACGTTCTTCGCCCTCGCGCTGCTGCTGCAGGGCTTCGCGCTGTTCGTGTTCATGGCCTCGGACATCCTGCTGTTCTACGTGGCCTTCGAGGCGACGCTGATCCCGACGTACTTCCTCATCGGTGGCTACGGCGGCCCCCGTCGCAGCGCCGCCGCGGTCAAGTTCCTGATCTACTCCCTGGCCGGTGGCCTGGTCATGCTGGTCGCGGTGGCGGGCGTCTACGCCGTCACGGCGGCGGCCGGCTCGCCGAGCTTCCTGATCGGCGACCTCGTCGGGCTCGACATCGACACGTCCATGGGGCGCTGGCTCTTCGCGGGCTTCTTCTTCGCCTTCGCGGTGAAGGCGCCGCTGGCCGGGCTGCACACGTGGTTGCCTGATTCGGCCGAGCAGGCCACGCCGGGCACCTCGACGCTGCTCGTGGGCATCCTGGACAAGATCGGCACCTTCGGGATGATCAAGATCTGCCTCCAGGCGTTCCCCGAGGCCAGCCAGTGGGCCACCCCGGTGATCCTGGTCTGGGCGATCGTGTCCATGTTCTACGGCGCTCTCATGGCGTTCGGCGCCAAGGACCTGCTGCGACTGGTGTCCTACACCTCGATCAGCCACTTCGGCCTGATGGTGTTCGGCATCTTCGCGCTGACCAGCCAGTCCATGAGCGGCTCGATCTACTACATGCTCAACCACGGTCTGTCGACCGCCGCGTTGTTCCTCGTCGTCGGGTTCATGATCCGACGCCGCGGTTCCGCAGACATCGACGCCTACGGCGGCGTGCAGAAGGTGGCACCGGTGCTCTCCGGAGTCCTGCTGCTCGCGGGTCTCTCCGCCCTGTCGCTGCCGGGCTTCGGCAACTTCGTCGCCGAGTTCCTGGTGCTCGCCGGTTCCTGGCAGCGTTACCCCATCCACATCGCGTTCCTGGTGCTGGCCATGGTGCTGGCCGCCGTGTACGTGCTGCGGATGTACAAGACCACGATGACCGGCCCGGTGACCGAGCAGGTCGCCAGCCATGTCACCACCGATCTCACGCTCCGCGAGAAGGCCGTCGTTGCGCCGCTCATCGCCCTGCTGCTGCTGTTCGGCTTCTTCCCGAAGCCCGTGCTGTCAGTGGCGGACGACGCTGCTCAGGGCACGATGGCGACCGTCGGCGTGACCGATCCCGCCCCGCAGGCTGAGGAAGGCAACTGATGATCAACCTCTTGGAGACGCCGATCCCCGCTCCCACGCTGGAGTGGATGCTGCTGACGCCGCTGTTCATCCTGCTCGGTGTGGGTGCCCTGGGCGTCCTGCTCGAGGGCTTCGTGCCCCGGCACCTCCGCCAGCCGGTGCAGGCGGGTCTGGCCGCGATCGGCATCCTCGCGTCGCTCGGGGTGACCATCCTCAACTGGGTCCAGGAAACACCTTCGCTGGCCGCCATGGGGCTGCTCGCGATCGACGGCCCGACCTACGTCTTCTGGACGCTGCTGCTGCTCGTCGGGCTGGCCGGGGTGGCGCTCTTCGCCGAGCGCCGCGTCGGTGGGGGAGTGTCGGCGTTCGCGTCGTCGGCCGCCACCGTGCCCGGCTCGCCGCTCGAGCGGGAGGCGGACCGCCTCCGTCGTGAGCACACCGAGGTCTTCCCGCTGCTGGTGTTCGCGCTGTTCGGCATGCTGCTGTTCTCGTCCACCAACAACCTGCTGGTGCTGTTCGTGGCCGTGGAGATCCTGTCGCTGCCGCTGTACCTGCTCACCGGCATGGCCCGCCGCCGTCGCCTGCTGAGCCAGGAAGCTGCCCTCAAGTACTTCCTCCTCGGCTCCATCGCCTCGGCGATCATGCTCTACGGCATCTCGTTGCTGTACGGCTACTCCGGCGCCCTGACGCTGGCCGGGATCGCAGATGCGGTCACCGCCGGGACCGGCTCGAAGTGGCTGCTGCTCGGCGGCATGCTGCTGGCATCGGTGGGCCTGCTGTTCAAGATGGGCGCAGTGCCGTTCCACTCGTGGACCCCGGACGCCTACATGGGCGCGCCCACCCCGGTGACGGGCTTCATGGCGGTGGCCACCAAGACCGCAGCCGTGGCCGCTCTGCTGCGCGTGTACTACGTCGCACTCGGCGGACTCGCCTGGGACTGGCAGCTGCTGTTCTCCGTCGTCGCGGTCGTCACGATGCTGGTGGGTGCCACCGCGGCACTCGCGCAGACCGACATCAAGCGCCTGCTTGCCTACTCCTCGATCGCACACGCCGGCTTCATCCTGGTGGGCGTCGTCGGGGCGGTGCAGGCCGGCGACAACGTGTCGGTGGCGTCCGTGGCCGCCGTCGCGTTCTACCTGCTGACCTACGGCGTGGCCACGCTGGGTGCCTTCGCCATCGTCATGATGGTGCGCCGCGCGGGCGGTGAGGCCAACGGCCTCGAGTCCTGGAAGGGCCTCGGGAGGCGCAGCCCGCTCATCGCAGCCCTCATGACCCTGTTCATGCTGAGCTTCGCCGGCATCCCGCTGACCGCGGGCTTCGTCGGCAAGCTGACCGTGTTCGCGTCTGCGTGGGAGGGCGGCTACGGCTGGCTCGTCCTGGTCGCCGTGGTGATGAGCGTCATCGCCGCGTTCTTCTACCTCAAGGTCGTTGTGGCCATGTGGTTCCAGGACGCCGACGAGGCGACCGTGGGCGTGGTCGAGTCCCCGTCTGCCGGGACGTGGGTTGTGCTCGTGGTCACAGGTCTGGCTACGCTGGTCCTCGGCCTCGTGCCGGGCGGCGTGCTCAGCCTGGTTGCCGGTGCCGCACAGTTCATTCGCTGACCCTAGGAGACCCACAGTGGGCAACGACCTGCTCGACGCACGCTTGACCGTGCTCCTCGACGAGTTCGAGGGCAACCTGGTCGAGAGCGCCGTGGCCAGTTCGCCGTTCGTGACCGAGGCTGCCCGCCACATCATCGCGGCGGGCGGCAAGCGGTTCCGTCCGCTGTTGGTCTTCCTCTCCTCCCACTTCGGTGGGGAGTCCGACCATGACGACCTCATGCGGGCCGCCATGGTCATGGAGCTCACCCACGTGGCGAGCCTCTACCACGACGACGTCATGGACGTCGCGGACCTGCGCCGCGGCGCCCCGTCGGCCAACCGGCTGTGGGGCAACTCCGTGGCCATCCTCGTGGGCGACTTCCTGTTCGCCCGCGCCTCCACCACGGTTGCCGAGCTCGGTGTCGACTACGTCATGCTGCAGGCAGAGACGTTCTCGCGACTGGTGCAGGGCCAGATCGCCGAGACCAAGGGCCCTGGCGAGGGCGAGGACCCGCTGGCCCACTACATCCAGGTCATCGCGGACAAGACCGGCTCGCTGATCGCCGCGTCGGCCCGCTTCGGCGGCATGGTGTCCGGCGCCTCCGACGAGGTGCTCACCGCGCTGACGAACTTCGGCGAGGAGATCGGGCTGGTGTTCCAGCTCTCGGACGACCTCATCGACATCACCTCGACCAGCACCGGCAAGACGCCCGGTACGGACCTGCGCGAGGGTGTCCCCACGCTGCCGGTCCTCATGCTGCGGGCGGAGAAGGATGCGGCCGACGCGGACCTGCTCGCCCTGATCGACGGCGACCTCAGCTCCGACGAGGACCTGGAGGCCGCGCTCGAGGGGCTCAAGGCCCACCCCGTCATGGCCCGCGCGAAGGCCGAGGTCGAGCGTCACGCCGCCATCGCCCGCGCCCATCTCGCGCCACTGCCCGAGGGCGAGGCGAAGGACGCGCTGCTGCAGGTGTGCACGGACCTCGTCGAGCGCACCTCCTAGGCCACCCGGCCGGGCGTCCGACGAGGCGGCGCCCACCGTTCGTGCGGGTAGAGTGAGGCGGTTGATTCCCCCTAGCTCTTGGAGTGATGCCTCGTGGTGCTGCGCGCGCCGGGTATGCCGCTGATCCTGCTGACCGCCTCCGTGGCGTTCGCCGGGTTCGCGCTGTTGCTGCCCATCTCCCCGCTGTGGGCCGCCCGGGGCGGCGCGGCGGAGTTCGGCTCCGGCATGGCCACCACGGTGCTCATGGCCACCACCGTCCTCACCCAGCTACAGGTCAACCGGTGGCTGGCGAAATGGGGCTGGACCCGCACGCTCTCGCTCGGTCTCCTGGCGCTGGGGATCCCCGCCGCGCTGCAGGCCATCAGCCCGGACCTCTGGGTGGTACTCGGCACCAACGCCATGCGGGGCGTCGGCTTCGGCATCATCACGGTCTGCGGTGCCACCGCGGTGGCGCTCCTGACCCCGCCAGAAGCACGCGGTCGAGGCGTCGGTCTCTACGGCCTCGCCGTCTCCATTCCGCAGCTGGTGCTGATGTCGGTGGCGCCCTTGCTGGCTGACCTCATCGGCGTGCGCTGGACGCTCGTCCTCGGTCTGCTTCCGCTGGTCGCGCTCCTCTGGGTGGCGGAACTCGGGCGGCAGATCTCCCGGCAGACGGCCGGCGACCCCGGGGCGTCCTCGGCCGGCGCGCCGCTGCTGCGCGTCCTCCCGTTGATCTGGATGCCCGTGGCCGCCCTGCTGTTGGTGACGGCCTCCGGGGGTGCGGTGCTGACGTTCGCGCCGCAGCTGGTCAGCGACCCCCTCGTGGCAATGACGGTCCTGCTCGCCGTGACCGGGTTGGCCGCCGTGGGGCGCTACCTGGTCGGGGGGCTGAGCGACCGCTACGGCACCAGGCCGTTCATCTGGTCGCTGCTCGGGGTGGCCGCGCTGGGCGTGGCGGGCATCGCGGCTTCGCTCCGGTGGGGGCAGCCCGCGTGGATGATCGTCGGCGCCGCCCTGCTGGGCTTGGCCTACGGTGCGCTGCAGACGGTGACGCTGGTGCGCTCGTTCGTGGAGGCGGGGGAGGAGAACCGTGCCTCCACCTCGGTGATCTGGAACGTGGGCTTCGACGTCGGCACCGGCGTCGGCGCCATGGCGATCGGTGCGCTGGCCGGCGGGTTCGGCTTCGCCCAGGCCTTCGTCGTCACCGCTGCCGCAGTGGCGCTGGCGGCGGTCGCCATCGCATTGCGCGAGCGCCTCCCCTGACTGCCCGGATCAGATGAGCGCTCAGGCCGATTCGCGGACGATGAGATCGGGATGCAGGATCCTGGGTTCCGGGATCACCCCGGTCTGGAGCTGCTGGATCAGCAGCTCGGCGGCGGCGGCGGCAAGCGCGAAACCGGAGTTCGTGACAGTCGTGAGGGAGGGCCTCGCATAGGCGGCCAGGCTGATGTCGTCAAAGCCCACCACGCGCAGGTCGTCCGGAACCCGTACGCCGTGCTCCGCGAGCGATTCCAGCACCCCCAGCGCCATGAGGTCTGAGGAGACGAAGAGCCCGTCGAGCTTCACCGCACCGGTGGCGATCTCGTGCCCTGCGGAGAGGCCGGAGTCACGGTCGAAGTCGCCATGCCAGATGCCGCCGGCCGCCTTGCCGTGCTCGGCGAGCTCGGTGCGCCAACCCTGGAACCTGTCGCGGGCGCCCACCATGTCCAGCGGGCCGGTGACGATGCCGATGGTCGAGCAGCCCTGCTCGATCAGGTGCCGGGTGGCGAGCCGGCCGCCCAGCACGTTGTCCAGGTCGCTGTAGGCGACATTGACGGCGCCGCTGAACGGACGCCCCACCAGCACGGTGGGCACGCCCGCAGCCACGGCGGTCTCCACCACGCCGTCGGACCCGTGGTGGGACACCACGACGATGCCGTCGGCCAGGCGGGAGCGCAGGTAATGGCGCACCCGCTGCGTCTGCCCCTGCGGGTCTCCCATCAGGAGGACCAGCTGGTAGTCGGCGCCGGTGAGCACGGAGTTGATGCCGCCGATGGCGGCCTGGAAGAAGGGGTCCTCGAACACCGTGCGCGTGGGTTCGGGCACGACGACGGCGATCGACATGGTTCGGCGCGTCACCAGGCTGCGGGCCGCGGCGTTGGGGACGTAGCCCAGGCGGGCCATCGCCTCCTCGACGGCGGAGCGGCGCTCCTCCGACACCTTGGCGGGTTCGATGATGGCGCGGGAAGCGGTCGCCCGCGACACACCGGCGAGGCGTGCCACGTCTTCGAGTGTCGGCGGGCGACCGTTGAGAGTCATCTCATCCTTCTTACGGCTTGGCCAGTTCGCGTGAACGGATCACATCAGCGTACCAACGGGCAGAAGCCTTGGGCGTGCGCACCTGGGTGTCATAATCCACGTGGACGATGCCGAAGCGCTTCTCGTAGCCCCAGGCCCATTCGAAGTTGTCCAGCAACGACCAGGCGAGGTAGCCCCTGACGTCGGCGCCGGCCTCGATGGCGTCGTGGACGGCACCGATGTGCTGGTAGAGGTAGTCGCTGCGGTCGGCGTCGGCCACGAAGCCCTCGGCGTCCGGCACGTCGTTGAAGGCGGCCCCGTTCTCGGTCACGACGAGGTAGGCCCCGTGCGGGGCGGCCCAGTCGCGGCTCAGGCGCACCAGCACGTCGGTGAAGTCCGGCGCGTAGACCTCCCAGCCCATGGCGGTCAGGGGGACGTCGCGGCCGACGCCCGTGGTGTCGCCGGTGCGCGGGTGCGGCGAGCCGGGGGAGTCGACGTCGGCGCCCGGGACAGCGGCGGTGGTCTCACCGTTGTAGAAGTTGATGCCGAGCACGTCGATGGGCTGGGAGATGATCTCCAGGTCCCCGTCGAGGATCAGTTCCGCGGGCCAGAGGTCGCCCATGTCGGCGATGAGGTCTGCCGGGTACTCCGCCGTGAAGAGGGGGTCCAGCCAGATGCGGTTGCGCAGGGCGTCGTGCCGCCGGGCGGCGTCGCGGTCGGCGGCGCTGTCCGGGTCTGCCGGGTGGTGGATGCTGGGGTTGATGGTGATCCCCACCTGCTTCGGCTGTGCGAGACCGAGCTCACGCAGCCGCGTCACGGCCAGCCCGTGCCCCAGGAGGAGGTGGTGGGCCGCGGCCAGTGCCTCGCGTCCGTCCTGGTGGCCCGGGGCGTGCTCGCCGTTCGCGTAGCCCAGGAACGCGGAGCACCAGGGCTCGTTGAGCGTGGTCCAGATGTCGACCCGGTCGCCCAAGGCGCGGTACATCACCTCGGCGTAGTCGGCGAACCGGTGGGCGGTGTCGCGGTTGGTCCAGCCGCCCCTGTCCTGCTCGTACTGGGGCAGGTCCCAGTGGTACAGGGTCAGCCACGGCTTGATGCCATCGGCCAGGAGCTCGTCCACGAGCCGCGAGTAGAAGTCGAGACCCTTCTGGTTGACCTCACCGGGGGCGGGCACCACGCGGGGCCAGGCCGTCGAGAACCGGTAGGCCTGGAGCCCCAGTTCCTTCATGAGGGCGACGTCCTGCGGCATGCGGTGGTAGTGGTCGCACGCCACCTCACCGGTGTCGCCGCCGACGACCTTGCCCGGGGTGGCACAGAACGTGTCCCAGATGGACGGCACGCGGCCGTCCTCGGTGCTGGCGCCCTCGATCTGGAAGGCGGCCGTGGCTGCGCCGAAGATGAAGTCGGGGGTAAAGGTGACGGGGGTCATCCCTTCACTGCTCCTTCCATGACGCCGGCGACGAGCCGACGTCCTGTGATGATGAAAACGATGATGAGCGGCACGGTGGAGATGATTACGCCGGCCATGATGAGGGAGTAGTCCTTGAAGTAGCTGGACTGCAGCAGCTGCAACGCCACGGGGAGCGTGGGGTTGCTGGCATCGAGGACGATGAACGGCCAGAAGAAGTTGGTCCATTGGGCCACGAAGGTGAACAGGGCGAGCATCGCGGCCGCCGGCATCGCGGCAGGGAGCGCGACGTGGCGGAACGTGCTGATCATGGAGCAGCCGTCGACGCGGGCCGCTTCGATCAGCTCGTAGGGCAGCGCCTGGCTCAGGTACTGGGTCATCCAGAACACGCCGAAAGCGGTGACGATGTTGGGGATGATGACGGCGGCGAGGCTGCCCGTGAGCCCCAGTTCACTCATGACGATGAACAGCGGGACGATGCCCAGCTGCATCGGCACGGCCATGGTGGCGATGACGAAGATCAGCAGCGGCCCCCTGCCGCGGAAGCGCAGTTTGGCGAACGCGTAGCCCGCCAGCGTCGAGAAGATCACGAGGAACACCGACGTGACCGTCGAGACGATGACGCTGTTGGTGAAGGCCCGCCAGAAGTTGATGTCGGAGTTGAGTACCCGGTTGAGGTTCTCGATGAGGTTGCCCTGCGGCAGCAGGGGCGGGATGGGGTTGCGGGCGATGGTGGCCGCGTCGGAACTCGCCAGCTGGATGGCGTAGTACAGGGGGTAGATGGAGATGAGCAGCACCAGCGTCAGGGTCGCGTACGTGCCCCACCCGGCCCGGCGCCTGCCGGAGACCAGCCCCAGCTTGCGGCGTGCGTAGCGGGCCGCGCCCTTGCCCGCGGTCTGTTCGATCATGGGTGTCGAATGCATCACACGGCCTCCTTGGTGCGCTGCCTGGCCTTGCGGCCCTCGGAACTGGAGATGCGGCTGGTCAGCCAGAAGTTGATCACGCCGATGACGATGATGATGAGGAACAGCAGCCACGCCACCGCGGAGGCCCGGCCGAAGCTGCGTTGCGGCCCCCAGCCCAGTTCGTAGAGGTACATGGTCAGCGTCTGCCACTGCCGGTCCGCGCCGCCCTGACCCAGCTGGTCGAACATGCGCGGCTCGTCGAAGATCTGCAGGCCACCGATGGTGGAGGTGATGATGACGAAGATCATCGTGGGACGCAGCGACGGCAGCGTCACGGAGAAGAACTGCTGGACCCGGTTGGCCCCGTCGACGACGGCGGCCTCATAGAGCTCGCGCGGCACGGCCTGCATGGCGGCCAGGAAGATCAGCGTGTTGTAGCCGGTCCACCGGAAGTTCACCATCGTCGCGATCGCCACGTGGGCGGCGAAGCTGTCGGAGTGCCAGCCCACGGGGTTCATCCCGATCTGGCCGAGCAGGGTGTTGATCAGGCCGGAGCTGTCCGCGAAGAGCTTGGAGAAGATCAGGGAGACCGCCACCGGCGCCACCACGTAGGGCAGGAGGACGCCCATGCGCCACAGGGTCTTGGACCGCAGGTTGGCGTCGAGCATCCACGCGATGAAGATCGCCGCGATGAGCTGGGGCACGGACGACAGCAGGAAGATCGAGAACGTGTTGCGCAGCGCGTTGTAGAAGCGCGGTTGCTGCAGGACGTCGATGAAGTTCTGCAGCCCGACGAAGTCTCCCTGGCCGCCGATCAGGTGCCAGTCGTGCACGGAGACCCAGGCGGTGTAGATGAGGGGGTAGAGCCCCACGATCGCGAAGAGGATGAAGAAGGGGCTGATGTACAGGTAGGGCGAGTACTTGACGTCCCAGCGGTTCGCCCGCTGCCGCCAGGTGGTCATGGATGGCATTCGCAGTTCCTTGGGTGTGTGGTGGGCCCGGCGGAGCGCCGGGCCCACCCAGTCGGGGATCAGTTGAGGCCGAGGGCCTCGTAGGCTTCGATGGCCTTGTCCCACGACGACGCCGCGTCGTCGGTGCCGGACTCGACGCGGTTCAGCGCATCGGTGACGGTGGCGCGGATCGAGAAGTAGTTCGGTCCCTTGAAGGGGGTGACGTCGACGGCGGCCGCACGGTTGGCGAGGATCTCGCCGGTGGGGGCGCCGTTGAAGAACTCGTTGGTCTGGCCGAGGAGCTCTTCACTGTCCAGGGCGTCGACCTGCGAGGGGAAGGTGCCCTTCGACATGAAAGCCTTGATCTGCTGCTCGGGGGCCGTCAGCCACGCCGCGAGCTCGCGGGCGGCCTCGGGGTTGGCCGACTGCTCGGGAACGGTCAGGAACGAGCCGCCCCAGTTGCCGCCGCCGCCGGGGAACACGTCAGCCACGTCCCAGCCGGTCACGCCGGCCGCGTTGCCCTCGATGACGCCCATCATCCAGCCGGGGCACAGCATCGTGGCGAAGCCGTCGTTCTGGAAGGCCGCGGTCCAGTCCTCACTCCACTGGGCGTACCCGGCGGAGAGGTCGTCGGCCTTGGCCTGCATGATCTGGTCGTAGATGGCCTTGATCTCGGTGTTCTCGCCCAGCGGGATGGGCGTGCCGTCCTCGTTCTCGAAGGGGGTGGCGACCTGGTTGACCATGCCCTGGAAGGTGGCGTCGGAGGAGTCGTACCAGGCGGCGTCGGACTTGGCGACGAAGTCCTTGCCGACGTTGAAGTAGGTGTCCCAGTCGCCCTCGAGGAGGTCGGCGACCGCTTCCCGGTCCGACGGCAGGCCGGCGGCCTCGAAGAGGTCCGAGCGGTAGCACACGGCCTCGGGGCCGATGTCGGTGCCGTAGCCGATCAGCTGGCCGTCGGCGGTGGTGGCGGAGGCTTCCTTCCAGTCGAGCCAGCGGCCCTCGACGTCGTCGTTCTTGAGATCGACGAACTTATCGGCGTACTGCATCAGTTCGGGCAGCCAGTCGACCTCGACGGCTTCGATGTCGGAGAGGCCGGAGCCGGCGGCCAGGCGGGTGTTGAGGTTGTCGCGGGCCTCATCGGTGGTGGCGGCCTTCTTGTGCTCGATCTTCACGTTGGGGTGCTCATCCATGTAGTCCTGGAAGAGATCCTCGTAGCCGAATTCATTGAACGTGGCCACGCGCAGGGTGATCTGCTCGTCGCTGCTGGCTCCGGTCTCGTTGTCGGCAGGCTCCGCGCTGGCGGAACAGGCGGTGAGCCCGATGGCCAGCGCACTGACCAGGGCGATGGAACGCTTCTTCACTATGACTCCTTCGTCAATGTCCGTGCGCTCCGTGGGAGCGCTCTCATGGAGCAACTGTCATCGTTCGCGCGCCGTACGTCAAGCTGAAGCGGGGTTCTGTTATCAAATCGAGACATGAGAGCGATCTCAAACTGCGCGAAATGGCATTGACAAGGGTAAACGCAAAAAGGGCTGGAGCGCCATGATCAGCGCTCCAGCCCTCTCCTCCGAGATCACCAGATGGTGACGCGGTCCTCAGGGGCGAGCCAGAGAGCGTCGTCGTCGCTGACCTCGAAGGCGCCGTAGAAAGCGTCGAGGTTGCGCACGATCTGATTGCAGCGGAACTCGTTGGGGGAGTGCGGGTCTGTCGCCAACAGGACCTTCATGGCTTCGGGGCGCCGCTTGCCGCGCCAGGCCTGCGCCCAGCCGGTGAAGAAGCGCTGGGCCGGGGTCAGGCCGTCGACCGCCTCGCCATGGGGGTCGCCGCCGGCCAGCAGCCAGGCGTCGTAGGCGATACCCAGGCCGCCGAGGTCGCCGATGTTCTCCCCGACGGTGAGCCTGCCGTTGACGCCGGCGCCCTCGATGCCTTCCGGGATGAGGCCCTCATACTGACCGATCAGCCGCTCGGCGAGCGCCTCGAAGGCCTCCCGGTCTGCGGGCTGCCACCAGTCACGCAGGCGGCCGTCGCCGTCGCAGGTGCTGCCCTTGTCGTCGAAGCCGTGCCCGATCTCGTGGCCGATGACCGCGCCGATGGCGCCGTAGTTGACCGCGTCGTCCGCGTCGGCGTTGAAGAAGGGCGGCTGCAGGATTGCGGCCGGGAACACGATCTCGTTGCGGAGCGGGTGGTAGTAGGCGTTGACCGTCTGCGGGAACATCTGCCACTCGTCGCGGTCCACCGGCCCACCGATGCGCTCCAGGGTGTAGTCCAGCTCGAAGGAGTTGGCGGCGAGCACGTTGGCGACCAGGTCGTCGGCGGTGACCGGCAGCGCCGAGTAGTCGCGCCACTTCACCGGGTAACCGATCTTGGGAGTGAACTTGCTGAGTTTGCGCAGCGCCTCGGCCCGCGTCTCCTCGGTCATCCAGGTCAGCTTCGTGATGGAGTTCTCGTAGGCCCTCATCAGGTTGCCCACGAGCTCGTCCATGGCGGCTTTCGCCTCGGGCTTGAAGTGGCGCTCCACGTAGAGGCGGCCGACGGCTTCACCGAGCACGCCCTCCACCAGGGCGAGGCCGCGCTTCCAGCGGGGGCGCTGCTCCTCGTTGCCCGCCAGCGTCTTCTCGTAGAAGTCGAAGCGGGCCTCGACGAGGTCCTCGGACAGGTAGGCCGACAGCCCCGAAAGCGCCTTCCACCGTGCCCACGACCGCCACGTGTCGAGGGGCGCCGACACCAGCACCGGGGCCACCCCCTCGAGGAACGACGGCTGACTGACGATCAGTTCAGCCAGCTTCCCGCGAGGGATCTCGGCGCCTTCGAGGAACGCGTCCCAGTCGAACCCCGGCGTGGCGGAGATGACGTCCTCCAGCGACGTGGGGTTGTACATCGCCCGCAGGTCGCGGCACCGGACCCTGTCCCAGTGGTGTGACGCGATCTCGGTCTCGACGGCGAGGACGGCCTGGGCCTGCTGCTCGGGCAGCTCGAAGCCGGCCAGTTCGAAGACCCGCGTCAGGTGCGCCAGGTACTTCTCCCGGATTTCGCCGTGCTCCTCCAGGCGGTAGTAGGCCTCGTCGGGCAGCCCCAGGCCACCCTGGGAGGCGAACACGGCGTAGCGGCTGGGGTCTCCCGGGTCTGATTCCTCGTAGAGGTGCACCAAGGGGCTCAACCCATGGCGCAGCGACCAGCCGAGGTGCCGGGCCAGGGCGACGGGCGAGTCGATCGCGTCGATCGTGTCCAGGATGGGGCGCACCGGCTCGATGCCGAGCGCCTCGATGCGGTCCGTGTCCATGAAGGAGGCGTAGAGCGCGGCGATGCGGCCCTCGTCGCTGGTGGGGTCGCTCTGCTGCTGCTCCTCCACGATCGCGCGCACGTCCAGTTCTGCGGCGTTGCGCAGGTCCACGAAACCGCCGGCTGAGGATTGGTCAGGCTCGATGGTGGCCGTCCGCAGCCAGGTTCCGTTGACATGGCGGAAGAGATCGTCCTGTGGACGCACGGCGGGGTCGGAATGTTCGAAGTCGATCGCAGGGGTCATGGCGGCCACCCTACCGTCGCTATCCGGTGCTCCAGGTCACCTCGATGGCCGACGGATCGCGGCCCAGCATGGAGGCGCGCACGTCGGCGGAGATCGTCGGTGTGGGGTGCGAGGCGGACCCGTTGCTGTAGGTGATGTCGAGCGCGGTGGCCAGCCGCAGCCGGATCAGGGCCACGCTCTGGTCGTCTGCCACCAGGGTGGGGGAAACATCGGACCAGGGGTTGTTGGTCAGGCGCCATCTCGCAGAGGAGACCGTCGCGCCACCGGCTGCTTCCGCCTGGTTGGGACACCCGGCCGGAGCGATGCTCGGAGTGCTGAAGCAGGCGTTGAGGGAGGCCCTGGCGGCCCCGATCAGCGCGTCCCGGCCCGCCTCTGTGAGCTCGGGCGTGATGTTGACCTTCACGGCGTCGGCCCGGGACGGGGAGGCCACCTGCAGCACGCTGGTCTCGGTGAAATCGAGGAAGGGCAGCCCAGTGGAGACCTCGTAGGTGCCGGGCACCACCTCGTAGGTGAGCGACGGGTCGATCCGCTGATCGTTGACCAGCACCGGGAGGTTCTGGCCGCCGGCGAGCACGAACTCTGCAGTGACGGTGGTCTGCGCCAAGCGGTACCTGCCGTTGTCCAGCAGGTTGAGCGAGATGGTGGTCTCGAACGGCTGGCCCGCGATGAGGTAGCGCACCGGGACGTCGGTGGCCGTCAGGCTGTCCGACAGGATCTCGACATCGGTGATGGGGCTCAGTTCGCGGGAGCGGGCGTAGACGTCCGCGTTCAGCAGCGCCTGCGAGCCGTTGCCGCCGGTGTCGCCCATCGCCAGCGCGCGGCCGAGGTCGCCGGTGGAGAGTGCCTCGAAATACTCCGAGACGATCTCCTGCGGCGTCTGTGCCGTGACCTCCGAGATGCTCGCCGTCGGGCTGGGCAGGGAGACGATCGTGTCAGGATCATCGGCGACCGGCCTGAAGTGGTTCACGTAGAGGAAACCGGTGAGTACACCGACGGCGAGGATCAGCGCCATCCCCCACACGAACGCCCGCACGGGGAAGGGTCGCCGGACGGCGGCGTCCCCAGGGGGAGGCGCGACGAAGCGGCTGTGGTTCCGGGCGCGGGTGAGCACGGACTGCATGCCGACGGCGTCGAACGTGTCCGGAGCGGGGGGCGGCGCCTCGTCGCCGGTCATGGGGCGGGTGGGCGTCGTGGGTGACGTGGGGCCGTCGGGAGGCATCGGCTGATGCCAACCCGGCTGCCGGTCTGTCATCGCGTCTCTGCCTCCCAGGTATCTGGCCCGGCGAGTACCGCGGCCAGCGCTGCCTCGGTGTCTTCGGCCTTGGCGGTACCGATCTGGTCCCGGACGAGGTCATCATAACTGGGGCGCTCAACGCGCCTGAAGATGCCGATGGGGGCCTGCCGGAGCACGCCCGGTTCCGTGAGGCGCGACAGTGCGAACGCCAGCGTGGGGTCCTGGCGCGTCTCGTCGTGCACGACGATGCTGGCCTGGTCCACCTCCGCGGTGCGGACCACCTTGAGGTCGCCGTCGACTCCCCGGGCAACCGCCAGTTCCCCGTTGCCGAACGTGATGGGCTCGCCGTGCACCAGCTTGATCAGCAGACCGTCCGGGCCCTTCAACGTGGAGAAGGCGTCGTCGTTGAAGATGGGGCAGTTCTGGTAGATCTCCACCAGCGACGTGCCGCGGTGGTTGGCCGCCGCCGTCAGCACCTCGGACAGGTGCGCGCGGTCCGAATCGATGGTGCGGGCCACGAAGGTCGCCTCGGCGCCGAGCGCGAGCGTGACGGGGTTGAACGGCGTGTCCACCGAGCCGTACGGTGTCGACTTGGTGAGCTTGCCGATCTCCGAGGTGGGGGAGTACTGGCCCTTGGTGAGGCCGTAGATCCGGTTGTTGAACAGCAGGATGGTGAGGTTCACGTTGCGGCGCAGCGTGTGGATCAGGTGGTTGCCGCCGATGGAGAGGGCGTCACCGTCTCCCGTCACGACCCAGACGTTGAGATCCGGCCGCGTCATGGCGACGCCCGTGGCGATGGCCGGTGCGCGCCCGTGGATGGAGTGCATGCCGTAGGAGTCCACGTAGTACGGGAACCGCGACGAACAGCCGATGCCCGAGATGATGACGGTGTTCTCCCGCTTGATGCCGAGCGTGGCCATCATGGACTGGAAGGTCGACAGCACGGCGTAGTCGCCACAGCCGGGGCACCAGCGCACCTCCTGATCGGAGGTGAAGTCCTTCTTGCTGAGCGGTTCGACGCTCAGCGGAACTCCGACGAGACCCGACATCAGTTGTCCTCCTTGGTGGTGGCGTCGATCTCCGCGCACAGGTCGACTTCGAGCTCGGTGAGCGAGATCGGGAGCCCGCGGACGCGCGAGTAACGGGTGATGGCCTTGGCATACCGGGCCTGCAACACGACGGCGAGTTGACCGAGGTTCATCTCGGGCACCACGACCTTGTCGTAGCGGTGCAGGATGTCGCCCAGGTTGTCCGGCATGGGGTTGAGGTGGCGCAGGTGGGCGAGCGCGACCTTGCGGCCGGAGAGGCGGACGCGCCGCGCGGCCGCGGTGATGGGGCCGTAGGTCGAACCCCAGCCCAGCACGAGCACGCGGGCGTCGCCGGTGGGGTCGTCGACGACGAGGTCCGGGATGTCGCGGGCGATGCCCCGCAACTTCGCCCGGCGCGTCAGCGTCATGGCCTCGTGGTTGTCCGGGTCGTAGGAGATGTTGCCCGTGCCCTCGGACTTCTCGAGGCCACCGATGCGGTGCTCCAGGCCGGGGGTGCCTGGCACGGCCCACGCGCGGGCGAGGGTTTCGGGATCACGCGCGTAGGGCAGGAACGCATCCTTGCCCGAGGCGTCGGTGCCGTTGAGTTCGGTGGCGAAGCCCGGTTCGATGGGCTCGATCTCGCTGAGGTCCGGCAGCCTCCAGGGTTCCGCGCCGTTGGCGAGGTATCCGTCGGACAGCATGATGACCGGTGTGCGGTACTTCACCGCGATGCGGCAGGCCTCCAGCGCCGTGTCGAAGCAGTCCGTCGAGGACTTTGCGGCCAGCACGGGCAGCGGCGACTCGCCGTTGCGGCCGTACATCGCCTGCAGCAGGTCCGCCTGCTCGGTCTTGGTGGGCATGCCCGTGGACGGGCCGGAGCGCTGCACGTTGACGACGACGAGCGGGAGCTCGGTCATCACCGCCAGACCGATGGTTTCAGCCTTCAGCGCCATGCCGGGGCCCGACGTCGTGGTGACGCCCAGGGAGCCGGCGAACGACGCGCCCAGCGCGGCGCCGACGGCGGCGATCTCGTCCTCCGCCTGGAAGGTCATGACGCCCAGGTCCTTGCGGCGCGACAGTTCGTGCAGGATGTCCGACGCGGGGGTGATGGGGTAGGACCCCAGGAAGAGCTGCAGGCCCGCCTTGTGGGCGCCCGTGATGAGGCCGTAGGCCGTGGCCATGTTGCCCGACACCTGGCGGTAGCGACCGGCGGCGACCGGTGCCGGCGCGATGGTGTAGTTGACCTCGAACGCCTCCGTGGTCTCGCCGTAGGCGTGACCGGCCTTGAAGGCCGCGATGTTGGCGTCGCGGATGTCCGGTTTGGAGGCGAACTTCTCGCTGAGGAACCGGAGGGTGCCGTCGACGGGGCGCGAGTAGAGCCAGCTCAGCAGGCCCAGGGCGAACATGTTCTTGGTGCGCGAGGCGTCCTTGCGGGTCAGCCCGAATCCCTCAACGGCGCCGGTGGCCAGGCCGGTGAGGTCCAGCGAGTGCACGGAATAATTGGTGAGGCTGCCGTCCTCGAGCGGGTTGGTCTGCCACCCGATTTTCTTGAGGTTGCGGGCCGTGAAGTCTGCCGTGTCGACGATGATGACGCCGCCCGTGGGCAGGTCCTTCAGGTTCGCCTTCAAGGCCGCAGGGTTCATCGCGACGAGCACGTCCGGCCGGTCACCCGGGGTGACGATGTCGAAGTTGGCGAAGTGCAGCTGGAAGCTGGACACCCCGTGCAGCGTGCCCTGCGGCGCGCGGATCTCCGCCGGGAAGTTGGGCAGCGTCGCGATGTCGTTGCCGAACGCGGCCGTTTCGGCCGTGAAGCGGTCTCCGGTGAGCTGCATGCCGTCGCCGGAGTCACCGGCGAAACGGATGACCACCCGGTCGAGCGAGAGCTGGTCTGCCACTGTCTGTTCCCTCTTGTCGTGTCGCAGGAGACGAATCGTCTCCGGTCAGAGTTTAGACCCGGTATTTCGCGGGTCCCTCAGCGCATAACACCGGGCGGCACCCGATTAGTCCCGATCGCTCGGGAGAATCCCCGTTCAGCTGTCAGGGGACACGGCGGCGAACAGTGCCATGGCCGACTGCGAACTGGCCTTGTGGTTGTACATGCTCGTCTCCAGGCCGACGATCGCGGCCAGCTCGTTGTCGTCGTCGATCAGCTGCAGCCCGGCGTAGACGTGGCCGCCGGCCCGTGCGGGGAGCCCGTACCGGACGGTCTGAGGGCTGGCGGCGGCGCACTTGCTCCAGTCTCCGATCCCGCAGAGGCCGTGACCTTCCGCCACGAGCGACGCGGCCATGTGGTGCCAGACCAGCTTGCCGTTGTCGGCCAGGGGGCAGAAGTAGGAGTGCCAGCCCGACGGCGAGACCCGCCCCCGGAACTCCGGCTTCGTCACGATGCAGCCGCGTCCGGCGTCCTGGTAATCGCGGAACTGGAAGGACTGCCGCACCGGGAGAAGGGCGGGGGTGGCCAGGTTCTGCACCCAGAGGGTCTTGTCGGCGCCCCCGGCCGGGCTCGGGAAGAGCGACTGTGACACGACGGCCGGATTGACCGAGCGCGGCGGCAGCCACGGCGGCTGCTTCTGGGTCTCGGGGACCATCGAGCGGCCGGCCGCCGGGGCCTTCGTCGAACCGAACATGAACCCGAGCGCGTTGACGCTGCCCTGGTGCGTGTGGGCGGCGAGGCGCAGTTCGCTGTGGGCGGCGCCGGGGGCGCTGGTGTCGAGGTAGGTCTCCGTGGTGAACGAGTTGTTCCAGAACAACCGGAGGCGGTTGCCGCCCGAGTGGTCGTAGGTGCCGTAGCGCACGGTGGGCTTCGCCGTGAAGGACCGGGCCGCCCGCACGTCGCAGGTGCCGGCGGGCAACGCGGGCAGCCCCATGCGGGTGCGGTCCGCGTTGTCCGGGGCGCTGACAGTGCAGCCGGTGGGGCGGTTGCCGATGGAGGTGCGGAAGGCGCCGTAATCGGACTCGCGCGCCATGTCCCAGGTGAACGACCAGTGGCTCTCTCTGAACGTGCCCACTTGGCCGCCCGGGTCGAGCTCGACCTGGCTGAGCCGGCCGGTGCCGCGTGCCTGGCCGCCCTCGTTCGGGTCGGTGATGATCGTGCCGAGCGTGAAGAACCGCCGGCCGTGCAGGAAGGCCGGCGCCTGCCGGATCTGGTCCGCCTCCAGGCCCACCTTCATCGACCCCGGCGTGACGCGGACGATGTTGTTGAACATCCACTGGTTGACGGCCTCGACCCGGCCGCCCACGGAGGTGTAGGCGGTGCCGTGGATGTAGCTGCGGCAGCCGTCCTTGCCGGTGGCCGCGGTGCCGCACTCGGTGCGCCACCTGCGGCCGCCCTCCGTCCACTCGCCGGGGTTGGCCAGGGGGTTGGCGCCCCACAGCTTGTGCGCAACGGGCTTGTAGGTGAGGTTGTTGAAGGCCCAGCCGTTGGCCTGGCTGAAGCGCCCCGCCGCGTCGCGGGTGATCTGCGTGGCGAAGATCTCCGTACGGCAGCGGTCGATCGTCGGTGAGTACGCGGCACACGTCGTCTTCCACTGGCGACCGTTGAGCGTGTGGGTGCCGGGAGTGGTGTACACATCGAGCGCGGCCGCTTCGGGGGCTTGCGTGACGGTGGGGAGCAGCACGCCGCCCACTGCCATGAGCGTGACCAGCACGGCGGTCTTCAGGCGGTTCATCAGGTTCTTCTCCCCAGGGGCTCTCGCGACGCTTTCCCCGATCACGGAGCCTAACCCAAGGCCCTTGTCAGTCTTGAATCAGCCCCAGGATGTCTGCCGCGCTCATGGGGGCCGCCGTGTCTGAACCGGAGCCCACCACGTCGTCGAACAGGGCGCGCTTGCGTTCCTGCAGCGCCACCACCTTCTCCTCGATGGTGCCCTCCGCGACGAGCCGGTAGACGTTGACGGGCTTGTCCTGCCCGATGCGGTGCGTCCGGTCGATGGCCTGCGCCTCCGCGGCGGGGTTCCACCACGGGTCCAGGATGAAGACGTAGTCCGCCTCCGTCAGCGTGAGGCCGAAGCCGCCGGCCTTCAGGCTGATCAGGAACAGGGAGGCTTCACCGCCGCGGAAGGCGGAGATCCGCTCCGCCCGGTTTCGGGTGCTGCCGTCGAGGTACTCGTAGCTGATCTTCTCGGCGTCGAGTCTCTCCCGCACCAACCCCAGGAACCCGGTGAACTGCGAGAAAACCAAGGCCCGGTGACCCTCGGAGAGGGCCTCGTCGAGCAGGTCGAGCAGGGCGTCGATCTTGGCGGAGACGGCCGGGTAGTCGCCGTCGACCAGGACGGGCGAGAGGCTCAGCTGGCGCAGCATGGTGAGCGAGCGCAGGATGGTGATGCGGTTGCGCTGCAGGTCTCCCACCAGGCCGAGGATCTTCTGTCGTTCGCGGGCCAGGTGCTTGTCGTAGATCCGTCGGTGCGCCGGGGCGAGTTGCACCGGCACCAACTGCTCCTGCTTGTCCGGCAGTTCCTCCGCGACGGCGGCCTTGGTGCGCCGCAGGATCAGCGGGCGCGTCCGGCGGTGGAGCCGGGCCAGGGTGTCGCGGTTCCCGTTCTCGATGGGCTTGCGGTAGGCGATGGTGAACGCCTTCGGATCCGGGAACAGCCCGGGGGCGGCGATCGACAGCAGCGACCACAGGTCCATCAGGTTGTTCTCCAGCGGCGTGCCGGTGAGGGCGACCTTCAGGCGTGCCCGTAGCCGGCGGACGGCCTTGTACGCCTTCGACGTGTGGTTCTTCACGAACTGCGCCTCGTCGAGCAGCACCGCAGACCACTCCAGGTCCCGGTAGGCCTCCTCCTCGAGCCGCAACAGTGTGTAGGACGTCACGACGAGGTCTGCCCCCTCGATGGCCTCCGACAGCTGGGTGCCACGTCGGGCGTGGGTCTCCGTGATGGGCACCACTGTGAGGCCGGGGGCGAACCGCTCCGCCTCCGCCACCCAGGTGCCGATGACGGAGGTGGGGGCCACGACGAGCGCGGGGTGCGTCAGCTCTCCCCGCTCGTGCACCGACTGCAGGAAGGCGAGCGACTGGAGGGTCTTGCCCAGGCCCATCTCGTCGGCGAGGATGCCGCCCAGCCGCGTCTGCCACAGGAACGTGAGCCAGCGGAAACCGGTGTCCTGGTAGGGGCGCAGCTCCGCGTCGAGGCCCCTCGGGAGATCCACGGGGGGAAGCGATTCGGGGTCCAGCAGACCCTGCACCGACTGCCGCCACGCGGCGGACTGCTCTGCGACGACGCCGAGTGAGACCAGCTCGTCCCAGAGGCCGGCGTGTTCGGGCCGCAGGCGGATGGTGTCGCCGTCGTGCTCGACGAGCAGCCTCGCCTCGTCGAGGAGTTCGCGGAGCTGGACCAGCTCCGGCACGTCCAACGAGAACCAGACGCCCGAATCGAGGACGAGGTGGTCGTCGCCGGCCGTGAGGGCCGCCAGCAGTTCGGCCAGCGGCACGGGCTCGCCGCCGACGGTGACGTTGACACCCAGGTCGAACCAGTCGCCCTTCTCCGACTCGGTGACGTTGAGCTCGATGTCCGGTTGGTCGTCGGCCTCGCGGTAGGTGCGGGCGCTGCCCGTGGACTCAACTTCGACGTCCGGGTGCGCCTGCAGGTCCGGGAGGGTGTCGCTGGCGAACCCGATGAGCGGCCGCCCGGTGAGGGTGGTGGGTTCAGGGCGCCGCTGGGAGAGCGGCTGCAACCAGGGACTCGCCGCCAGCGGGAGCAGCTTCGCCTCGGCCGCGTAGTCGCGGGGGTGCGCCTCCGACGCGCGGGCCTGCAGCGGCACGTCGACGACGGTGGTGCCGATGCGGTATCGGAAGCCCCACTGCAGGGTGGCAGCGTCCGGGGAGAACTCGGCACGGAGGAGCAGCTTCGGCGGTTCAGGCTCAGGGAGTTGCACGTCCTCGGCGAGCTTCACCCGGAGCCGGCGGCGCAACTGCGGCAGGAAGCCGGCGGAGAACGCCGCCTCCTCTGCTTCGGGGACGGTGATGGAGCCGTGCGCGAACACCCGCTGCTCCGACTGGTCCAGCGGGCGCGACAGCGCGCCCAGGACCAATTCGCCCTCACGCGGGAACGACACGCCGTGCGCCGGGCGACCCAGCAGCGCCCGGCCGGTCACCTCGACGGTGTCCTCGCCGTCGTGCACGGCCGGGACCAGCCTCAGGCCGCCGTCGTCGCGGCGCAGCAGCAGCGTTGGCTCGAAGGGCTGGGCCGAGACCACCGGCGGCGCCATCGTGCGGCCCGAGGCCGCCGTACCCGGGATGAACTCGATGCCGGCGGCGGAGGCGCGGCGCAGGGCCTCCCAGACGCCCGGGTTGAGGTCGTTGAACGCGAGCACCTGCGGCACCCAGTTGCCGCCGCCCCTGGACAGGTCGCGTGATTCGAGGACGGCCCGGACGGCCTCGAGGTGGGACGGTTCCAGGTTCCCCGGGTCCCTGATGATCTCGGCCCAGCCGACACCGGAGCGGACCCAGTTGCCGCGGGCGCCCAACCGGGCGGGGGCGATGCCGAGCTCCGCGCCGTCCTCGCTGAAGACCAACGCCATCGGCGAGCCGTCCGCCACGGTTGGCTGATCCATCAGCGGCTGTAGCAGCGCCCGCCAGGACACCTGGGGGCGGGTGAGCGCCGGGGTGCGCATGCTGAGGATGAGAGCCACCGCGTGTTTGCAGTTGGCGCGCATGGGGCAGCTGCACGTGGCGGTGAGCACGCCGCGGTTGAGCGCGACGCTCGTCTGGTACTGCCGGAAGTTGCTACCGCGCACCTGCGCAGTGGCCAGCACACCGGCCGTCTGGATGTTGGAGACCCGCCCCAGGTTGGCATAGTGCGCCCCGCGCGCCACCGTCGGTGCGCCGAAGTGAAGAGTGAGGTCCGCGTCGGTCAGTCGCGGGACCCAGTCCGGGTAGGTCGTCGTCATTGCTCGGGCGAGTCTAGCTGCCCGAGCCGACAGTGCCGTATCGCACTAGACTCTCGGCATGCTCATGGCGCGCGACTGGTTCGGGGACGGCGACATCTTCGTCGTCGACGTCCCGCTGGCCTGCTGCGCGCTCGAATCGCAGTCAGCGGCCGGTTCGCGCCCCGTCGTCGACACCGCGTCCATCCCCGACGGGGCCAGGATCGTGGTCACGCTCTCCGGCACGATCACCGCGCCGATGGTCCCGGCCATCCGGCACGCGCTCGACCAGGTGCCGGGCGCCACGGTGGTCGCCTTCGGCGCCTGCGCCTGCGTCGGGGGGCCCTACTGGGATTCGTACGCCGTCGTGAAGGGCGGTGAGGAGCTGGTGCCCGTGGACCACTTCATCGCCGGCTGCCCACCGCCGCCGTCCGCGCTCGACGAGTACCTGGCGGGCCTGCGTGGCTGAGTACCAGATCCCGGTGGAGGAGTGGGCCGACGAGGCGGCGGCCGCCCGCCGCGCCGGGTTCAGCCTGCTGATCAACCTCACCGCCGTCGATGAACTGGGCCGCTCGGACGAGATCCGGGTCATCCTCACGCTCGAGAACCCGGTCACCCGCGCCCGCGCGGACCTGGTGACGCGCACCCCCCGCACGGATGCGCACCTCCCGGACGTGGCGACGGTCTTCCCCGGCGCCGCCTGGCTGCAGCGCCAGGTGCACGACTTCTTCGGCGTCACCTTCGACGGCGGCGACAACCGCCCCCTGATCCACCACGCGGGCGGCGCCCCCCTGCGCAAGGACGTCCTGCTGGCGCCGCGCCAGGCAAAGCCCTGGCCCGGTGCCGTCGAGCCGGGCTCCTCCGAGCCGGGCCGCCGCAAACTGCTGCCACCCGGAGTGGAGGGCGCCCGATGATCCACGGCTCCATCGACCTCATCGAGGACCGCTGCACCTCCTGCATGATCTGCGCCCGGGAGTGCCCCACGTGGTGCATCACGCTCACCTCGCACCAGGAGCAGACGCTGCCCGCGCCCGGCGCCCGCCCACGCACCCACAACGTTCTCGACACCTTCGCCATCGACTGGTCCCTGTGCATGTACTGCGGCGTGTGCATAGAGCAGTGCCCCACCGACGCGCTCGTGTGGGGCGGGGCGCACGTGCCTTCGGCAGACCGCCTGGTGGACCTGCTGCACCACCGCGAGCAACTGGCCCCCGGTGCGACGCACGGGTGAGATTGCCCGGGGCGCGTGGTCAGATCTGAGGCAGGCCGCCGCCACGCGTGGCGTCTGGTTCGGTTTCCTCGGCAGCCTCGGCATCCTCATCGGCTCGCTGAGCCCCGCGTACCTCCCGCAGGCCTCGCCCATCTGGGACGTGCTGCGGGCCTGGCGCATCGACGGGCCCACCACCCGCTGGTTCGGCACCATCGCCACGCTGCTGGGCCTCATGCTGATGCTCGAGGCGTGGTTCAGGCTCCGGCCGGCCCGCCGTCGGGCCATGGGGCAGCCGCAACTGCGGCACTGGGCGGTGCTGGCCATCGTGTCGCTGCCGCTGCTGTTCGGCCCACCGGTCTTCTCGCACGACGCCTACTCCTACGCCGCCCACGGCTGGCTGCTCCACAACCAGCTGAACCCCTACGCCGTCGGCCCCGGCATCCTGCCCGGCTACTACGCAGACCAGGTGGCGTGGGTGTGGCGCGGCACGACGGCGCCGTACGGCCCGCTGTCGCTGTGGATGAGCCAGGGGCTCGTCAACCTGGCGGCGTTCGACCCGTACCTCTCGGCCGTGCTGATGCGGATCCCCGCGCTGGTGGGCGTGGTGCTGATCGGCCTGATGGTGCCGCGGATCGCGGAGCGGGTGGGCGTCGATCCCGCCATGGCCAGCTGGTTCGCCGTGCTCAACCCGATCCTGGTCATCGACTTCATCGGCGGGGCGCACAACGACTCCCACATGACAGGCCTGATGCTGCTGGGCATTTGGGTCACCCTGAAATGGCGACACTGGTGGCTCGGCGCCCTCATCATGGGCCTGGCCGCGGCCATCAAGCAGCCCGCGTTCCTCGTCTCGGTCGCGCTGCCCTTCCTGGTGCACCCCTGGGCGTCGTGGCGGTGGCGGCCGACGGTGTGGGCGGCCCTGAAGGCGACGGCCTCGCTCGCCATCTCAGTGGCGGTCTTCGCGGGAATCTCGCTGGTGTCGGGGCTCGGCTTCGGCTGGGTCAACGCCATCAACGTGCCCGGCATGGTGGACACGGTGTCTCCCTTCACCGTCGCCGGTTTCATCGTGCAGTACCCGGTGACCTGGGCGGGCCTGGACCCCACCGGCCGCGCCGTCATCACGGTGTTCCGCGGCATCGGCGCCGTGGCGGCCGTGGCGGGCATCGGCTGGTTCGCGTGGCGGCACCTGGGCAAGCGGCCGCTGCACTTCATCAGCTATTCGTTCCTGTGGTTCGCCTTCTGCGCCCCGGCCATCCACTCCTGGTACCTGCTGTGGGGAGCCGTGCTCCTGCCGGTGACCCGCCCGTCCTCACGGGCGCTGCGCTGGGCGATCGTCGCCACCGTGATCCTGCTGGGGTTCAACGCGATGAACTTCGGCATCCGCAACGGGCTGTGGATGATGGTGCTGATCCTGTTCGGGGCATCCTACTGGGCGGTGCACACCCACGAGCTGCGCCAACCCATCACAAAGAGTAGTCAGCCAGCACCGGAGAGTGGTCGCTGATCCGCTCCTCGTAGGTGGCCTCCCGGCCCACCCAGGCCCGGGTCGCCCGCGCGGCCAGGCCGGGGGAGGCCAGGTGGTAGTCGATGCGCCAGCCGGCGTCGGTGGTCCAGGACTGGCCGCGCCACGACCACCAGCTGTAGGGGCCGTCGGTGTCCGGGTGCAGGCGTCGCACGACGTCGACGAGGCTGCGCGGGCTCAGCAGGGCGTCGAGCCACTCGCGCTCCTCTGGGAGGAAGCCCTCGGACTTCTGATTGGTGCGCCAGGTCTTCAGGTCGTGGCGCGTGTGGGCGATGTTGAAGTCACCCATCACCAGGAACTCGCGGCCCTGCCCCGCCGCTTCCCGCCGCGACGTGGTCAGCACCCGGGCGAGCCCGCGCATGAAGCGCATCTTGCGCTGGTACTTCTCCTCGCCGTCCTCCTCGTAGGGCCACGCCGAGCCCTTCGGGAGGTACAGCGACGCCACCCGCAGCGGGGCGTCGGACAGGTCGACCTCGACGTAGCGGCCCTCGCCGGCGAACGACGCCAGATCGCGGCTGATGATCCGCTCCACGTCGATCTCCTCCGGCTCGCCGTCCGGGGCCACCGTCGTGGCCGACTCCGAGAGGGCCCGCACGTGGGCAGGCTTCTCCCGGGTGAGCACCGCCACGCCGTTGCGCCCGGCGAGTTGCCCCGCGTCGAGCGTCACGTGGTAGCCGGCGAACGCCTCCAAGGGGAGGTCGCCGACGCGGCAGCGCACCTCCTGCAGGGCGATGACGTCGGCCCCGGCACCGTCCCAGTAGGTTCGGAAGCCGCGGCGCAGCGCCGCACGGATGCCGTTGACGTTGTGGGTGCCGATGCGCATGGTGCCGAAGCTTAGCCTCAGCGGTAGTTGACGAACTGCACGGCGAAGTCGAAGTCCGCTTCCTTGATCAGCTGCTGCACGGCCTGCAGGTCGTCGCGACTCTTGGACGAGACGCGCAGTTCCTCGCCCTGGATCTGGGTCTTGACGCCGCGCGGCCCTTCGTCCCGGATGAGCTTGGAGACCTTCTTGGCGTCCTCCTGTTTGATGCCCTCGCGGGTGGTGGCGGTGATCTTCCACAGCTTGCCGGAGACGCGCGGGTCGCCGGTCTCCAGCGCCTTGAGGCTGACGCCGCGCCGCAACAGCTTGGTCTGGAACACGTCGAGGATGGCCTTGACCCGTTCCTCGGAGTTCGCCTCCATCTCGATGGCCTCGCCGGACCAGGCGATCTTCGCCTCGACGTTCTTGAAGTCGAAGCGCTGGCCAACCTCCTTGGCCGCCTGGTTGAGGGCGTTGTCCACCTCCTGGCGGTCCACCTTGCTGACGACGTCGAATGAGCTGTCCGCAGCCATGTCTCTCCTGGGTTCGGTCGGTGATCGGTCCTCACATTGTGCCAGCACGGACTCCCCCGGAGGCGCTTTGTACCTGCCGGATTCCTCCTGCTAGAGTTGTGCGTCGCCGGGTCAAACCGGTGAATGGCAAGTTGCCCGAGCGGCCAAAGGGAGCGGTCTGTAAAACCGTCGGCGTAGCCTACGTTGGTTCGAATCCAACACTTGCCACCAGGCCCCGAATCGGATTGATTCGGGGCCTTATTCGTGTTTTCGCACCTAGTGTGTGATGCGCAAGCCCCACTGAGAAAGGTGCCCACGATGGCCACTCCCCACATCGCCTGCGAACCCGGCGACATCGCCCCCCTGGTGATCATGCCCGGTGACCCGAAGCGCGCCGAGCGGATCGCCCGCGACCACATGGAGGACGTCCGGCTGGTCTCCGACGTGCGCGGCATCGGGGCCTGGACCGGAACGTTCGACGGCGTGCCCGTCACCGCCATGGCCTCCGGCATGGGTGTGCCCTCGCTCTCGATCTACGCCAACGAGCTGTACTCGCAGTTCGGGGTGGAGCGCATCTGCCGGGTGGGCACCTGCGGCGGTATCTCGTCGAAGGTGAAGGTGAAGGACGTCATCGTGGCGGTCTCCGCCCACACCAACTCGAGCGTTGCCACCATCGACGTGCCAGGCGTGAGCCTGTCGCTGGCCGCCAGCTACGACATGCTGCGCGGTGCCGTGGACCAGGCCCGGGGCGCCGGCCGGACGGTGCACGTCGGATCGGTCTACACCAGCGACTTCTTCTACTCCTCGCGGATGGACATCATCCCCACGCTCGACAAGCTGGGAACTCTCGGCGTCGAGATGGAGGCGGCCGGCCTGTACGCCTGCGCCGCGGCGCACGGCAAGGAGGCGCTCGCCGTGCTCACAGTGTCGGACCATCTCAAGGACGGCTCGGGGGACCTCACGGCCGAAGAGCGCGAGACCATGTTCACGGACTCGCTGCAGGCCGCCGTCGCGGCGCTGCGCGCCTGAGTCAGGCCTTCGACGCTGCGACGGCCTCCTCGACCACTCGGAAGCCGGGGGCGATCTCGTAGCGCGTGCCGCTGAGTGTTTCCGTCCGGCCCAGACGAGGGCGACGAGCACCCTCAGGCAGGGGGAACCCCCGATTTGTGCTCTCCGAATTGGGTGATGTACTGTTGGTCGTCGGCTGGCCCCTATAGCTCAGTAGGCAGAGCGTCTCCATGGTAAGGAGAAGGTCTGCGGTTCGATTCCGCATGGGGGCTCTGTTCTTTCCCTGCTCCACCAGGGAAAGAACTCCTGACGGGGTAGCTCAGTCGGTAGAGCAAGCGGCTCATAATCGCTGTGTCGCGGGTTCGATTCCCGCCCTCGTCACCACATTGTCAGCAGAGAACACGCGCTACGCGCCGCAAGCTAAGGAAGATCATGGCTAAGAAGTCCGGGGATGTCCGCCCGATCATCACGCTCGCCTGCACCGAATGCAAGGAGCGCAACTACGTGACGAAGAAGAACCGTCGTAACACGCCGGACCGTCTCGAACTCAAGAAGTTCTGCCCGCGCTGCCGCACCCACCAGGCACACCGCGAAACCCGCTGAACCCCACCGCTCACCACAACGGCCGCTCCCGTCCAGGGAGCGGCCGTTGTCGTTGGTGGGCGGTAACCTTACGCGCATGCCGATTTCCGCCGAACACGTGGGCCGCCGTTACCCGGCCGCTCCGCCGTACGTGGTCAGCCGCGCCAAGATCGCCGAATTCGCTTCAGCCGTGCGCGATGACAACCCCGCCTACGCGGGCGAGGAACCCATCGCCCCACCCACCTTCGCCGCGGTCATCGCGGCCCAGGCCTGGGGCGCGTTGTTCGGCGACGAGGAGCTCGGCCTGGCGCTCAACCGCACCATGCACACGGACCAGAGTTTCGCCTTCCACCGCCCGCTGCGCCCCGGTGACGCCGTGGTGGCCGAACTGAGCATCGAGAAGGTGCGTAACCGGGGCAACCTGGAGATGATCACCGTGCTGGTGGACCTCACCGTCGACGGTGAAGCTGTCTGCGAGGCGCGCTCCACCCTGATGCACACGCGCCCCCGGGAGGACAGCGATGAGTGAGGTCACCGTCGGCACCGAGCTGCCCGAACTCAGGGTCGGGGTCTCCCGCTCCACCGTGGTGCGCTACTCAGGCGCCTCCACGGATTTCAACGAGATCCACTTCTCCGACCGCCATGCGCGGGCCATCGGGCTGCCGGGCGTCGTCGCCCACGGCATGTGGACCATGGGCGCCGGCCTGAAGATCGTCACGGACTGGGTGGGGGACCCGGCAAGAGTCCTCAGCTACTTCGTCCGCTTCACCCGTCCGGTCGTCGTCCCGGACACCGACGAGGGCACCGAGGTGGTCTACGCGGCCAAGGTCACCGAGGTGGCAGACGGGGTGGCGAAGCTCGCCATCACCGCCACCTGTGCCGACGACGCGGTGCTGGGCGCCGCGCGCGCCGAGGTGCGTCTTGACTGAGCCCGGGGGAGAGGCCGCGTCCTGCAGCCTGGACCGCGTCGCGATCGACACCCACGCCCCGCCCATCCCGGATTCCCCGCTGCTGGCCCGCCACACGACGCTGCGCGTCGGTGGCCCGGCCCAGCGGTTCCTCGTGGCCCGCACCGAACGCGAACTCATTGACATCGTGACGGACTGCGACCACCGTGATGAGCCGGTCCTTGTCCTCGGCGGCGGCTCCAACCTGCTCGTCAGCGACGCCGGCTTCCCCGGCACCGTCGTGCGGGTGGGCACCACCGGCATCACCGCCGACGTCTCAGACTGCGGGGGAGCGGCGGTCCGCGTCGCGGCGGGCGAGAACTGGGACACCTTCGTGGCCCACGCCGTCGCCAACGACTGGAGCGGCATCGAGATGCTGTCCGGCATCCCCGGCAGCGTGGGCGCCACCCCCATCCAGAACGTCGGCGCCTACGGCTCCGACGTCGCGGAGACCATCACCTCCGTGCGCACCTGGGACAGGAAGGAACGCGCGCAGCGCACCTTCCCCCTCACGGACTGCGGCTTCGGCTACCGCACCTCCCGCTTCAAGCGTGAGCCCGGCCGCTACCTTGTCCTGGAGGTGGGGTTCCAGTTCCGGTTGGGCTCGCTCGGGGCACCCATCCGCTACGCGGAGCTCGCGGGCCGCCTCGACACCGCGCCGGGCGGTCGCGTCGACGCCACCCGCGTCCGCGAGACCGTACTGGCAATCCGCCGCTCCAAGGGCATGGTGCTCGACGAGGCGGATCACGATTCCTGGAGCGCGGGCTCCTTCTTCACCAACCCCGTCCTCGGCGAGGACGAAGCGGCGGCGCTGCCTCCTGAGGCCCCGCGGTTCCCGGACGCGGACGGCCGGGTCAAGACCAGCGCTGCGTGGCTGATCCAGCACGCCGGCTTCGCGAAGGGCCATGGCGACGGCCAGGCCAGGCTCTCAGGCAAACACGTGCTGGCGCTGACGAACCGTGGCTCGGCCACCGCCGCAGACCTGGTGGCGCTCGCGGCCGAGGTCCGCGACGGCGTGGCGGAGCGTTTCGGGATCCGTCTGGTGCCGGAGGTCAACCTCGTGGGAACGGCGTTGCCCGACCTCAAGTGACGCTTGAGATATTTCCGGGCGACGTGTCCCTGCCATTAGCCTCCTCCCCGGAGGGTGATTGCAGATGAAACGATGGCTCAAGCTGGCGGCGGTGGCAGTGGTGCTCGCCGTCGTGGCCGTCCCGATGCTCCAGCGGCAGCAGGAAGCGGCGGGCAGCACGGCCAGCGACTTCATCGCGAAGCTGGTCAAGGACGCCCAGCAGACCGAACGTGAATTCGGTATCCCCACCTCCGTGACGATCGGCATGGCAGCCCTGGAGACGGGCTGGGGCCGCTCGTCGATGACCGGGCAGGTCACCGCCGACGGCCTGGTGTACAGCGTCAACACCCTGTTCAACATCAAGTGCACGTCTACGGTGTCGCCGTACCAGACCGGTTGCGTGCCCATCCGCACCGCGGAATACCGCTCCGACGGCACCAAGTACTACATCGTCGACGAGTTCCGCACCTATGCGAGCTGGCTCGACTCGACGCGTGACTTCGCCCGCCTGCTGACGACGCTGACGCGCTACGCGCCGGCCTTCCAGTACGTCGACTACCCGGACCAGTTCGTCACCGAGGTCCGCAAGGGCGGCTACGCCACAGACCCGAAGTACTCGGAACTGGTCATCGGCATCATGCGCTCGAACAACCTGTACCAGTACAACCTGCGTGGCCAGGGCCCCGGCTACCCGGAGGGCATGGACCCCGACGGCCCCACGCCGCCGGTCACCGCCGTGGACCCGTACACGATGTTCCCCCAACTTCTCGTCGGCAGCCGCGGCGACGCCGTGCGCTCGCTGCAGCGGCTGCTCAACACGCTCGAGGCCGGCATCGGTGTCGATGGCATCTACGGCTCGCAGACGACGGCCGCCGTCAGCGCGTTCCAGCGGGCCCAGAAGCTCACCGTGACCGGCAAGATGGACGACGCCACGTGGCAGGCGCTGCTGCCCGAGCTCGCATCCGGGGCGAAGGGGGAGGGCGTCCGCGTCCTCCAGACCCAGCTGCAGCTCAAGGGCGGCAGCGTCGCCGTCACGGGCACCTTCGACGCCGCCACGGACAAGGCGCTGCGCTCCTTCCAGCAGCTGCACCGCATCGAGGGCAGCGGCCACTCGGGCTACGCCACGTGGGCCCGCCTCCTCGGCTGAGCGCCCCGCGTCACGCCGCGATCAGGGCGGCGGCCGCGACGTAGCCGGCCGCGAACGCGTGCGCGGCCAACTGCAGTGCCTCGCGCCCCGGCAGGAACGCCCCGTGGTGGAGGCCGACGCCGTCCACGTGGCCGGTGCCGATGAAGCACATGACGGAGGCGGCCTCGCGGCCGTACTCCGCGAAGTCGTCCGAGCCGCAGGATCTGAACGGCGTCTCCGCGACCGTCAGCCCCAGGCCGCGCAGCAGCGGATCGATGCGTTTCACCAGCCCGGGGTCGTTGAGCAGCGCCGGGCCGCCCCGCACGAAGCGCGTCGTCGCCTGCCCACCGCGCGATTCCGCGATCGCCGACGCCAGCCGTGCCACGGCCTCGTGCAGCAGCGCGCGGTCCGCCTCCGAATAGGTGCGGATGGAGCCCTGGCAGCTGGCCTGGTCCGCGATGACGTTGTGCGCGGTGCCGCCCGCGATCTGGCCCACCGAGATCACGGTGGGGTGCGTGGGATTGATGATGCGTCCGGGTAGGCTCTGGAGTTCGCCGATGATGGTGGCCAGCGCGCTGATGGGGTCCACGGCGACATGGGGGTACGCGCCGTGCCCGGGGCGGCCCCGCACCACGATCTCGAAGGAGTCGTAGGCGGCGTTGACGGCGCCGGCCCCCGTCGAGACCACGCCCCGGTCCACCTGCGGCTGAAGATGCACACCGATCATCGCCTCGATCTCCTGCTCGTCCAGCAGGCCGGAGCGCACGACGTCCCCGGCGCCGGGCGGGGTCACCTCCTCGCGCGGCTGCAGCACGGGCACGAGGCCGACAGGCAGGTCGAGGCTGCGGGCGGCGGTCGTCACTGCCCAGAGCGCCGCCATGTGCACGTCGTGGCCGCAGGCGTGCGCCACGCCGGGGCGCCGCGATTCCCACTCCACGCCGGTGGCCTCCATGACCGGGAGGGCGTCCAACTCGGCGCGCAGCCCGACGGCGGGGCCGGCCGGGCCCAGCCGGGCCCAGGCTCCTGTCCCAGCGACCGGCGTCCAGTCGAGCCAGCCCATGGCCCGAACCAGCCGGTCACGGGTGGGTCCCTCCTCGCCGCTGACGTAGGGCTCGGCGTGGATGGCGCGCCTGAGGGCGGCCGCATCGGGCAGTATGCCGTCGACGGCGGCAGTCAGCTCCTCGAGCAGGCTCATAGCTGCCTAGGCTACCGAAGAAGACATTGTGCTGGGAGTGCCAGCGAACCCGTGCGGGCGCCCGGCGCGGTCAGCCCGTGACGTCGGACGCGGGGCGGCCTGAGGCTACGGCGCGGGCCATCAGTTCGATGGTGGGGGCGGCGTGGGAGAAGAAGCCGTAGTACCCCTCGCACAGATAGTTCTGGCCGGGCTCGCCGTCGGCCGAGGTGGCGAAGCGGTCCTTGGGGCAGCCTCCGTGGCAGGCCCAGCGCACCGGGCAACGGCGACACTGCTCAGTCAGCGAGGTCCTCTTCGACCGCCCGAATTCGCGCTGCTCCGGGAGCTGGAGGTACTGCTGGAACCCGCAGTCGGCGACGTTGCCCAGCTTGTAACCCGGCTCGACGTAGTGGTCGCAGCTGTAGACGTCGCCGTTGTGTTCGACGGCCAGCGCGGTGCCGCACTCAGGGGAGTGGACGCACAGCGAATACTGCCCGAAGCGGGCGGCGAGCATCACGTCGAAGTGCTGGACGAAGACCCTGCCGACGTCGGCCTTGAGCCACTCGTCAAAGACCTCGCTCAGGAACCGGCCCCACTGGCCGGGGCCGACCGAGCGGTCCGTGACGTCGTCGCCCTGCTGGAGGTACAGCAACCTCTTGCCGTCGGGGGCCTCGTAGCCGGCCCGCTCGACGATGGGGATGAACTGCAGGAAGGTCGCGCCCAGCACGTCGCGGAAGTAGCGGTAGACCTCGGCCCCGTGGTCGCCGTTGGCGGAGTTCACCGTGCACAGGATGTTGGTCTCGACGCCGTGCTTGCGGAGGAACTCCCATCCGCGGATGACCTGGGCGTGGGTGCCGCGACCGGCCTTGTTGACGCGGTGCGCGTCGTGGAGGTGCTGCGGGCCGTCGACGGACAGACCTACCAGGAAGTTCTCCTCGGCCAGGAAACTGCACCATTCGTCGTCCAGCAGCGTGCCGTTGGTCTGGATGGACTGCTGTACCCGCTGGCCCGGGCGCTGGTAGCGCCGGGTGAGGTCGACGGCCGTCCGGTAGAAGTCGAGGCCCCGCAGAGTGGGTTCGCCGCCCTGCCAGGCCAGCGTGACCTCGCCGTCAGGCTGGCCCCCCAGGAATTCCCGGATGAAGGTGTCCAGTTGCTCCGGCGACATCCACTGCCGTTTGTCCTCGTCGTACAGCAGGTCCTTGGACAGGAAGAAGCAGTACGTGCAGTCGAGGTTGCAGGCAGCCCCCGTCGGTTTGCTGACGACGGAGAACGGGATCGGGATCACCCGGCCACCCTACAAGGGGGAGCATGTCAACGGGCGCCGAGACCGTTGCCCGCAACCGGGTAGTGTGGCCCGGTGCTTCCTGCTGAGTCCCCCCGCCGATATGCGCTGGCAGCGGCACACCCGAAGCGCGCAGACGTGTTGCGCTTCCTCCCGTACATCCGCCCGTTCGCGCCGCAGTTCATCACATCCTTCGCGCTGGCCCCGCTCCAGGTGCTGGCCAGCGTCGCCATCCCGTTGCTGCTCGGCGCCGTCGTCGACGGGCCCATCCGCCGCGGCGACGTCGTCGGGGTGCTCTGGTACTCGTTGGCGCTGCTGGGAGTGGGGGCCTTCGAGGCGCTCATGAGCTTCGTGCGCCGGTGGATCATGTCGCGCGCCACCTCGCACATCGAGGCCAACATCCGCCTCGACCTCTTCGACCAGTTGCAGCGCCTCCCACTGGGCTTCCACAAGGCGTGGGAATCCGGCCAACTGCTCAGCCGCATCATGAGCGACCTCGGCCTGCTGCGCCGCTTCATGTCGTTCGGCCTGGTGATGCTGGCGATGAGCTCGCTGCACATCGTCGTGGTGGTCGGGATCATGGTGGTCACGCTCTGGCAGGTGGGTGTGGCGGTGCTGATCTCGGTCATCCCCGTCGTCATCGCCGTGTTCGCGCTCATGGGCCGCTTCGGCCGCATCTCGCGGCGGGTGCAGGACCAGACGGGCGACGTGGCCTCGGCAGCCGAGGAGTCGCTTCACGGGGTGCGCGTCATCCGTTCGTTCGGCCGCACCCATCATTCGTTCGAGGCCTTCGACAAGCGCGCCGCCGCGCTCGCCGAGAGCGGGGTGCAGCGCATGAACCTGGCCTCCGTGCTCTGGACGCTGCTGGAGATCTTCCCCTCGGTCCTGTTGTTGATCGTCCTGTTCGGCGTGAGCTACGGGGTGTCCGAGGGCGGGCTCAGCCTCGGCGCGGCCGTCACGTTCGTGACGCTGCTGCTGTCCCTGGCGTGGCCGGTGGGCAGCCTCGGCTTCCTGCTCTCGTTCGCCCGTGAGGCGGCGACGGCGGCCAACCGCGTCGCGGAGGTGTTCGACGCGCCGGTCACGATCGTCAGCGGCGACAAGACGATCGCGGAGCCGCGCGGGCACCTGCAGTTGCGCGGAGTCACCTTCCAGTTCCCCGACGCCGAGGAACCCACCCTGCGTGACCTGGACCTGGACATCGCGCCGGGGGAGACCGTGGCGCTGGTGGGCGGCACCGGCTCCGGCAAGTCCACCCTCGTCTCGCTGATCCCGCGCCTCGTCGACGTCACCGGCGGCCAGATCCTGCTCGACGGCGTGGACCTGCGCGACCTGGACCTGCGGCAGTTGCGCAGCCTCATCGGCACCGCCTTCGAGGACCCCATCCTGTTCTCCATGTCTGCCCGCGAGAACCTCACGCTCGGCCGTCCCGACGCCACTGAGGAGGAGATCACCGAAGCAGTGCGCGTGGCCCGCGCGGAGTTCGTCCAGGACCTTCCCTGGGGCCTCGACACGCGTCTGGGCGAGCAGGGGCTCAGCCTCTCCGGGGGCCAGCGACAACGGCTGGCGCTGGCCCGTGCCATCCTCGTCCAGCCCCGCGTGCTCGTGCTCGACGACACCCTCAGCGCCCTCGATATCCACACCGAGGCAGAGGTGGAGGAGGCCCTCAGGTCCACCCTGGTCGGGGTCACCGGTGTCGTCGTGGCGCACCGCGCGTCCACCGTCCTCCTGGCGGACCGGGTGGCGATGCTGGTCGAGGGGCGCATCGCCCACACCGGCACGCACAGCGAACTGCTGGCCACCGTGCCGGAGTACCGCGAACTGCTCTCGGCCGATTACGCCATCTCGATGGAAGGCGACAACGGTGAGCACTGAGCCGCAGCACCCCGATGACCCGAACGTCGCGTGGCGCGGGGTCAAGCAGGAGATCGACGAGGAACGTGACTCGTCCGCCGGCCTGCGCGCCCCGTCGCGTCGGCTGCTCGCCACCCTCGTGCGCCCATGGCGCACCTGGCTGCTGCTCCTCGTCGGCGTCGTGGTCGTCGAGGCGGCCGCCCGTCTGGTCGTGCCGGTGCTCGTGCGCGACGTGCTCGACGACGGGCTCACCGACGACAGCGTCCTGCTCCCCACCCTGGGCCTGATGGCGGTCGCCATAGTCGTCCAGGTGGCAGCGCGCGTCACCTTCCTGCGCAGCTCCGGCCGGATCGGCAACGCCATCCTGCTGGACCTGCGCCGCCGCCTCTACAAGAAGTTCCAGCGGCTCAGCATCCGCTTCCATGACCGCTACACCTCCGGACGCGCCGTGTCGCGCATGACCAGCGACGTCGAGGCCGTGCAGGAACTCGTGCTGCAGGGCCTCGACGTGGTGATCATCGCCGCGCTGACCATCCTCGGTTCCAGCGTCATCATGCTGAGCCTCGACTGGCGCCTGGCCCTCGTCGCCTTCCTCAGCTACCCGCCGCTCCTACTCCTCATGCGGTGGTTCGCCGGCGCCTCCACCCGCGCGTTCCGCGCCGTACGCACGCAGTCGGCCATCGTCATCGTGCAGTTCATCGAGACCATGACCGGCATCAAGGCCGTCCAGGCGTTCCGCCGCGAGCCCCGCGCCGGCGAGATCTTCGAGGACGTCGCGCTGACCTACCGCGACTCCAACGTGCGCGCCATGCGTATCTTCGCCCGCGCCATGCCTGGGATCCAGTTCATCGGCAACCTCGGCATCGTGCTCGTGGTGCTCGCCGGCGGCTACCTCGCGGTCGGGGGAAGCGTCTCCATCGGCACCATGGCCGCCTTCGTGCTGTACCTGCGCATGTTCTTCGACCCCATGCAGGACCTCAGCCAGTTCATCTCCACCCTGCAGTCGGCGCTCACCGCGCTGGAGAAGATCTCCAGCGTGATGGACGAGGATGACGACGTGGCAGACCCCGAGCACCCGGTCGCGCTGCCGGACGTCAGGGGAGCGGTGAGCCTCCACGGCGTGGACTTCTCCTACGTGGAGGACGCCCCGGTGCTGCCGGGCCTCGACCTGGACATCCCGGCCGGGCAGACCGTCGCCCTCGTGGGCACCACCGGCGCGGGCAAGACCACCATCGCCAAGCTCATCGCCAGGTTCTACGACCCGCAGGAGGGGGCCGTGCGGCTCGACGGCGTCGACGTGCGTGACCTCGACGACGCCACCCTGCGCCGGCACGTCACGCTGCTGACCCAGGAGAACTTCATCTTCGCCGGCACCATCGCCGACAACATCGCCTTCGGCCGCCCCGGAACCACGCGCGACGAGGTGGTCGCGGCGGCCCGCGCAGTCGGTGCCCACACGTTCATCGAGGCCATGCCGAACGGGTTCGCCACCGACACCGGCAAGCGCGGCTCGCGGTTGTCCGCCGGCCAGCGCCAGCTCGTCGCCTTCGCCCGCGTCGTCCTGGCAGACCCGCGGGTGCTGATCCTCGACGAGGCCACCAGCTCGCTGGACATCCCCACCGAACGCCTCGTCCAGGCGGCGCTGTCCACGATCCTGGCCGACCGGACCGCCATCATCATCGCCCACCGGCTGTCGACGGTGGAGATCGCCGACAGGGTGCTGGTGCTCAGCCACGGCCGCATCGTCGAGGACGGCACGCCGGTGGAACTGATCGCCGGCGGGGGCCGCTACGCCGACCTCCACGCCGCCTGGTTGGCGTCGCTGGCCTAGCCGCCGGGTCGCCGATGCGGGGGTTTGGGGCTGAGCGCGCTACTGTGGACACAGCACCCGGATGTTCTGCTCCGGGTAAACTCTGATCTTTTTCTTTGATGCCATCGCGCTGCGGATGAGATTTCCGCGCCGGGCAGAACCGCTGCATCGCCCTATCGGGAGAACCCCTTTGACTTCTCAGTCCTTCGGCGCGCTTGGCGTGCCCGCACAGCTTGCTGCCGTCCTCGAGGATCGCGGCATCACCGTCCCCACCCCCATCCAGGCCGCCACGCTGCCGGACTCGCTCCTGGGCCGCGACGTCCTCGGCCGCGGCCGCACCGGCTCCGGCAAGACGTACGCGTTCCTGCTCCCCATGGTCGCCCGGCTGATGGCGAGCGGCACCCGCCCCACGCCCAAGCGCCCCCGCGCCCTCATCCTGGCGCCCACCCGCGAACTGGCCAACCAGATCGACGAGGCCCTCGCCCCGCTGGCAGCCGTCGCCGGGCTCACCTCGCGCACGGTCTTCGGCGGCGTGAAGGAGCGGCCCCAGGTCGTCGCGCTGACGAAGGGCGTCGACGTGGTCGTCGCCTGCCCCGGACGCCTGGAGAGCCTCATCGAGATGGGCCACGTGAGCCTCGGCTCCGTCGAGGTCACCATCCTCGACGAGGCAGATCACATGGCGGACCTCGGTTTCCTGCCGTCGGTGCGCCGTCTGCTGTCGGCCACCCCGTCGAACGGCCAGCGGATGCTGTTCTCCGCGACCCTCGACAAGGCCGTGGACACGCTCGTGAAGCAGTTCCTGCACCAGCCCAAGACCCACGAGGCCGATTCCGCGGATTCGCCCGTCCCGACCCTGCACCACCACGTGCTGCACGTCAGCGACCAGCAGCACCTCCCGGTCCTGGTGAACCTCACCGCGGCGCCCGGCCGCACGGTGGTGTTCACCCGCACCAAGCGCCGCGCGACGAAGCTCGCCCGCCAACTCAATGCCGCCGGCGTACCCGCCGTCGAGATGCAGGGCAACATGAGCCAGAACGACCGTGAGCGCTCCATGCACGCGTTCCAGTCCGGGACCGCCCAGACCCTGGTCGCCACCGACGTGGCCGCCCGCGGCATCCACGTCGACGACGTTGCCCTGGTCATCCACGCCGACCCCCCGGTCGAGCACAAGGCCTACACCCACCGCTCCGGCCGCACGGCGCGCGCCGGGGCCGAGGGCACCGTCGTGACCCTCATGCTGGACGCACAGCGCGGCGACGTGCGTGACCTGACCCGCAAGGCAGGGGTCAAGCCCACTCTCACGCGCGCCGACGAGCGGCACCCCGTGCTGCTGGAGATCGCGCCCGGGGAGCGCGAGTACCCCGGCGGCATCATCAAGGCCAAGCCCCAGCAACAACAGCAGCGCGGCGGCAACGGCGGCGGGCGTCGCCGTGCCGCGAGCGGCGACCAGCAGCCGTCCGGCCAGAGTTCCCGCAGCGGGGAGCAGCCTCGTTCCCAGCGCGAGCGCAGCGGGGAACAGCCCCGTGCGCAGCGCAGGCGCAGCGGGGAACAGCCGCGCTCGCAGCGTGACGGGGATGGCCGTCGCACCGAGGGCCAGCCGCGCGCGGGTGGCGCCGCAGCATTCTCCGCCGCCGGCGGCGGGCGTCGTCGCGGCCGCTGATCCGGCCCACCCCGCCGGGAAGTACCAGAGCCTCTGACCTCGAGTCGGATGTCGTCGGCGGGCGTGGCACCGTATGTTGGCCTCATGCCAGCAGCCCACGCCCGTCCCGACAGTGTCGCGTGGGGACTCCTCGCAGACCGGATCGCGCTCGGCGTCGCGGTGGTCCTCGGGGCGCCCACCGTCCTCCTGTACGCGTTCGCCAGCCCCGCCCCTGACCGGGCCATCGGGGCGCTGTTCATGGTCGCTGTGCTCGTCATCGCCCGTCGCCAGCCGGGCACCTCGCTCGGCATCTTCTGGGCGGGCAGCCTCTTCCTGCTGATGGTGGGTAACGAACCCCTGCCGCTGCTCGTCCAGATGGTCGCCGGCGCATGGCTGGCCTACACCGCCACGCGGTTCGGGTCCCGCGCCACCGTCATCGTCGCCGGCGTCTCGTTGGCGCTCGGGGCGCTCATCGCGGGCACCCTCCTCGGGCAGGAGTTCTTCTGGGGCCACCAGTACTTCGGGCTGGGTGGCACCGCGTTCGCCTTCGGGCTCGTGGCGTCCTTCCTCGGTGCGCCGTGGTTGCTGGGTCTGCGGCAACGCTCCACGGCGCAGGTCCGGGCGCAACAGACCCGGGCAGAGGACGCCGAGTGGCAGCGCACCCGGGCCATCGAGGCGCAACAGCACGCCGTCCTGGAAGAGCGGCGCCTCACCAGGGTCGCCGCGGCCGAGGCAGCCAACGCCAGGCTCGCTCGCGACGTCCACGACGTCGTCGGCCATTCCCTGGCCGTGATCCTGATGCAGGCCGAATCAGCGCAATACCTGACCAACACCCAGGACCTGCACGAATCCATGAACAACATCGCCGTGTGCGCCCGCCGCTCCCTCGGGGAGATCCGCGAGGTGCTGCACGCGGCCCGCGGCGACCACCCGTCGGTGCCCGCCCCTCCCGGTGGCCTGGGCGCCCTGCTGGACAGCGTGCGGGCCTCGGGCGTAGACCTCGAGGTCACCCAACTGGGGCAGAGCCGGGCGTTGCCGCCCGACGCCGAGACAGTCGCCTACCGGGTGCTGCAGGAGATGCTCACCAACGCCATCAAGCACGGCGAACACGGCAGGCCCATCGCCGTCGCGTTGACGTGGGCGGACCGGCTCACCATGGAGGTGCGCAACCTCGACGGCGGGCACACCCTCTCCAGGGCGCTCCACGGCGGGGGGATCGCCGGGATGAGCGCGCGGCTCGGCGCCGTGGGCGGTAGTTTCGAACTCAACCGGCACCAGAGCGCCGACGGTGAGGTCATCACCGCCACCGCCTGGCTGCCACTGCGAACCAACTAGGAGTACCGCGTGCCCATCCGCGTCATGCTGGTCGACGACCAGGAACTGTTCCGCTCGGCCATTCGGGTCATCGTCAACGCGCAGGATGACCTCGAGGTGGTTGGGGAGGCCACCGACGGTGAGGAGGCCGTGGCGCTGGCGGCACAGCTCGATCCCGATGTGATCCTGATGGACATCCGCATGCCCGGGGTCGACGGCGTGGAGGCCACCCGCCGCATCCTGGGCGACGCCGTCGCCTCCGGCTCCGGCGTCAAGGTGCTGGTGCTCACCACGTTCAACCTCGACGACCGCGCGGCCACCGCCATCAGGTACGGCGCCAGCGGGTTCCTGCTCAAGGACATCACCCCGCAGATGCTCACGGACTCCATCCGCACGGTGCACAGCGGCAACGGCGTCATCGCGCCGGAGGACCTCGCCGCGCTGCTCGACTCGTCCTTCCAGGAGAAGCCGGCCCCGCCGGCCGGCTTCACACAGCTGTCTGAGAAGGAACACGAGGTCTTCGCCCTGGTGGCCCAGGGTCTCAGCAACGTTGAGATCGGTCAGACGATCTTCGCCTCCGAGTCCACGATCAAGTCCCACGTCGGCGCGATCCTGCGCAAGATGGGGTTGCGTGACCGGGTGCAGGTGGTCGTGTCGGCGTATCAGCACGGACTGGTCGATCACTGAGACTGCGCGGGTCGAGGTTGGTTCGACTCAGGCACGGAAAACCCCTATAGTGGACGAGCACCGGTTCAATTTGCCAAGGTCGGAGCGTGTCCACTCGACACGGTCCATCCGGTAATCCAACCGCCAAAGGGTAGTAGCTCAATTGGCAGAGCAGCGGTCTCCAAAACCGCAGGTTGGGGGTTCGAGTCCCTCCTGCCCTGCTAGATGGTCAGCAATGGCTGTCTCGCCCCGCCTACGGCTTCCGAGCCGGAGGCATTTTGTTTGTCAAGCGAAGGGATCACGGCGTGAGCGACAAGTCGCACGACGCAGTACCGGAGAACGAAGATTTCGTCCCCGGGGAGCCCGACGCGCCCGAAGACGACGCCGTCGAGATCGAGGATCCCGAAGCGCTGGCTGCCGCCGAAGAGGAAGTCGCCGAAGCCGACGAGGACATCACCCTCGGCGAGCTGGAGAAGGACTTCACCCCGGAGGAGCAGGAAGCCGCCGCTGCGCTGGCACCGGTCCGTCGTACCGTCAAGGCCCCTGTCCGCAAGAAGGACACCGTCACCCGCAAGCGCTCCGAAGCGCTCGCTGAGCACGATGACCCCTACCGGGCTTCCAACCCGGTCGAATTCGCCAAGCAGTCTGGCTCCGAGCTGAAGAAGGTCGTGTGGCCCACCTGGCCGCAGACGATCTCGATGTTCAGCGCCGTCCTGGTGTTCGTGTTGATCATGATCGCCATCGTCGGCTCGCTGGATCTCTTCTTCGGCTGGTCGCTGCTGCAGTTGTTTGGGAGCTGAATCCATGACTGACAACTCTGATTTTGAGGTCGACCTCGGCCCGATCGAAGAGACCTCCACCGACGACCTGGAGATCGACCTCGGCTCGCTGGGCGTCGCCGAGGACGACGACACCACCATCGAACTCGCCGAACTGGCTGAGGAAGAGCCGGACGAGGCCGCCGACAAGGCCTCCCAGGACCGCGACGAGGCCCTCGAGGCAGCCATCAACGAGCTGCGCGAGGAACTCGAATCCAAGTTCGGTGACTGGTACGTCATCCACACCTACTCCGGCATGGAGAACCGCGTCAAGCAGAACGTCGACGCTCGTGTCACCACGCTGAACATGGAGGACTACATCTTCGAGACGGTCGTCCCCACCGAGGACGTCGTCGAGGTACGCAACAACGGCCGCAAGACCGTCACGCGTTGCGTCCTCCCCGGATACGTTCTCATCCGGATGGAACTGACCGACGACTCCTGGAGCGCCGTCCGCCAGACCCCCTCCGTCACCGGCTTCGTCGGCCAGGGGCAGCAGCCCGTGCCGCTGTCGATCGACGAGGTCCTCCACATGCTGACTCCTTCCGTCGTCGCCAAGGTCAACGCCGCTCACGCGGGTTCCGAGGCCGCACGGAAGAAGAAGGTCGAAGTCGTCGACTTGGCGGTCGGCGATTCCGTCATGGTGACGGACGGCCCCTTTGCCGGGGTGCACGCCACGATCACCGAACTCAACGCCAACAATCAGCGGCTCATCGCTCTCGTCGAGATCCTCGGCCGCGAGACCCCTGTCGACCTGGATTTCAAGCAGGTCGAGAAGGTCGTCTAAGATTGTGCGTCGCGCCTGTTCCGGGCGCGCCATCCATCCGTATAGGTAAAGGACCCACCCATGCCTCCCAAGAAGAAGGTTGCGGCGCTCGTCAAGGTCGCCCTGCAGGCCGGCGCAGCCACGCCTGCCCCGCCGGTCGGTACCGCTCTCGGCCCCCACGGCGTCAACATCATGGAATTCGTGAAGGCGTACAACGCCCAGACCGAATCCCAGCGCGGCAACATCATCCCCGTCGAGATCACGATCTACGAGGACCGCACGTTCACCTTCATCACGAAGACGCCCCCGGCGTCCGAGCTGATCAAGAAGGCGGCGGGTCTCAAGTCCGGTTCGGCCAACCCGTTGGCTGACAAGGTCGGCAAGATCACCAAGGACCAGATCCGCGAGATCGCCACCACCAAGCTGCCGGACCTCAACGCCAATGACGTCGAGGCCGCCATGAAGATCGTCGAAGGCACCGCCCGCTCCATGGGCGTCACCGTCTCCAAGTGATCTGAACCCCGAACACACACATCCCTGGTAGGGGAGTGCTCCCCACACCAGAACTGGTGGACCGGGTCATGAGCCCGGCACAAACACAAGGAACCAGCATGAAGCACAGCAAGGCATACAAGGCGGCCGCCGAGAAGCGCGCCGAAGGCCAGGCCTACAGCCCTGAAGAGGCCATCCGCCTCGTCAAGGAGATGGCAACGGCCAAGTTCGACGAGTCGATCGACGTGGCCATGCGCCTCGGCGTCGACCCCCGCAAGGCGGACCAGTTGGTCCGCGGCACCATCAACCTTCCGCACGGCACTGGCAAGACGGCACGGGTCCTCGTCTTCGCCGCCGGTGACAAGGCTGACGCCGCACGCGCGGCGGGTGCTGACGAGGTCGGCACCGACGAACTGATCGAGAAGGTGGCCGGCGGCTACCTCGACTTCGACGCAGTCGTCGCCACCCCTGACCTCATGGGCAAGGTCGGCCGTCTGGGCCGCGTCCTCGGTCCCCGTGGCCTGATGCCGAACCCCAAGACCGGCACCGTCACCATGGACACCGGCAAGGCCGTCGCCGACATCAAGGGCGGCAAGATCGAGTTCCGCGTGGACCGTCACGCGAACCTCCAGTTCATCATCGGCCGCGCCTCCTTCACGGAGCAGCAGCTCGCTGAGAACTACTTCGCCGTCCTCGACGAGGTCCTGCGCCTGAAGCCGGCCGCGGCCAAGGGTCGCTACCTCCGCAAGGTCGCCGTCTCGGCCACCATGAGCCCGTCCGTCAGCATCGACGGCTCGGCCCTCAAGCCCGCCGAGGCCTGATCGGTCCCCCCAACCAGCCGCTCGCGGCCGGTTGACAGACCTCCGACTCACGAAGAATGCGCATGGGTGTCACACTGACACCCATGCGCATTCTTGTCT
Source organism: Tessaracoccus sp. MC1865 (assembly GCF_017815535.1). Lineage (NCBI taxonomy): Bacteria > Bacillati > Actinomycetota > Actinomycetes > Propionibacteriales > Propionibacteriaceae > Tessaracoccus > Tessaracoccus sp. MC1865. The sequence goes on along the minus strand of NZ_CP072596.1, from coordinate 2,205,791 downwards.
CCGGGTTCGAACCGTTCGGCGGAGACACGGGCAACGCGAGCGGCGACGCCGTCCGGGAACTCGGGGCCACCTGGTCGGATCCCTCGGTCGAGTTGCACACGGCGATCCTTCCGGTGTCCTTCGACCGGGCTCCCGAGGCGCTGGCAGCCTCGATCGAGGCGGTGCGGCCGGATGCCGTGATCTGCGTCGGCGAGGCCGGCGGCCGCCCCCTCGTCACGCCGGAGCGCTGGGCCGTCAACGAGCGGCGGGCCCGCATCCCTGACAACGACGGAGCACAGCCCTCCGGGCCCATCGATGACCTCGCGCCGCGTCTGCCGTCACGGCTGGACGTGGACGGGATCGTCCGGGCCGTGCGCGCCGCAGGCGTGGCGGCCGAGGTCAGCGACGACGCCGGCCGCTATGTCTGCAACGCCACGTTCCGGGCTGCGCTGACCTGCTTCGACGGTCCTGCGGGCTTCATCCACGTGCCCGCGGTCCGGGCAGCGGGGACGGCACTGGTGGGATCCGAGACGGACGGGCCGGTGCTGGGCCGTGCAGTCGAGGAACCTCTCTCCCTCCAGGAAGTCATTGCGGCATTGCGCGCCGCCGTTGCGGTCGTCAGCCTCTCCGCGACCCCCGGGTAGCCTGCAGCGCTCCAGCCGACCCGCCTGCGCATTTCACCGTCGGGCTTGACAGTGCTGCTGCGCACGGTGAATCGTCTAGCCAGCAGCATCGAGTGCACAGGAGCACAGCGCATGACCCCTCTTCTCGTCACCGGTCCGCCTTCACAGCCTCGTTCCGGGGCGGTGGGGGGATGACCGAGCGGACCAACATCATCCTGGTCTGCGTCGACCAGATGCGCGGTGACGCGATGTCCGGCGCCGGTCACCCCGTTGTCCAGACGCCCTACCTGGACACCCTGGCGGCCGAAGGAACGACGTTCCCGCACGCCTACTCGGCGGTGCCGACCTGCGTGCCGGCTCGGGTGGGGCTCATGACCGGCCTGAACCAGGAGTCGCACGGCCGGTACGGGTACCGCGAGGGGGTGGCCTTCAGCGACCTGTATGAGACCACGCTGCCCCGTGAACTCGGTCGGGCGGGATACCAGACGCAGGCCATCGGCAAGATGCACGTCTACCCCGAACGCGACCGCATCGGCTTCGACGATGTCAGGCTGCATGATGGCTTCCTGCACTTCGCCCGCCAGATGGCCGGGCGCAACCTGCAACTCATCGACGACTACAGCACCTGGTTGCGCAGGCAGCCGGGCATGGCGGCGGCCGCGGAAACCGATCACGGGGTGGGGTGCAACTCGATGATGGCCAGGCCGTGGGACAAGGATGAGGCCTACCACCCCACGTCGTGGATCATGTCTGAAGCCGTTGACTGGCTCCACCGCCGAGATCCTACGATGCCCTTCTTCCTGTATCTGTCCTTCCACCGCCCCCACGCACCCTACGACCCGCCTGCCTGGGCATTGGATCAGTACCTGGACGCTGACCTGGGGGAAGCGCCGGTAGGGGACTGGGTCGACCGGTTCGCCGACTACCGGCGTGACCATCTGGCAGACGCCTCCTTGGGGAAACAGCGACCTGAGGTGCGCCGTCGGGCCCTCGCCGGTTATTTCGGGCTCATCACCCAGATTGACCACCAACTCAACCGGATGGTCGAGGCGCTGAGCGACTTCGACCTCCTTCGCAACACCGCGATCATGTTCGTCTCCGATCACGGCGACATGCTGGGTGATCACCACTTCCACCGGAAGTCGGTCGGGTATGAGGGCAGCGCGCGCATCCCGTTCATCCTGCGCCTCCCCGGTGGCGAGAAGGTGGTGCCGAGCGTCGACGAGGTGGTGGAACTGCGCGACGTCATGCCGACGATCCTCGACATCGCCGGTGCCGAGATCCCCGAGTCGCTCGACGGCGCCAGTGTCCTGCCCCTGATCCGGGGCGAAGAGGTGTCATGGCGCGAGGAGATCCACGGCGAGCACACCTACAGCATGCAGGGGTGGGAGTCGATGCACTGGGTGACGGATGGCCACCGCAAGTTCGTATGGTGGTCCGGATCAGGCATCCAACAGTTCTTCGACCTCGACGCCGATCCCACCGAGCTGCAGGACCTCTCCCATGACGCAGCACGAGCGGACGAGTTGGGGCACTGGCGGCAGCGTCTGATCCGCTATCTCTCCGAGCGCGAGGAGGGGTTTGTCGTCGACGGTGAACTGGTCGTCGGGCGAGAGGTCCGCAGCGAGGCATCGTGGGTGGAGGAACGTGTGAGGCTCTGAGAGCCCACGTCGGGTACCGCAAATTACACCGGGGCAACTCACCCATTTGGATGTGTTGCCCCGCTCTGCAACACCGGAAAGCTAGTTGGGAAGAGCGGTACCCCGCTTGGAAAGACCATCAACCGAAGGGGTTGGCCATCATGGTAGTACTCGGAATCATCCTCCTCATCATTGGCCTGATCGCGAACATCTCGATCCTCACCTGGATCGGAATCATCCTGATCGTGGTTGGCCTGATCCTCAACTTCGTCCCCATGCGCGGCGGTAAGGGCACCAGGGTCTGGTAACCACCCCTGGTCCTACTCCGAGGCCCCGGCGATCTACGGATCGACCGGGGCCTTGTTGCGTGACGGCGGGTGAAGAATTCTCGCCGTGAGCGTCCGCAGTGACCAGGGGAGGGGGCCTCAGAGGACCTTGGCGAAGAACTCCGCGGTGCGCTGCTGTTGTGGGTTGTCGATGACATCGCGGGGGGTGCCGCGTTCGACGATCACGCCGTCGTCCATGAACACCACCTGGTCCGCGACCTCACGGGCGAAGCCGACCTCGTGCGTCACCACGACCATCGTCATGCCGCTGGCGGCAAGTTCTTTCATCACGCTGAGCACTTCGCCCACCAGCTCCGGGTCGAGCGCGGAGGTGGGCTCGTCGAACAGCATCAGGTCCGGCTGCATCGCGAGGGCGCGGGCTATGGCCACGCGCTGCTGCTGGCCACCGGAGAGCTGGGCGGGGTAGTGGTCGGCTCGGTCCGAGAGCCCGACGCGGGCCAGTTGCTCGTCGGCCAGCGTGGCGGCTTCGGCCTTCCCGAGGCCGCGGACCTGGCGCGGCGCTTCCATCACGTTCTCGCGCGCGGTCATGTGGGGGAAGAGGTTGAACCGCTGGAACACCATGCCGACGCGCTCGCGCTGCTTGGCGATCTGCTTGTCGCTGAGCCTGTGCAGCACCCCGTCGACCTCGCGGAGACCCATGAGGTCGCCGTCGACGTAGAGGCGGCCGGCGCTGATCTGTTCCAGTTCGTTGATGCAGCGGATGAGGGTGGATTTGCCGGAGCCTGAGGGCCCCAGCACGACGCACACCTCGCCCCTCTGCACCTGGAGGTCGATGCCCTTGAGGACGTGCAGTTCACCGAAGAACTTGTGCACGCCCTGGATGTCGACCATGGGGGTCGTGGTGGTCACGGGGTCACCTCCAGATTGGGGTCTTCATGGACGGTACCGGAGGCGAGGATGGCCTGCTGCTTCTTCGAGACGCCCTTGGCCTTGCCTCCGCCGGCGGTCTCCGAGTTGTCGAAGCCCCGGCCGTAGTAGCGCTCCAGGCGTGCCTGCCCCACCATCAGCACCGAGGTGATGCTCAGGTACCAGATGGCGGCGACGATCAGCAGCGGCACGGGCAGGAAGCTCTTGTTACCGATGGCGTTGGTGACGAACGTCAGCTCCAGCGAGAACGGCACTGCCAGCACGAGCGAGGTGGTCTTCAGCATGGAGATGGTCTCGTTGCCCGTGGGCGGCACGATCACCCGCATGGCCTGCGGGATGACGATGCGACGAAGCGTCGTCGAGCGCTTCATGCCCAGCGCTGTCGACGCCTCCCACTGACCCTTGTCGACGGAGCTGAGCCCGCCGCGCACGATCTCAGAGAGGTAGGCGCCCTCGTTGAGGCCCAGACCGAGCACGGCTGCGACGGTGGCGTTGATCACGTCCTGCGTGTCGAACTGCAACCATTCGGGGCCGAACGGCACCCCCATCCGGGGGTACAGCACCGCGATGAGGCCCCAGAACACCAGCTGGGTGTAGATGGGGGTCCCGCGGAAGAACCAGATGTAGACGTAGGCCACGGCGCGCAGGATGGGATTGGTGCCCATCCGCATGATGGCGGTGGTGACCGCCAGCAGGATGCCGAGCGCCATGGCCAGCACCGTCAGGATGAGGGTCCAGCCCACACCGGAGATGACCCGCGCGTCGAACAGGTACTGGCCGACCACGTCCCAGCGGTAGTTGGGGTTCGTGAACAGGCTGTAGACCAGAAGGGCGAACAGCACCAGGACGATGGCCGCCCAGATCCAGACGCTGGGTCTGGGCACAGGGCGCGCGCGGATCAACTCCGGTCGGGTGGGCACGGGGATCAGCCCTCCGGGTTCAGTTCAGCAGTGTCCAGCGCGGCCTCGTCGACACCCCAGGAGTCGAGGATGGCCTGCCAGGTGCCGTCGTCCATGAGGTGCTGCATGGCCTTCTGCACGGCTTCGGTGAGGGCCGCATCGTCCTGCGGCACGACGATGCCCTGCGGGGCCGCGTCGCGGACGTCACCGACGACCTCGAGCTGGTCACCGGTGATGGCCACGGAGTAGCTGGCCACGGTGGAGTCGGCGTAGAAAGCGTCGGCCTTGCCGCCCACCACATTGGTGGTCACGTCGCTCTGCCGGGGGTAGGAGAGGACCTCGATGGCGTCCTTGCCGGCGGCGGCGCACTCCTCGTTGAACATGCCGAGCTCCTCCTCCTGCCATGTGCCGGTCTGGACCCCGATGGCCTTGCCGCACACGTCGTCGGGGTTGAGGCCGTCGGGGTTTCCCTTCTTGACGGCGAAGCTGGACCCGACCGTGATGTAGCTGATCATGTTGTAGCTGGCGGTGCGCTCGGGGGTGATGGTGAACGACGAGATGCCGATGTCGTACTTCGAGCCCATGCCGGCCAGCAGCGAGGCGAACTCGCCGTCGACGACCTCGGCCTTGAGGCCCAGCACGTTGCCGAGCGCCTTGCTGAGGTCGACGTCGTAGCCGATGGCGGTCTGCAGGTCATCGGCGCGGAACTCGGCCGGGGCGTAGTCCACGGCGGCACCGACGACCAGGGTGCCCTTGTCGGCGACGGCGGCGGGCAGCAGGGCCGCGATCTCGTCCACCTTCTGGACGCCGGACACGTCGTGGCTGCGGTCCGTGGAGTCGGCGGCGTCGGCCGGCCCGGAGGCGTCCTGCCCGCCACAGGCGGTCAGCGTGAGTGCGGCCAGCAGGCTGGCGGCGAGGATTCGGCGCATGTCAGTTCTTCTCTCAAGGCGGAGACGGGATGATTCAACTGCCAAATCTTAATGGACGAGGCCTCTGGGACTGCATTGGGTGCGGCCCCAGGGGTGGCCGGCGCCGACGATTTGGCGCCCGGGTGGGCATCCGGTATCGTTTCGGGAGCCGAAGACCGCAGGTGGCTCAACAGCCATAAAGCCACATGGCACCCGCGCAGGTGAACGTGAGAAGAATAGGTTATACCTGTCCGCCCCGCGCCGCCTGAGCGCCGGGGCGTTTTTGTGTCTTGCGTCACTTCGGCCCTCGGGCCGCCCGTCACGGCGGGCAGAGGTGTTAGACCGGAAGGAGACTCATATGGCGAGGCCGGATAAGGCTGCCAAGGTTTCGGAACTGGCTGAGGCTTTCAGCAAGTCCGAAGCGGCAGTGCTGACCGAGTACCGCGGTCTCACCGTGGCGCAGCTCAAGCAGCTGCGCCGTTCGCTCGGTGAGAACGCCACCTACGCCGTTGCGAAGAACACCCTGACGGCGATCGCTGCCAAGGAAGCCGGAATCGAAGGGCTCGACGAGACCCTCACCGGCCCCACGGCTATCGCTTTCGTCACGGGTGACATCGCAGCCGCCACCAAGGGGCTGCGTGACTTCGCGAAGGCAAATCCGTCTCTGGCAATCAAGGGTGGTGTCCTGGAAGGCAAGTTCCTCGACGCCCAGGCTGTTCTGAAGCTGGCCGACCTCGAATCCCGCGAGGTTCTGCTGGCCAAGATGGCAGGCGCGCTCCAGGCCAACCTGGCCAAGGCCGCCTACATGCTGGCTGCCCCGCTGTCGCAGGGCGCTCGCGTGCTCGGCGCGCTGCGCGACGCCGCACAGGCTGACCCCTCCTTGATCGGTGGTGCTGGCTCCGCGCCGGCCACCGAAGCCACGGACGAGACCCCCGCCGCGGAAGCGGCACCTGAAGCAGCGGAAGCTGCGGAATAACAACACTGTTCCGCACGCTGCGGACCAATCTGAAAGGAAAGCCTCATGGCTAAGCTCAACAACGAAGAGCTCCTTGACGCCTTCAAGGAGATGACCCTCATCGAGCTCTCCGAGTTCGTGAAGCTGTTCGAAGACACCTTCGGCGTGACCGCCGCTGCTCCGGTGGCCGTTGCGGCCGCTCCGGCTGCCGCTGCCGGCGACGCCGCTGGCGACGGCGACGAGGAAGCTGCCTCCGACAAGGTCGACGTCATCCTGACCTCGGGCGGCGAGAAGAAGATCGCCGTCATCAAGGAGGTGCGCGCTCTGACCTCCCTCGGCCTGAAGGAGGCCAAGGACCTCGTCGAGGGTGCTCCGAAGCCGGTGCTCGAGGGCGTCGACAAGGACACCGCTGCCAAGGCCAAGGAGGCCCTCGAGGCCGCCGGCGGTACCGTCGAGTTCAAGTGATCTAGAGTCACCAACTCTTCCGACGGCCCGTCCCCGCGAGGGGGCGGGCCGTTTTCACTTGCCACCGCCAGCCGGAGCGGTATCATCGGTCCCGCGAGGTCGACGTCGACCCTTCCACCGCAGGCCGAAATCCGGGGGCCGGCGGTTGTTGCCGTCCGCGGCTATTTGATCTATAGTGGTTCTTTGCCCCGCTATGCGTTGCGCCCGTGATTTGACACGGGCAGTTCGCCATGCACGGATATTTGCTTCAAGCGTTCTTGGAAGGACCCAATCTTGGCCGCCTCGCGCTCTGCGTTGAAGAACACCAATGTCGTCTCGTCCACCGGTCGTATCTCGTTCGCGAAGATTCACGAGCCTCTGGAGGTTCCCAACCTCCTGGACCTGCAGATCGACGCATACAACTGGCTGATCGGGAATGAGACCTGGCGGGCGAAGGTCGAAGAGCAGCTCGCTGCCGGCCGCACCGACGTCAACACCCGCTCCGGCCTGGAAGAGATCTTCGCCGAGATCTCACCCATCTCCGATTTCCAGGACTCGATGCAGCTGTCGTTCCGCGACCACCGCTTCGAGGAGCCCAAGTGGACGATCGAGGAGTGCAAGGACCGCGACACCACCTACGCGGCACCGCTCTTCGTCACCGCTGAGTTCACCAACAATGAGACCGGTGAAATCAAGTCCCAGACCGTCTTCATCGGCGATTTCCCCCTGATGACGGACCGTGGCACCTTCATCATCAACGGCACCGAGCGTGTCGTCGTCTCGCAGCTCGTGCGCTCGCCCGGCGTCTACTTCGAGCAGACCCCCGACAAGACCTCGGACAAGGACATCTTCTCCTGCAAGGTCATCCCGTCGCGTGGCGCGTGGCTCGAGTTCGAGATCGACAAGCGCGACATGGTCTTCGTGCGCCTGGACCGCAAGCGCAAGCAGAACGTCACCGTCCTGCTCAAGGCGCTCGGCTGGACAGAAGACCGCATCCTCTCTGAGTTCGGCGACGCGGAGTCCATGCGGCTGACGCTCGAGAAAGACACCGTCAAGACGCAGGACGAGGCACTCCTCGACATCTACCGCAAGCTCCGTCCGGGCGAACCCCCGGCACGTGACGCTGCGCAGCAGCTGCTCGAGAACTACTACTTCAACGACAAGCGCTACGACCTGGCGAAGGTCGGCCGCTACAAGATCAACAAGAAGCTCGGCCTCGAGCTCCCGTTCGATCAGCAGGTGCTCACCGAGGACGACATCTCCGCAGCCATCGGCTACATCGTCGCCCTGCACGAGCACAAGGAATTCCTGGGTGACCTCCCCGTCGAGGCCGACGACATCGACCACTTCGGCAACCGTCGTCTCCGCACCGTGGGCGAGCTGATCCAGAACCAGCTCCGCACCGGCCTGGGCCGCATGGAGCGCGTCGTGCGCGACCGGATGACCACGCAGGACATCGAGGCCATCACGCCGCAGACGCTGATCAACATCCGCCCGGTGACCGCGGCGCTGAAGGAGTTCTTCGGAACCTCGCAGCTGTCGCAGTTCATGGACCAGAACAACCCGCTCGCCGGCCTGACGCACAAGCGTCGTCTGTCCGCGCTGGGCCCCGGTGGTCTCTCCCGTGACCGCGCAGGCATGGAAGTCCGAGACGTCCACCCGTCGCACTACGGCCGCATGTGCCCCATCGAGACCCCTGAAGGCCCGAACATCGGCCTCATCGGCTCGCTGGCCTCGTTCGCCCGAGTCAACGCGTTCGGCTTCATCGAGACCCCGTACCGCAAGGTCGTCGACGGTCACGTGACGGATCAGATCGACTACCTCACCGCTGATGAGGAGGACCGCTACTCGATCGCGCAGGCCAACGCCGCAGTGAACGAGGACGGCCGCCTGACGGAGGAGCGCGTGCTCGTCCGCCTGAAGCACGGCGACGCCGACGAGGTCCCCGTCGCCGAGGTCGAGTACATGGACGTGTCCCCGCGCCAGATGGTCTCCATCGCCACGGCGCTGATCCCGTTCCTCGAGCACGACGACGCCTCGCGTGCCCTCATGGGCGCCAACATGCAGCGCCAGGCGGTGCCCCTGCTCCGCAACGAGTCACCCGTGGTGGGTACCGGTATGGAATACCGCGCCGCCGTCGACGTCGGTGACGTCACCCTGGCCCGCAAGCCCGGCGTCGTGAGCTCCGTCTCGGCAGATCTCCTGGAGATCGCCAACGACGACGGTACGTACTCCAGCTTCAAGCTGGACAAGTTCGTCCGCTCCAACGCGGGCACCTGCATCAACCAGCGTCCGCTGGTCGGCCCGGGCGACCGGGTCGAGATCGGCACCCCGCTGGCAGACGGCCCCTGCACGGACCAGGGTGAACTGGCACTCGGCAAGAACCTCCTCGTGGCCTTCATGCCGTGGGAGGGCCTCAACTACGAGGACGCCATCATCCTGTCGCAGCGCATCGTGCAGGACGACGTCCTCACCTCGATCCACATCGAGGAGCATGAGGTCGACGCCCGCGACACCAAGCTGGGCGCCGAGGAGATCACCCGCGAGATCCCCAACGTTTCCGACGAGATGCTGGCTGATCTCGACGAGCGTGGCATCGTGCGCATCGGCGCCGAGGTCTCCGCCGGCGACATCCTGGTGGGCAAGGTCACGCCCAAGGGCGAGACCGAGCTCACGCCGGAGGAGCGCCTGCTGCGCGCCATCTTCGGCGAGAAGGCCCGCGAGGTGCGCGACACGTCGCTCAAGGTTCCCCACGGCGAATCCGGCACCGTCATCGGCGTGCGCGTGTTCAACCGCGAGGACGACGACGAACTGCCCCCCGGCGTGAACCAGCTGGTTCGCGTGCACGTGGCCCAGAAGCGCAAGATCTCCGACGGCGACAAGCTCGCCGGCCGCCACGGCAACAAGGGCGTCATCTCGAAGATCCTTCCGGTGGAGGACATGCCGTTCCTCGAGGACGGCACCCCCGTCGACATCGTGCTGAACCCGCTGGGTGTGCCCTCGCGAATGAACGTGGGCCAGGTCCTCGAGAACCACCTCGGCTGGATCGCCAAGACCGGGTGGGACATCACCGGGGTCCAGGAGGAATGGGCCCAGCGCCTCCGTGACGTCGGCCTCGGCCACGTCGACGGCGACGCCAAGGTCGCCAGCCCCGTGTTCGACGGTGCCAACGAGGAGGAGATCGCTGGTCTCCTCGCCAACTCGCTGACCACCCGCGACGGAGACCGCCTGGTGGACTCCACTGGCAAGGCCCGCCTCTTCGACGGCCGCTCCGGCGAGCCGTACCCGGAGAAGATCGGCGTGGGCTACATGTACATGCTGAAGCTCCACCACCTGGTCGACGACAAGATCCACGCGCGTTCGACCGGCCCGTACTCGATGATCACCCAGCAGCCGCTCGGCGGTAAGGCCCAGTTCGGCGGCCAGCGCTTCGGTGAGATGGAAGTGTGGGCCCTCGAGGCCTATGGTGCCGCCTGGGCGCTGCAGGAACTGCTCACCATCAAGTCCGATGACGTGCCTGGCCGCGTCAAGGTCTACGAGGCGATCGTCAAGGGGGAGAACATCCCCGAGCCGGGCATCCCTGAGTCCTTCAAGGTGCTCGTCAAGGAAATGAAGTCCCTCTGCCTGAACGTAGAGGTGCTCTCCGACGACGGAACCGTCATCGACCTGACCGATTCGGAGGACGACATGCGTTCGGCCGAAGACTTCGGTATCGATCTCGGTCGCCGTCCCGGTAGCGACAACTTCATGGACGTCGGCGAAGTCTGATCCGCGGGGGGCTGCGCCCCACGTGAGCCCACCAGCGGAGCTTGCTTCGCTCGCACACACTTGAAATCCGAGACTGGCGAGATCGCCGTTGTCTCACAGGCGCCTACTGCCGAAGTAGGGGAAAGAGAAGCCAAACGTGCTGGACGTGAACTTCTACGATGAACTCCGGATCGGTCTCGCGAGCACCGAGCAGATCCAGAAGTGGTCCGAGGGCGAGGTCAAGAAGCCCGAGACCATCAACTACCGAACCCTCAAGCCGGAGCGTGACGGCCTCTTCTGCGAGAAGATCTTCGGCCCCACCCGTGACTGGGAGTGCTACTGCGGCAAGTACAAGCGCGTCCGCTTCAAGGGCATCGTCTGCGAGCGCTGTGGCGTCCAGGTGAGCCGGAGCAACGTGCGTCGCGAGCGCATGGGGCACATCGAGCTGGCCGCGCCCGTGACCCACATCTGGTACTTCAAGGGTGTCCCCAGCCGTCTCGGCTACCTGCTGGACATCGCTCCGAAGGACCTCGAGAAGGTCATCTACTTCGCCGCGCACATGATCACCTCCGTCGACGAGGAGGGCCGCCACCGCGACCTCTCCTCGCTGCAGGCGAAGGTCGAGGCTGAGTCCAAGCAGGTCGCCGGCAAGCGTGACGCGGACATCGAAACCCGCATGCGCAAGCTGGAAGAGGACCTGGCCGCTCTTGAGGAAGAGGGCGCCAAGGCCGACGTCAAGCGCAAGGTGCGCGAGGCCGGCGAGAAGGAAGCCAACCTCATCCGCACCCGTGCGCAGCGTCAGCTGGACCGCATCGACGAGGTGTGGCAGCGGTTCAAGGGCCTGAAGGTCCAGGACCTCGAGGGCGACGAGATCCTCTACCGCGAGATGAAGAAGCGCTTCGGCAAGTACTTCGAGGGTTCCATGGGCGCCGAGGCGATCCAGCGGCGCCTGCAGGACTTCGACCTGAAGGCCGAGTCCATCTCGCTGCGCGAGACCATCGCCACGGGCAAGGGCCAGCGCAAGACGCGTGCCCTGAAGCGCCTCAAGGTGGTCAGCGCCTTCCTCAACGGCCAGAACGCGCCGTCGTCGATGGTGCTGGACGTCGTCCCGGTCATCCCCCCGGACCTGCGCCCCATGGTGCAGCTCGACGGTGGCCGCTTCGCCACCTCGGACCTCAACGACCTGTACCGCCGCGTCATCAACCGCAACAACCGTCTCAAGAGGCTGATCGACCTCGGTGCACCCGAGATCATCGTCAACAACGAGAAGCGGATGCTGCAGGAGGCCGTCGACTCGCTGTTCGACAACGGCCGTCGTGGCCGTCCCGTCACCGGGCCGGGCAACCGCCCGCTGAAGTCGATCTCCGACATGCTCAAGGGCAAGCAGGGTCGCTTCCGTCAGAACCTCCTGGGCAAGCGCGTCGACTACTCGGGCCGCTCGGTCATCGTGGTCGGTCCTCAGCTGAAGCTGCACCAGTGCGGTCTGCCGAAGGCCATGGCGTTGGAGCTGTTCAAGCCGTTCGTGATGAAGCGTCTCGACGACCTGAACCACGCCCAGAACATCAAGGCCGCCAAGCGCATGGTGGAGCGTCAGCGCCCCGTCGTGTGGGACGTCCTCGAAGAGGTCATCACCGAACACCCCGTGCTGCTGAACCGTGCACCAACCCTGCACCGCCTCGGCATCCAGGCGTTCGAGCCCCAGCTCATCGAGGGCAAGGCCATCCAGATCCACCCGCTCGTCTGCACGGCGTTCAACGCCGACTTCGACGGTGACCAGATGGCCGTGCACCTCCCGCTGTCGGCCGAGGCCCAGGCTGAGGCACGCGTGCTGATGCTCTCGACCAACAACATCCTGAAGCCGGCAGACGGCCGCCCCGTGACCATGCCCACGCAGGACATGATCATCGGTCACTACTTCCTCACCTCCGAACGTGAGGGCAAGGGACAGGGCCGGCTCTTCTCGTCGCTGGCCGAGGCCATCATGGCCTTCGACCGCGGCGACCTGTCGATCGGCGCCAGGTGCCGCATCGTGCTGCGTGACGTCGTCGTGGACGGCGTCGAGCCCCGCCCCGACGGTTCGGTGCTGGTGGAAACCACGCTCGGTCGCGCCCTCTTCAACGAGGCGCTGCCGGAGGACTTCCACTACGTCAACACCGTCGTCGGCAAGCGTGTCTTGGGCCCGATCATCAACGAGTTGGCGGAGACGTACCCGAAGGTCAAGGTCGCGGCTGCGCTCGACAACCTGAAGGACGTGGGCTTCAAGTGGGCGTCGCGCTCCGGCGTGACGGTGTCCATCTCGGATGTCCAGACCCCGCCGCAGAAGGCCGAGATCCTTGACGTCTACGAGCGTCGCGCGACCAAGATCGACACGCTCTACGACCGCGGTCAGCTGACCGAGGACGAGCGTCGGTCCGAGCTGATCGGCATCTGGGGTGACGCCACCACGGAACTCACGGAGGCCATGAAGGCGAACTTCACGACCGAGAACCCCATCTTCATGATGGTGGACTCGGGCGCTCGAGGAAACATGACGCAGATGCGCCAGATCGCCGCCATGCGAGGACTCGTGGCCAACCCGAAGGGCGAGATCATCGCCCGCCCGATCAAGTCCAACTTCCGCGAAGGCCTGTCGGTGCTCGAGTACTTCATCTCGACGCACGGTGGCCGAAAGGGCCAGGCCGACACCGCTCTGCGCACCGCAGACTCCGGTTACCTCACCCGTCGTCTGGTCGACGTCTCGCAGGACGTGATCATCCGCGAGGAAGACTGCGGCACCGAGCGTGGCCTCTCCAAGGTCATCGCCAAGTGGACCACCGCAGGTGCGGACGAGACGGGCCGCCCGATCGAGATCCCCGCCGAGCCGTTCGCCAAGGGCGCCTCCGTGGAGACCCCGGTCGACGTGGAGACCGCCGTCTACGCACGCTCGCTGGCCGTCGACGCCGTCGACGCCAAGGGCAACGTGCTGGTCCAGGCCGGAACCGACCTGGGCGACGCCGAGATCCTCAAGCTGGTCGAGGCCGGGGTCACCACGGTCAAGGTCCGCTCCGTGCTCACCTGTGAGTCGGCTGCCGGCACCTGTGCCATGTGTTACGGCCGTTCGCTGGCCTCCGGCAAGCTCGTGGATGTCGGCGAGGCCGTCGGTATCGTCGCTGCCCAGTCCATCGGCGAGCCCGGTACCCAGCTGACGATGCGTACCTTCCACACCGGTGGTGTGGCTGGCGACGACATCACGCAGGGTCTGCCGCGTGTCACGGAGCTCTTCGAGGCCCGCCAGCCCAAGGGCAAGGCACCGATCGCAGAGGCCGACGGCGTCGTGCGGATCGAGGACGGTGACCGTTCGCGCAAGATCGTCATCGTGCGTGACGACGGTGGTGAGGACCTGGAGTACCCGGTCGGCCGCCGCACCCGCCTCGAGTTCGAGGACAACACGGGTCAGCGCATCCACATCCAGGACGGCGTCCGCGTGTCGATCGGTCAGCAGTTGACCGCCGGCCAGGTGGACCCGCAGGACGTGCTTCGCGTGCGTGGTCTCCGCAAGGTGCAGGAGCACCTCGTGGAGGAGGTCCAGCGTGTGTACCGCACGCAGGGCGCCCCCATCCACGACAAGCACATCGAGATCATCATCCGGCAGATGCTGCGTCGCGTGACCGTCATCGACTCGGGTGAGACCGACATGATGCCGGGCGAGCTCGTGGACCGTCCCAGCTACGAGGCCTCGAACCGTCGGGCGCTCTCCGAGGGTGGCAAGCCCGCCGAGGGTCGTCCGGTGCTGATGGGTATCACCAAGGCGTCGCTCGCGACGGAGTCGTGGCTGTCGGCCGCGTCCTTCCAGGAGACGACCAAGGTCCTCACGGATGCCGCCATCCAGGGCAAGAGCGACAAGCTCCTGGGCCTGAAGGAGAACGTCATCCTCGGCAAGCTGATCCCGGCCGGCACCGGTCTCGAGCGTTACCGCAACATCCGGGTTGAGCCCACCGAAGAGGCCCGCGCCACCGCCTACACGATGAGCTACGACCCGTATGACTACGCGTTCGGCTCTGACGTGGTCGGCCCGGCCGTGCCTCTCGACGAGATGGACTTCGGCGAGATTCGCTGAACCTGATCCGAGGCGGTAGGCAACCAACCGCGGTTCTCACGGTCCTCGCAACACCCAACGTTTTGGGAGTTGCGGGGACCGTGTTCTTTTGTGGAGTTGCACGGCCGAGTCCTTCGGTTGCGCAGCGCCGCGTGTCGCGGCTGAGGCTGCTCGCCGGAACGGTTCGAGCGCTGACCACGCACAACGCCCGGCTGGGACGAGCCAGCCGGGCGTGTGCATGATGTGCATCGGATCACCTACAGCAGGTGTTGTGAGGGCCACGAGGATCCGCTTACCGGTCTCCCGCCCTGCTGCAGTGTCCGGGCAGTTACCCCTTGGACACTGCGCGCCGCTTGTTCACGAGGTCGAACGCAACGGCGAGGAGGAGCACGAGGCCCTTGACGACCTGCTGAGTGGGTGCCTCCACGCCGAGCAGCTGCATGCCATTGGTCATGACTGCCATGATCGTGCCACCGATGATGGCGCCGACGACCCGGCCGACGCCGCCGGTGACGGCTGCGCCACCGATGAAGCAGGCGGCGATCGCATCGAGTTCGATGCCGTTGCCGGCGGCGGGCTGCGCACCGTTCGCGCGCGAGGAGTAGATGATGCCCGCAATGGCCGACAACAGACCCATGTGCACGTACACGAGCATGATGGTGCGCTTCACGTTGACGCCCGAAAGGCGGGCCGCATGGATGTTGCCGCCGATGGCGTAGGTGTGGCGACCGTAGACCGTGTTCTGCGACAGGTAGGCGTAGAGCAGGATCAGGGCGGCCAGGATGAACAACACGATCGGGAAGCCCCGGCTCACCGAGAGCTGGAAGGCGAAGAAGAGCACCGCTACGGCGATCGCGGCGAACTTCGCGACCATCAGGCCTGCTTTCTCCACGGGCTGCTCATACTGGATGCGGGCCGCGCGGGTACGCAGCGCGCTGAAGATGAACCCGGCCACCGCCAAGATGCCGACAAGCAGCGTGAAGACGTCCACGTTCTTGCCGAAGATGGGGACTGTACCGAAGAGTCCTTGGAGGAACCCCGTGGCGATCTGCTTGTACTCGTTGCTCATGGGGGACAGCGAAATGGACCCCAGCACCATGAACGTCGCGCCACGGAACAGCAGCATGGAGGCCAGCGTCACAATGAAGCCGGGGATGCCGACGTAAGCCACCCAGAAGCCGTGCCAGAGGCCGATCAGCAGGCCGACGGCGAGCCCGGCGATCACCGCGACCCACCACGCCTGCCCCATCTTGATCACGAGGGTTGCCGCGATGGCACCCACGAGCGCGATCACGGATCCCACGGACAGGTCGATGTGACCCACGACGATGACGAACAGCATGCCGATCGCCAACACCAGGATGTAGGAGTACTGCAGCACCAAGTTGGTCACGTTGGGAGGGCTGAGCAGGAGGCCCTTCGTCCAGACTTGGAAGAGGATGACTATGGCCACCAGGGCCAGGAAGATGCCGCTCTGGCGGAGGTTCACCGCCCCCAGCATGTTCTTGACGCTTGCCATGTCAGACAGCCTCCCTTTCCTTGGTCATGAGTGTCATGAGGTTCTCCTGGTTTGCTTCGCCGCGATCCAGGACGCCGGTGATGCGCCCGAAGGCCAGCGTGTAGATGCGGTCGCAGATGCCTAGCAGTTCGGGCAACTCGGACGAGATCACGATGACAGCCTTGCCTGCGTCGGCGAGTGAGTTGATGATGGTGTAAATCTCATATTTCGCGCCGACGTCGATTCCTCGGGTCGGCTCGTCGAGGATGAGCACCTCGGGTTCGGTCATCATCCACTTGGAGAGGACGACCTTCTGCTGGTTACCGCCGGACAGTTGCCCTGCGATCGTCATCACCGACGGCGCCTTGATGCGCATGCTGCCCCGGAATTGCTCGGCGCGCTTGATCTCCTCGTTGGCATTGACCGACCCGAGAGGAGTCTTGAGCCGGTCGAGGGAGGCGGCGGAGATGTTGCGGCGGATGTCGTCGATCAGGTTGAGGCCGAACCGTTTGCGGTCCTCTGTGGCGTATGCCAAGCCGGCGTTGATCGCCTGGTGTACGGAGGAGAGGTCAACCTCCTTGCCCTGCAGGTACGCCTTTCCGCTGACCTTGTGGCCCCACGCCTCGCCGAAGACGCTCATGGCGAGTTCGGTGCGGCCCGCGCCCATGAGGCCGGCGATGCCGACGATCTCGCCGGCGCGGACGTTGAGGCTGGCGTCGTCGATGGTCTTGCGCCCCGGGATGGTGGGGTGCATGACGGACCAGTCCTCGATGCGGAAAAGTTCCTCGCCGATCTTTGGCTCGTGGGCGGGGTAGAGATGCTCGAGGTCGCGACCGACCATGCCCTTGATGATGCGGCTCTGCTGCATCTCCGGGCCCTTCTGGATGGTCTCGATCGTCATTCCGTCACGGATGATCGTGTTGGCGTCGGCAATGGAGATGATCTCGTTGAGCTTGTGCGAGATCATGATCGACGTGATGCCCTCATCGCGCAGTTGCCGCAGCAGGCCGAGGAGGTGCGCCGAGTCCGTGTCGTTGAGGGCGGCGGTGGGCTCGTCGAGGATCAGTAGCTTGACCTTCTTGGAGAGCGCCTTCGAGATCTCCACCAACTGCTGCTTGCCCACTCCGATGTCCTGGATGAGGGTGGTGGGGTTCTCGTCGAGGCCCACCTGGCGCAGCAGTTGGGCGGCGCGCTGGTTGGTCTTGTGCCAGTTGATGCGGCCGCTCTCCGCCTGCTCGTTGCCGAGGAAGATGTTTTCCGCAATGGACAGTTGGGGGACCAGCGCCAACTCCTGGTGGATGATGACGATGCCCTTGGCTTCGGACTGGTTGATCGAGTTGAACTTGACCTCTTCGTCATCGAAGAAGATCTGGCCATCGTAGGTACCGTGCGGGTAGACGCCGGACAGCACCTTCATGAGGGTGGACTTGCCGGCTCCGTTCTCACCGCAGATGGCGTGGATGTCGCCCCGCCGCACGCTGAGATTCACGTCTGACAGCGCCTTCACACCGGGGAATTCCTTGGTGATGTTGCGCATCTCGAGAATGATGTCGCTCAAGGTATGCCTGCTTTCAATTGGGATGGGGCCGGCGGTTGTATTCAACCACCGGCCCCATCGCGTCAGTTACCGGGGATCAGGCAACGCCGGAGTCGACCTGCTCCTGGGTCCAGTAGCCGGTGTCCACAAGGGCCTCGGTGACGTTGTCCTTGGTGACGGTGGTGACGTCGAGGAGGTACGAGGGCACGACCTTCACGCCGTTGTCGTAGGTCTCGGTGTCGTTGGCCTCGGGCTCGTTGCCCTGGAGCAGCGCGACGGCGGCCTTGACGGCCTGCTCGGCCAGGAGACGGGTGTCCTTAAAGATCGTCGAGTACTGGATGCCGTCGTTGATGAGCTTGACCGAGGCGATCTCGGCGTCCTGACCGGTGACGATCGGGAAGGTGTCACCGCTGTAGCCGTTGTTCTCCAGGGCGGTGATGATGCCGCGCGAGAGACCGTCGTAGGCGGACAGCGCGCCGTGGAGCTTCTTGTCGCTGTAGTTGGCGGTGAGGAGGTCCTCCATGCGCTTCTGCGCGGTCTCCTGCTGCCAACGGAGGATGGCGGCCTGCTCGATGGAGGTCTGGCCCGACGGGACGACGTACTCGCCCGCATCGATCTTCGGCTGCAGGACCGACATGGCGCCGTCGAAGAAGAAGTGGGCGTTGTTGTCGTCCAGCGATCCGGCGAACAGCTCGATGTTGGCGGGCTTCTCGGCGCTGAAGCGCTCAGCGAGGCCGTCGATGAGGGACTGGCCCTGAGCGACGCCCACCTTGAAGTTGTCGAAGGAGACGTAGAAGTCGACGTTCTCCGAGTCGCGGATCAGACGGTCGTACGAGATCACCTTGATCCCGGCTGCGGCCGCCGCATCCAGCTGCGGTGCGAGCGCGGTGCCGTCAATGGCGGCGATGATGAGGACCTTGACGCCCTGGGTGATCATCTGGTCGACCTGCTGCGACTGGGTCGGGATGTCATCGTTGGCGAACTGCAGGTCGACCTCGAAGCCGGCCTCCTCGAGCTGCGACTTGACGGCGTCGCCGTCGGCGATCCAGCGCTCCGAGGTCTGGGTGGGCATCGAGACGCCGACCTTGCCGCCGGCTGCCGCTTCCCCTCCGCCGGCGCTGGCGGAGGTAGTCGGATCGGTACCGGTTTCGGCGGTGTCATTTCCGCAGGCGGCCAGACCGAGGACGGCAACGCTGGCAGCGCCCAGCCCGATGAACCCGCGACGATTGAGCTTCATTATCGTTTCCTCCTAGAAACGGTTCAGTGGAGGCCAACTCTGGCCATCCCTGGGTGGGGCTCTGATGCCCTCTCCGACGAATCGGCATGGTGTGACACGGGGCGGCATACGAGGACCCGTGAAACGGTTTTCTTTGTCACATGGTGCTCAACTCAGAGGCCCCCGTCAACGTGAATCGCGCAATCGATCAGTCTCGGTTTCATAACGAATCCCTGGCCCACCCCGACTGCTGATCGAGGTGGCGCTGCGGTACCATCCGCGCCCTGCGCAGACGCGTTCGAGCCGATCGGTCCCGCCCCGAACCCGGTGCTGAAGGCCGAGCTGCCGTTGGCTGTGTTGCTCAAGGTGGGTGAGCACATCGCCCCGACCTGCAGACACGAGGAACCCCGGGATGGTGTCTTGGGGCGTCGAAAGGATTCATGGTGAAATCACTGGCTCGGTGTTTTGTGAGACGCGCGCCGGGCAGAGGCCGAGGAGTACCGGGACTCCTTCAATGAGACGGCTGAGTACATCCGCAGCCACGGTGAGTGGCCGGCCGCGTGGGGCTCCATGACGGTGATGCACGGTTCAGCTGATGGCTATGACAGGGACGTGCTGATCGGCGCCTGGAACAACGGTTGGTACGGGACGGACAGTGCAGAGGCAGACGGCTACCAACACATCAACATGAACGGCTCCACCCTCTATGTGGTTGCCGTTCACGAACTACCACGGCGAAGGCCTCAACAACCAGCGTCTCTATGACGTGTGCCTGCCCAACCGGCTCGACGCCACCGACATCGTGCCGGCGGGTGGCCCAACGGCGCCTGGTTCGCGGTGTGGAACGACCTGGTGGACGCCGACTCCACCGAACTCGACGTCGACGGTCTGATCGAGGATTCCTTCCCTGTCATCTCCCAGAAGACGTGGAATGCACAGACCCCGACGCGCACCTACGCCGACGTTCACCGCGGGGATCCGCGGGATCGGGCGGGGCCCCGGTCTGACCAGCATCGGTGCGGTGTCGCAGCCCGGTACCGTAGAGCGGAGCCGCAATGCCAGTGTCACCGCTTCGTCCAGCACTCCAGAGGGTCCCGCTGCGGCGCTCACCGACGGCAGCCGCACGGTCGTCAGGGATGACCACGTGCGAGCTGTATTCGCAGACGGAGCGGTGCGGCACCGAGGTCTGGGCGACGGTGGTCACGGTTGAGAACGGCGAGTTCGTCCCGGAGTCGGGGTGGGCGTTCAACAACGTGAGTATCTGCGGTGAGCAGGCCTTCCCTACGGGAGGGTGGCCGGCCTGTGTGACGGGGAGCTGGCGGCACCTCACTGGGGGGTGCCATGGTGGTACGCGGGATTTTTGACCCTCAGGCACCGGTGGAGTAATCTTGGCAAGCGTGCCCGGACTAGGGCGCGATTGTGCGTGCCCTGGCATGACGGTCAGTTCCTAAACGTTGCGAGGAACCCTGACGCGTGCGGAGTTCGCACGGCAGCCAACTGTGTTTCTGCCCGGAACGGTGACCCGGAAAGATGACACGGAGACCTGCGCCAGGGAAACCCCCGCCAATATCCAGACAACGAAAGTGAAACCAAACAGGTGCCAACTATTCAGCAGCTGGTCCGGAAGGGCCGCAGGGACAAACCGTCCAAGAGCAATACGCCCGCGCTGAAGGGCTCGCCCCAGCGTCGCGGCGTGTGCACTCGCGTGTACACCACCACGCCGAAGAAGCCGAACTCCGCGCTCCGTAAGGTCGCGCGTGTGCGTTTGAGCTCCGGCATCGAAGTCACCGCCTACATCCCGGGCGTCGGCCATAACCTCCAGGAGCACTCGATGGTGCTCGTCCGCGGTGGTCGTGTGAAGGACCTCCCCGGTGTGCGCTACAAGATCGTCCGCGGCTCGCTCGACACCCAGGGTGTCAAGGGCCGCAAGCAGGCCCGCAGCCGCTACGGCGCCAAGAAGGAGAAGTAATGCCTCGCAAGGGTCCCGCCCCGAAGCGTCCCGTGGTCATCGACCCCGTCTACGGTTCGCCGCTCGTTTCGCAGCTCGTCTCCAAGATCCTGCTCGACGGCAAGAAGTCCGTCGCCCAGGGCATCGTCTACGACGCCCTCGAGGGCACCCGCGCCAAGACCGGTACCGATCCGGTCCAGACGCTGAAGAAGGCTCTCGACAACGTCAAGCCTTCGATCGAAGTCAAGTCCCGTCGCGTCGGCGGCGCCACCTACCAGGTGCCGATCGAGGTCAAGCCCGGCCGTCAGAACACTCTGGCGATGCGTTGGCTCGTCAGCTTCTCCCGCGCTCGTCGCGAGAAGACGATGACCGAGCGTCTCATGAACGAGATTCTCGACGCCTCGAACGGTCTGGGTGCTTCCGTGAAGCGCCGCGAGGACACGCACAAGATGGCCGAGGCCAACCGCGCCTTCGCCCACTACCGCTGGTGATTCAACTGCCCCCGTACCGCAGGGTACGGGGGCTCTCACCGTCTAACGACCTGACTCTTCGATACTCGAGAAGGACCGAACTGTGACCGACCTGAACAAGGTTCGCAACATCGGCATCATGGCGCACATTGATGCCGGCAAGACCACCACGACCGAGCGCATCCTGTTCTACACCGGCAAGAACCACAAGATCGGTGAGACCCATGACGGCGCGGCCACCATGGACTGGATGGAGCAGGAGCAGGAGCGCGGCATCACGATCACGTCCGCCGCGACGACCTGTTTCTGGCACGACCACCTGATCAACATCATCGACACCCCCGGCCACGTGGACTTCACGGTCGAGGTCGAGCGTTCGCTCCGCGTCCTCGACGGCGCCGTTGCGGTGTTCGACGGCGTGGCCGGCGTCGAGCCGCAGTCGATGACCGTGTGGCGCCAGGCCACCAAGTACGGCGTGCCGCGCATCTGCTACATCAACAAGCTCGACCGCACCGGCGCCTCGTTCAGCCACGTCGTCAAGACGATCCGCGAGCGCCTCAACACCGATCCGGTGCTGCTGCAGCTGCCCATCGGCTCCGAGGGTGACTTCCTGGGCGTCGTCGACCTCGTGGAGATGCGCGCGCTGACGTGGCGCGGCGAGACCGCCATGGGCGAGGACTACGACGTCGAGGAGATCCCCGCCCAGCTCCGGGCCGAGGCCGAGGCTGCCCACGCCACGCTCATCGAGCGGGTGGCGGACGTGGACGACGACATCATGGAGTTGTACCTGGAAGGCGAGGAGCCCTCGGTCGCGCAGGTCAAGGCGGCCATCCGTAAGGGCGTCATCACCAACGCGTTCACCGCCGTGGTCTGTGGCACCTCGTTCAAGAACAAGGGCGTGCAGCCCCTGCTCGACGCGGTCGTCGCCTACCTGCCGTCGCCGCTCGACGTGCCCGCCATCGACGGCTTCAAGCCCGGCCACGAGGACGTCAAGCTCGAGCGTCACCCCTCCGACGACGAGCCGCTGTCGACCCTCGCCTTCAAGGTCGCCGCCGATCCGCACCTGGGTCGCCTGACCTTCGTGCGCGTCTACTCCGGCGTCCTGCAGTCTGGTTCGCAGGTCCTCAACTCGACCAAGGGCCGCAAGGAGCGCATCGGCAAGATCTACCAGATGCACGCCAACAAGCGTGAGGAGATCCCCTCCATCGGTGCCGGCATGATCTGCGCGGTCATGGGGCTCAAGGACACCACCACCGGCGAGACCCTGTGCGACCCGGTCAACCCCATCGTGCTGGAGTCGATGACCTTCCCGAACCCCGTCATCGAGCAGGCGATCGAGCCGAAGACGAAGTCGGACCAGGAGAAGCTGTCGCACGCCATCCAGCGTCTCGCGGAGGAGGACCCCACCTTCCGGGTCCACACCGACGAGGAGACCGGGCAGACCATCATCGCCGGTATGGGTGAGCTGCACCTCGACGTCCTGATCGACCGCATGAAGCGGGAGTTCAAGGTCGAGGCGAACATCGGCAAGCCGCAGGTCGCGTACCGCGAGACCCTGCGCCGCAAGGTGCAGAAGGTCGAGTACACGCACAAGAAGCAGACCGGTGGCTCCGGCCAGTTCGCG
Organism: Tessaracoccus sp. MC1865; assembly: GCF_017815535.1. NCBI lineage: Bacteria > Bacillati > Actinomycetota > Actinomycetes > Propionibacteriales > Propionibacteriaceae > Tessaracoccus > Tessaracoccus sp. MC1865. Next base: position 2,183,014 of record NZ_CP072596.1, on the reverse strand, counting down.
CGCGTCATCATCGACCTCGAGCCCACCGAGCCCGGCTCCGGCTACGAGTTCGTCAACGCCGTCACCGGCGGCCGCATCCCCCGCGAGTACATTCCCGCGGTGGACGCCGGCGTCAAGGAGGCCCTGCAGTTCGGCGTGCTCGCCGGCTACCCGGTCGACAACATCAAGGTGACGCTGACCGACGGCGCCTACCACGACGTCGACTCCTCGGAACTGGCGTTCAAGCTCGCCGGCTCCATGGCGTTCAAGGAAGCCGCCCGCAAGGCGGACCCGGCGATCCTGGAGCCCATCATGGCCGTCGAGGTCACCACGCCCGAGGATTACCTGGGCACCGTCATCGGTGACCTGAACTCGCGTCGTGGCTCGATCCAGTCCATGGATGAACTGCACGGCAACCGCGTCGTCAAGGCACTCGTGCCGCTGTCGGAGATGTTCGGCTACGTGGGTGACCTGCGCTCGAAGACCTCGGGCCAGGCCAACTACTCGATGGAATTCGATTCCTACGCTGAGACCCCGAAGAACATCATGGAAGAGATCGTCGCCAAGGCGAAGGGCGAGTAACACTCGGCCCCACGATGTGTGAGACCGGCCGGGAGCGAGAGCTCCCGGCCGGTTTTCTATACAGTGACGCTGTGGACATGCGGATCAGGACCTGGAGCGAACTGGGCAAGGACGAGTTTTTCGACATCGCCGTGCTGCGCTCGGTGGTGTTCTACGTGGAGCAGCGTGCCGACGTCCAGGATTTCGACGCGCACGACCGCGCACCGCAGACGCTGCACTACGCCATCCACGACGACGGGGGAGCGGCGGCCTACCTGCGCACGCTGCGGCTGGCCACGCCGGAACACGGCGCCTCCTGGGCCCTGGGCCGGGTGGCGGTGCGGAGCGACCGGCGAGGTGAGGGCCTGGCCCGCGTGCTCCTCCGGGAGGCCGTGGACCGCCGGGGTGCCGAGCCGATCGTGTTGCACTCCCAGACCTACGTCCAGGCCCTGTATGCGGGCTTCGGGTTCGAGCCGGTGGGGGAGCCGTTCGACGAGGCCGGGATCGCACACATCACGATGGTGCGGCCCTCACCCTGGGGCCACCAGGGCCAGATATGAGCCCCGCCGCGCCGCTGCTTGAGCATGTTCGCTAGACTGACCGATCAGTGTGGGCACCGCTGGTTTGACTATCGGCGCTCACTGGACAAAAATGAATGAGTCCCTTGTGCCCTACCGGCATCGGGAACCCCAAAAATCTAGAGCTGCGCAGAGTGCGTGGCGAGATCCAAGAAGGAGCCCTCGTGGCAAAGGCCAAGTTTGAGCGGACCAAGCCGCACTGCAACATCGGCACCATCGGACACGTCGACCACGGCAAGACCACTCTCACCGCGGCGATCACGAAGGTGCTGCACGACGCGTACCCGCAGTGGAACTCTGCCTCGGCGTTCGACCAGATCGACAAGGCGCCCGAAGAGCGCCAGCGTGGTATCACCATTTCGATCTCGCACGTCGAGTACCAGACCGAGAAGCGTCACTACGCGCACGTCGACTGCCCCGGACACGCTGACTACGTCAAGAACATGATCACCGGTGCGGCTCAGATGGACGGCGCCATTCTCGTGGTCGCCGCCACCGACGGCCCGATGGCTCAGACCCACGAGCACATTCTCCTGGCTCGCCAGGTTGGCGTGCCGGCGATCGTCGTCGCGCTCAACAAGTGCGACATGATCGACGATGACGACGCTGACCTCATCGACCTGGTCGAGATGGAACTCGACGAGATCCTGAGCGCTCAGGGCTTCGAAGACACCAAGATCGTCCGCGTTGCCGCGTTCCCCGCCCTGAACGGCGACGAGAAGTGGGGCAAGTCGGTTCTCGAGCTCATGGAGGCCGTGGATGAGTACATCCCGCAGCCCGAGCGCGACACCGACAAGCCGTTCCTGATGCCCGTTGAGGACGTCTTCACGATCACCGGTCGTGGCACCGTCATCACCGGCCGCATCGAGCGCGGCATCGTCAACACCGGCGACACCGTCGACATCATCGGCATCCGCGAGCAGAAGCAGACCAGCACCGTCACCGGTGTTGAGATGTTCCGCAAGATCCTCGACGAGGGTCGCGCTGGCGAGAACGTCGGCCTGCTGCTCCGCGGCACCAAGAAGGAAGACGTCGAGCGCGGCATGGTCGTCATCAAGCCGGGCTCGACCACCCCGCACACCGACTTCGAGGCGAACGTCTACGTGCTGAACAAGGAAGAGGGCGGCCGTCACAAGCCGTTCTTCTCGAACTACTCCCCGCAGTTCTACTTCCGCACCACCGACGTGACCGGCGTCGTCCAGCTCCCCGCTGGCACCGAGATGGTCATGCCCGGCGACAACACGGAGATGACCGTGCACCTCAACAAGCCGATCGCCATGGAGGAGAACCTCAAGTTCGCCATCCGTGAAGGCGGCCGTACCGTCGGTGCAGGCAACGTCACCAAGATCCTCAAGTGATCTGATCTACTGATCCCGCGAAGGGGCCGCACAGGTTGGCTGTGCGGCCCCTTCGCCGTTCCCGCCTCCTCTGCTGGCTCCGCCCCGAAGCGGCATGACGCCGAACCCGTGGGTGGGCTTCGTCCTCGCCGGAGAAAATGAGGGCGGCCGGGGACGCCGTCGGACGGGGAACGCCATGCGATCTCACTGCATCACCGTCACACGGGCGCCCAGACCACCGTCGACCTCATGCTCGACGGGGTCGCCATGCCCCCGGTCACGGGCCCGCAACCCCTCGTGATCGCCAGCAGCTTTCCGTGCACTTCAGCGTCACCTCTGCGCGACGTCAACTTCCGCCAGCCCGGCGACTCCTGGCGCTCGACCTCGGCCTTCGCCTACCTCATCCAGGTGTCCGACGACAAAGGTGAGGTCCTCATCGAGAACTCCAGCTCGGCTTCGCCCACGACGACCCGATCAACGTGCACGGCACCTACGCGCAGGTGGAGGCGGTCGTCGGCCCCGGCGGACATCTGCGTCGGTTGGCCGCAACTCCGTCCTGCTGCTGAACGTGCCCCCGACGATGGAGGGTCGATTGTCGCATTCCAACGTCGACGCGATCATGGACTTTGCACAGCTGCGTCGCAAGGCGTTCGGCAACGACCTCGCGCGCGGACGCGCGGTCACCGTCGGTGGTGGGAGCACCCAGGACATCACCGACGGCAACAGCCGCTCGTCGTGGGTCTCCGACGGCGGCGATGACATCACGCCGATGCTGATCGACCTTGGCTCGCCAGAGCGTCAACCGTATCAGCCTCAGCGAGGACGCCGCGGACCACGGCCAGCAGATCCGCGAGGTCAAGGTCGAGACGAAGGTGGCCGGCAACTGGCAGCAGATCGCACCGGACGTGCCGTCGGTGTCAACCGCATCTGGCGCCTTGACACCCCCGTGACCGCCCACCGAGTTCTGCGGCACCGTACCCTCGGCATGCGGCACCTACGGCATCGTGAGCCTTTCGCTCTACCAGACCCTGGAGCAGGACCCCGGTCGGTCGTACCTGGTGATCACGACGGGATCGTCCGCGGTGCCGTAGGCCCGCAGACGGGGGCTGATGTCGTCGCACGACGTGCCCGACGTGAAGATGGCAATGATGTCTTCGCGGCAGTCGTCCGCGCTGACCCCGACGAAGTTTCCAGTCTCGAAGGGGCCACCTTCGCAGGTGGCGACCGGATCCTGACGAACGCAGCCGAAGTGACCGATAAGGCCCCCCGGCCGTGGCGCAGCCTGAGCCCCTCGTCGACGTGCCGCTCCCGGCCCTCGTGGAGGTCACCCCGGCGGTGGTCGACCCCGGACAGGAGGTGACGGTGACCGGCGTCGGCTTCGAGGCGGACACCACCGTGACCCTCACCCTGGGATCGCACTCGGCGACCACCACGGCCGACGCCCTGGGCCGCATCTCGGCGGTCCTGCAGGTGCCTGCCACGGCGGGGGAGGCGGTGCTCAGCGCCAGCGACGGCACCACCGTCGGCTCCGCCACGCTCACTGTGCGTGAGCCCGGCGGCGCAGGACACCTCGGCGCCACGGACCAGTCGCTGCCGCTGAGCTACGTGCTCGACGGCGCACCCGCCTGGCTGTCCTCAACAGCAACGGTCTCATCAGCGGCACGGCGGCGGGCAGGGACAGCTTCCAGGTCGAGGTCGTGGTGACCGAGGCCGCCGGCAACCCTGCCGAGGCCGTCTTGACGCTGACGGTCAACGCCCGGGCAAGCACACGCTCAACGGCCGGCAGTGGGTGACGGCCTCTGAGGACTACTCGCAGACGGAGCGGTGCCGCACGGAGATCTGGGCCACCGTGATGGAGGACGGGCCGTTCGTCCGCGAATCGGGCTGGGCCTTCAACAACCTCACCTACTTGCCGTACATGTCGCGTCAGGCGTGGAAGGGCAACCCGCTGGGTGACCTCGGCTCGACCACCGACGGTGCGTTCACCTCTGCCGGTCGGCAGTGGAAGACCGAGTGCGACACCGCCGCCGCCAGCCGTGGCGCGTGCCGTTCCTACACGTGGACGACGGTGTACGCCGCCACCGCGAAGCCTGCGGGTGGCTACGCCTTCAGTCAGAGCAACCAGTGGGTGTTCAACAACATTGTGATGTTCGCAGGCCCCGAGAAGCGCGGCTGACTCGAACTGGTCCGCAGCTCAATAGCGGAAGGCCTCGGAGCACAAGCTCCTTGGCCTTCTTCGCGTCTTCTTGGAAACCTGCGAGTCTCCGCACCTGCGCACTGCGGGTCAGTCGTGAATGCGGGCCCAGGATTACTCCTGGGCCCGCGTCAGTACGGGTGTCAGCCGCGCTTCTGGATGGCGGCCCACTCGTCGCGGAGGCCGACGGTGCGGTGGAACAGCATGTCCTCGTCGAGGTCGGCTGCGAAGTAGCCGAGGCGTTCGAACTGGACCACTTCGCCAGGCGCCGCGTCTGCCAGCGCCTCCTCGGCCCAACCGTCGACCATCTGGCGCGAGTTCGGGTTGAGGTCGTCCAGCGCCTCGCCCGTCGCCTCGCCGGGGGCCTCGGTGGTGAACAGCCGTTCGTACAGCGCGGCCCGCACCGGCACCGCATGCTCGGCCGAGACCCAGTGCATCGTGGACTTCACCCTGCGGCCGTCGGGCGAATTGCCGCCCCTCGACGCGGGGTCGTAGGTGGCCAGCACTTCGATGACCTCGCCGTTCTCGTCCTTCACCACGTCGGTGGCGGTCACGAAGTAGGCGCCGCGCAAACGCACCTCGCGGCCGGGGGAGAGGCGGAAGTACTTCGGCGGGGGGACCTCGCGGAAGTCGTCCTGCTCGATCCACAGCTCGCCGGTGAACTCCACCTGGCGGGTGCCGTCCTCAGGGCGCTCCGGGTTGTTGGACACCTCGAAGTGCTCCACCGCCGGCTGCCCGTTGTCGTCGAGGGGCCAGTTGGTGATGCGCAGCTTCAACGGGTTGAGCACCACCATGCGGCGCTGCGCCGTGGTGTTGAGTTCGCGGCGCACGTAGGACTCGAGCGCCTCAATGGACTGACGCGAGTTCGTGCGGGTGGTGCCCACCTCGAGCATGAACTGCCGGATGGCCGCCGCCGGGTAGCCGCGGCGCCGCAGGCCGCGGAGCGTCGGCATCCGGGCGTCGTCCCAGCCGTCGACGACGCCGTCCATCACCAGCCGCGCCAGGCGGCGCTTCGAGGTGATGGTGTGCGTCAGCTCCAGGCGGGCGAACTCGTACTGGCGGGGGCCGTCCTCAACGCCGAGCTGCTCCAGGAACCAGTCGTAGAGCGGGCGGTGCGATTCGAACTCGAGCGTGCACAGCGAATGCGTGGTGCCCTCGATCGCGTCAGACTGGCCATGGGCCCAGTCGTAGTTGGGGTAGATCGGCCAGTCGTCGCCGGTGCGGTGATGGGCAACCTTGCGGATGCGGTACATCACGGGATCACGCAGCTGCATGTTCTCGTGCGACATGTCGATCTTGGCGCGCAGCACCCGCGAACCGTCGGCGTAGTGGCCGGCGCGCATCTTGCGGAGCAGCTCCAGGTTCTCCTCGACGCTGCGGTCGCGGTACGGGGAGTTGACCCCCGGCTTGCCGAAGCCGCCGCGTCCCGCGGAGATCGCGTCGCCGTCCTGGTCGTCGACGTAGGCCAGGCCCTTCTCGACGAGCTGCTCGGCCCAGTCGTAGAGCTTCTGGAAGTAATCCGACGCGTAGCGCACGTCGGCGGGCTCGTAGCCCAGCCACTCGATGTCCTCAATGATGGAGTCGACGAAGCTGGTCTCCTCGGTCTCCGGGTTGGTGTCGTCCAGACGCAGGAGGCAGATGCCGCCGAAGTCGGTGGCGACGCCGAAATCAACCACGATGGCCTTGGCGTGCCCGATGTGCAGGTAGCCGTTCGGCTCGGGTGGGAAGCGGGTCTGGACCCGGCCGCCGCGCTTGCCCTGCTCGACGTCGGCTCGCACCGCGTCGTAGATGAAGTTCGAGGGCTTGGCTGATGACTCCGTCATGACGGGTAAGTTAGCACGCTCCGGCTACCGCGCGGCGGCAAGGTCTGCGAGCCCCAGGATCAGCAGGATGGGGATGGTGATCACGACGAGCAGCAGCACCGCCACGAGTGCCCCCACCGCGATCCAGTACCGGACGGACGACTGCTTGACCAGCTCGCGGTTCTCGATGGCTCCGTTGAGGAGCTTGAGGTTCTTCTTGTTGGAGCGGTAGGCCGCGTCGAAGATGGCGCCGACGAACGGGATCATGCCGAGCAGCCAGTCGAGCAGCGAGTTGAAGGCCATGCGGCCGATGACCGGGATGGGGGCACGCAGCCGGATCGCGTCGACGAGGATGCTGCCGCCGAACACGGCTCCCACGGCGGTGCCGGCCCACGGCACGATAGAAAGCACCGGGTCCACGCCGATGCGGATCTTGGTACCGGGCACCTGGACCAGGTCGTCGAGCACGTACGAGAGGGCGCGGGTCAGCTTTGCCGGCGATTCCTTCGGCACGTTGCCCAGGTCCCGCTTCGTCCTGTCCCGGGCGGCCTTCAGCTTCGGGTCTGTGGTTGAACCGGACAGCGCCTCCTCCGCCACCTTGCGCGCGCGCTCGATGGCGCTGGCCGGCGTGGGGGGCGGTTCCTGAGTCATACGCTCCAGTGTTGCGCGAGTTGGGGGGCAAGACCAGTAGCCCCACGGGTGAGGCCCGATAGGCTGGGGCCACTATGAGCGAAACAGTGATCCCCGCCCGCACCCGCGTCGCCCCCTCGCCCACCGGAGACCCCCACGTCGGAACCGCCTTCATGGCGCTGTTCGACCTGGCCTGGGCCCGCAAGACGGGGGGACAGTTCGTCCTGCGGATCGAGGACACGGACCAGGCCCGCCTCGTGGCGGGCTCTGAGGACCAGATCTACGAGTCGCTTGCCTGGCTCGGCCTGCAGCCCGACGAGGGCCCGCACGTCGGCGGCGAGCACGGCCCCTACCGCCAGTCGGAGCGGCTGACCACCTACCGGCCGTTCGTCGAGCAGCTGGTCGAGGCCGGGCATGCCTATTACTGCTGGTGCTCGTCCGAGCGGCTCGCCGAACTGCGCCGCGAGCAGGAGCAGTCCAAGGCCTCGGTCACGGGCTACGACCGCCTGTGCCACGGGATGACCCGCGACGAGCGCGCCCAGCTGGCCGGCTTCTCCGAGACCCCCGTCGTGCGGATGCTCATCCCCGACGACGTTCCGCTGACGTTCCAGGACATCGTGCGCGGCGAGGTCAAGGCGCCCCGCCCCGACGACCAGGTGATCCTGAAGGCCGACGGTTTCCCGACCTACCACATGGCCGTCGTTGTCGACGACCACCTCATGGGCATCAACACGGTGGTGCGCGGCGAGGAATGGATCTCCTCGACGCCGAAGCACGTCCTGCTGTACCAGTGGTTGGGCTGGGAACTGCCGCAGTTCGCCCACATGCCGCTGCTGCGCAACACGGACAAGTCGAAGATCTCCAAGCGGAAGAACCCTGCCGCCCGTCTCATGTGGTTCAAGGAGGAGGGCTACCTCCCGGAGGCGGTGCGCAACTTCCTGCAGCTGCTGGGCTACGCCGGCGACGACGAGCAGGAGGTCAAGACCTTCGAGCAGTTCGTCGAGGAGTTCGACTGGGCCAAGGTGAACCCTGTCGGCCCCATCTTCGACCTGAAGAAGCTCGACTGGCTCAACGGCCACTACCTCCGTTCGTTGTCCGCCGAAGAACTGGCAGACCGGATCATGAGGTTCGAGGAGGCCAACTGGACGCCGTCGGCCGACCAGGTGGAGGTGCTGCGCAAGGCGGTGCCGATCATCCAGGAACGGCTCGTGCTGCTGAAGGACGCCCTGCCGCAGCTGGACTACCTCTTCATCGCCGACGGTGAACTCACCGTCGACGACGACGCTGCGGCCGCGTTGGCGGACAACGCCGCCGAGGTGCTGGACGCCGCCATCGCGGTGGCCGAGCAGGTGCCCTTCGACACCGATTCCATCCAGGCGGCGCTGAAGGAGCGCCTCGTTGAGGGCATGGGCATCAAGCCGAAGTTCGCCTTCGCGCCGATCCGCGTCGCGATCTCGGGCCGCCGGGTGTCGCCGCCGCTGTTCGAATCGATGGAGATCCTGGGCCGCGAGTCATCGCTCACCCGCCTGAAGGCGTTGCGCGCGACTCTCTGATCCTCCGCATTGGTCAGTGGTCCGTCCACGCCGAGGCGGGAGGAAAGGTCAGTCGAAGACCAGCTCCGGGTAGTTCGGCATCCACATGGACTCGAACACCTGCTCCACCGGGTTGGTGAGCGGCGTCCTAGCCACACCGTCGGCCTCCGCAGCCTTCGCGACGGCGATGGCCACCGTCGCGGAGACGCGCCGCAGGTCGTTGATGCTGGGCAGCAGCGACTGCCCGGGTCGCCGGGCCTCTGCCAGCGAGGCCACGGCCTCCGCCGAGGCCGCGATCATCGAGTCGGTCACCCGTTCCGCGTTGCAGACCGCGACGCCCAGGCCCAGGCCGGGGAACACCAAGGCGTTGTTCGCCTGCGCGATGGTGTAGGTCGTCTCGTCGCGGAGCACCGGCTGGAAGGGTGAGCCGGTGGCGATGAGGGCCCGGCCGTGTGTCCACTCCAACAAGTTCTCCGGGAGGGCCTCGGCGAGCGTCGTGGGGTTGGACAGCGGCAGGATGAGCGGGCGCTCCACGTGGGCGGCCATGTCGCGGATGATGTCCTCGGAGAAGGAATCAGGCTGCCCCGAGGTGCCGATCAGGACGGTGGGGTGCACGTTGCGCACGATGTCGGCCAGCTTGTAGAGACCGGGGTGGTTGAGGTCCCACTCACCCAGTTCGCCGATGCCCCTCGCGTACGGGCGCTGGAAGTCGCGGAAGCGCTGGGTGGCGTCGTCCGTGACGAGACCGCGGCTGCTGGTCACCCAGAACAGCCTGCGTGCCTCGTCCCCGGTGAGCCCCTCCTTGACGAGCAGGTCGACGAGCAGGTCGGCGATCCCGACGCCTGCCGTGCCGCCGCCGTGGATGACGAAGCGCTGCTGGCCGAGCTTCTCCCGCTTGGCCTGGACGCCCGCCAGGATCGCGCTCGCCACGACGGCCGCGGTGCCCTGGATGTCGTCGTTGAAGGTGCAGATGTCGCCGCGGTAGGCGTCCAGGAGACGGTGGGCGTTGCTGGCGCCGAAATCCTCCCAGTGGATCATGGCGTTGGGGAAGACGGTCTGGGCCGCCGCGACGAACGAGGCGACGAAGGCGTCGTAGCGCTCACCACGAACGCGCGCGTGCCGCTCGCCCAGGTACAACTCGTCGTTGAGCAGCTTGAGGTTGTCCGTGCCCACGTCGAGGACCACCGAGAGCATCCGGTCGGGGTCGATGCCCGCGGCGGCCGTGTACAGCGACTTCTTGCCGTTGCAGATCTGGATGCCGCCCACACCCTGGTCGCCGATGCCGAGGATGCCCTCGGAGTCCGTCACGATGAGGATGTCGACGTCGTCGCCGCCCAGTTCCGTGGCGCGGAGGGAGGCCTCCACCAGCTCCGGTCGGTCGATCGATAGGAAGACGCCGTCCATGGTCTGGAACCAGAAGCTGAACTCCTTGATCGCCTCGCCGATGGTGGGGGTGTAGACCACCGGCATCACCTCTTCCAGGTGTTCGCTGAGGAGCCGGTAGAACAGCACGGAATTGCGCTCCCGCAGGCCCTGGAGATACGAGAACTTCGACAGGGGGGTGGTCGCGTTCTTGAAGCGCATGTAGGAGCGGTGCAGCTGGGCCTCGAGTGGCGTCACGTGGCTGGGCAGCAGGCCGGTCAGGCCGAGCTTCTCCCGCTCATCGTGGGTGAATGCCGTGCCCCGGTTGATCCGCGGATCGCGCAGTACCGCCCCGCCGCGGGCCTTGATGCGGACGCGGGATCCGTGGCTGCCGGGGAGGGACTCGTATTGGCGCTTGGGCATACGCCCACCCTAATGGTGACGACGTTGCGGCGTGCGGCCTGCAGGACCGAACTAGAGTCGCCCCATGCACCCGTCGCCTGAGCTGCCGCACCCGATCACCGGGCAGTTGTTCGCCTCCCCGGTGCCGCCGGGCACCGGCTGGCCCGGCGACCCGGCCACGCCGTCGACGCCCGTGGCCCATACCCCCGACGATGTCGCCCGGCTGGCGCGCGGCATTGCGCCGGAGGAGTTGGACGCGCGGGTCTCGGTGTGCCGCGCCTGTCCACGCCTCGTTGAGTGGCGCGAGCTGGTGGCGGTGCAGAAGCGGGCGTCGTTCGCGGACCAGCCGTACTGGGGTCGCCCCGCTCCGGCGCTGGGGCCCACCGACGCCCCGGTCCTGATCGTCGGCTTGGCGCCGGCGGCCAACGGCGCGAACCGGACGGGGCGCAACTTCACCGGCGACCGGTCGGGGGACTGGCTCTACGCCGCGCTGTACCGGGCCGGCATGGCGACGCAGCCCACCTCGCAGCACGCCGGCGACGGGTTGGAACTGATCGGGGTGCGGATCGTGGCGACGGTGCGGTGCGCTCCGCCGCAGAACAAGCCGACCACCGAGGAGAAGCGGACCTGTGCGCCGTGGCTCGATGCGGATCTGGGGATCTCCGCCCCGCATGTGCGCTCCATCATGTGCCTGGGCGGCATCGGGTGGGACGCCACGCTGGCTGCCGTGCGGCACGCCGGGTGGGAGGTGCCGAAACCCAAACCCAGGTTCGGGCACGGGGCCCGCGCCCCGCTCCGCACTCCGGACGGGCGGGAGGTGGCGCTGGTGGGCTGCTACCACGTGAGCCAGCAGAACACGTTCACGGGCAGGCTCACCGAGGAGATGCTGGACGCGGTGCTGCGGAGCCTGTGAGCCCGCCGACCCTCCGGTGGGGCCGTGCGGGTCCGGGTCAGCGGGCGGTACCCAGCAGGTGGGGCACCTCGGTGGGCGACGGCAGGTAGTACAGCGACAGAGCGTCGAGCAGGCCGGCCACGTGGGCGACGGCCTCCTCGCGCTCCTGCTCGGTGGTCGCGCGCTCTGCCAGGCGCGCTGCCCGGATCGCGCGGTCTGCCTTGGCGCGGGAGCCGGCCGGCAGGTGCGTGAGCCCGACGGTCTCCGCGTGCGACCTCGCCGTGCGGAACGAGAACTCCACCTCCGACGCGGCGCGCTGCAGCAATTCGTCGTCGTCGCTGCCCTGCGCTTCCTCCCAGCGCCTCAGCGCCAGGTGGAACTCGCGGGTCAGCAACGCCGCGTCGTCGAACAGGGCGGCGTGTTCGATGCGGTAGATGAGGTTGGAGCGGAGTGCTGCGAACTCCTCCTTGACGGACTGCACGCGCGCCGACGGGCCGGTGGCCGCACCCGGGGCCCCGGCCCTGGATGCGACGACGGCTGCGAACCACTCGGCGAGCCGCCGGCGGCCGTCGGGACGGCGCACCGCATCGTTGCTTGTCATCACGCGTTTAAGTCTACTTGGGTCAGCCCCGGCCGTGCGGGGTGTCCCAGCCGCTCAGGTCCGGGCCCTTCGGCACGATGCCCAGGGGGTTGAGGTCCGTGTGGACGATGTAGTAGTGGTCCTTGATCTGGTCGAACTTCACGTTGTTGCCGAAGCCGGGCGTCTGGAACAGGTCGCGGGCGTAACCCCACAGGTTTGGCATCTCGCTGAGCTTGTTGCGGTTGGTCTTGAAGTGGCCGTGGTAGACAGCATCGAAGCGCACCAGGGTGGTGAAGAGGCGCACGTCGGCCTCGGTGATGTGGTCGCCCATGAGGTACCGGCGGCTGCCGAGGCGCTCCTCGAGCCAGTCCATGGCCGTCCAGAGCCCGTCGTAGGCCGCGTCGTAGGCCTCCTGTGAGCCCGCGAAGCCGCACCGGTACACGCCGTTGTTGACCTCGGTGTAGACGCGCTGCATGACCTCCTCCATCTCCTCGCGGACGTCGTCCGGCCAGAGGTTGGGGGCTCCCTCCTTGTGGAACTGCTTCCACTCGAAGTAGAGGTCCTCGGTGATCTGCGGGAAGTTGTTGGTCACCACCTCCCCGGTGGTCTCGTCCACGATGGCGGGCACGGTGATGCCGCGCGGATAGCCGGGGAAGCGCTTCTCGTAGGCCTCCTTGAGCTTGGCGATGCCCAGCACCGGGTCGACGCCGTCGGGGTCCAGGTCGAACGTCCAGGAATCCGCGTCGTGGGTGGGGCCGGGATTCCCCATCGAGATGACGTCCTCGAGGCCCAGCAGCTCCCGCACGATGATGGCGCGGTTGGCCCAGGGGCACGCGTAGGCGGCGATCAGGCGGTAGCGGTTCGGCACGACGGGGTAGTCGTCGGTGCCCTCACGGGGCTCGGCGACGATCCGGGTCTCGATGTAGCGGGTGTCGCGGCTGAATTCACGGCCCTTGGTGGAGTACACACCTGCCTTGGAATGCTCTTCGTGTTCGGTCATGAGGATAGTTTAGCATTCAACCTTAGCCCGCGTGATGATCGAGCGGGTTCGCCCAAAAACCGCCGGCCACCCTGGGCTGTCGACGGCGCAGGTCATGAGGGGCAGGTCACGCGATGGGCCCGTCAGGGTCGCCCGACCGCTCCAACATCCTGGGCACCTCACGAGGGCTCGGCAGGTAGTACAGGGCCAGCCCGCCGAGGAGGTGGCTCGCTCGGCTGAGGGCAGCCTCTCTCTCGCCTGGAGTGGCCGCGCGCTGGGAGAGTCTCGCTGCCTTGGCCGCACGGGCCGCGTCAGCACGGGCCGTGCGGGGCAGATGGCTCAGCCCCACCGTCTCCGCGTGCCGGCGTGCGGCGTGGAACGCCAGTTCTAGCCGTCGGGCCAGGGTGGCGCGTTCGTCGTCGTCGAGCAGAGCATGCTCGTCGTCCCAGCGCATCATCAGGAGCTGAAACTCCCTGGTGAGGGGGACGGAGTTGTCGAACAGGGAGGAGTTCTCGATGCGGTAGACGACGTCGGAGAGGAGTTTCCCGTATTCCGACTTGAGCTCCCGCACCCGGGGCAGCGCCGAAGGATCGGGGCGGCCGGTGATGCTCTGGGGACGGGTTGCGTTCAGCGCGCGCGACAACGCGGCGTGGGATGCCTCCGCTGACAGCACGCCGGCGCGGCTGGAGTCCTCGATGGCCGTGCGAGTGACCTGCCGTTGCTTGAGGCCCCAGGCAACAGCCCAGACCCCACCGAGCAACCCGGCGACCAGAGCGGCCCCGCCCGTTCCGGCCCCCAGCCACGCAACGGCCGAAGTGATGATGATCGGGACGAGGAGAACCGCGAGTCCCAGCGGCGTGGGGGCCCGTGGCACCCGGGACGCCCACCGCACGCCAGCGACCGCGACCGCCACCCGACCGGAGAAGTCCAGGACCCTCATGAGGGCGTCGGCCACCGTCTCGTCGGAGCCGGCGGTGGTGGTGCGCGGTAGCGCCTCACCGTCGAGGAAGGCGTAGGTCACTGCGACGTCAGTGCCCGAAGCTGCCTTCACCGAGACCGCGACCGCGTCGCCGAACCTCAGCCCGTCGGCGACCACCAGCGACGTGCCCACCAGATCCCCCAACCTGGTGCCGAGGGTTAGGGGCCGCCAGCGGTCGTCGGGGTCGCGGGGCATGCGCACAGGGTAGCTCCAGCGCGGGTCTGCTCAGGGGAGCCAGGACGGGACGGGCGGGTTCATGATCGGCCCTGCGTGAGTTGGCGCGGCACGTGCTCCGGGTCTGGCAGGTAGTAGAGCGCGAGCGAGCGCAGGATCCGCACGACCTGCCCCTGCGCGGCGGCGCGTTCGCCGTCGGTCTTCGCTCCGGCGGCCAGCCGCGCCGCGCTTGCTGCCCGGCGGGCATCCGCCTTGGCGGTGGCCGGGAGGTGGTCGATGCCCACCGTCTCGGCATGGGCGCGGGCGGTCTGGAATGCCAGCTTGAGGGTGCCCGCGAGGCGTACCACGTCGTCCTCGCTGGCCGATGTGGCGTCGAGCTCGTCCCACACGGCCAGGGCGTTGTCGAAGGACCGGGTGGTAGGGACGGCGGGATCGAAGAGCGCCGCCTGCTCGATGCGGTAGGCCACGTCCATGAGCATGCGGCCGAAGGTGGTCTTGACATCGTCGGCCATCGCCAGCGCGCCCTGCAGCCGGGCTGAGGCGGGTGGGCCGTGGCGCACCAGTTCCTTGAAGGGGAGCGCCGCGCCGTCCGGGATGGGGATCCGCGGGGCTCCGCGCAGCGGCCAGTCCGGGGCGGGCACCGCGACGATCCGACGAGGCACCAGGCCGCGCGGGATGCACACCCCCGCGACGGGCAGGTAGTCGGGCAGCAGCTCATCGCGCTGGCGGGGGAGGCCGAAGCTGGCGTGCGTTCTCACCCAGATTCGTTCGTCGCGACGACGGGGGGTCGTGGGGTCGACCCGGCGCGCGTGCGCCGGTGGCGCCGGTGGGAGGGAGATGGTCATGAGGATCGCCCTGCCGTCGGCGGCGTCCGCGAAGCAGCTCCGGCCCCAGAGATCGCTCAGGGGGATGTCCGGCTGGATCGGGGCCCAGGGGATCATCTCGGCTCGATCTGCTTGCGCTGGCCGATGAGGCTGGGCGTCGACGGGTCTACTGGCGGGAGGTAGTAGAGGGTCAGGGAGGAAAGGATGTCCGCGACCCGACGGCGGGCCGTCTCGCGCTCGCCCTCGGTGTCGCCGTGCAGGGCGGCGTGCGCCGCCCGGGCCGCGCGCCGGCCGGAGTCGCGGGCGGTCTCGGGCAGGTGATCGAGGCCGAGCTCCTCGGCGTGGCGGCGGGCGTCGTCGAACGCGGCCTCCACCTCAGTGGCGAGCGCGGCGACGTCCGGCGACATCTCGTCCCACGCCATCAGCGCCAGCTCCAGGCGTTGCGTCTGCGGCACCGCTGCGTCGAACAGTGCGGAGTTCTCGATGCGGTAGACGATGTCGCCCCGCAGGGCGCCGAGGCGCTCCTTCACCAGGTCCACGCGGCTGCGGGGGCTCAGCCGCGCAGGGTCCGCCGCGGTCTCGTCGACGGTGAGCTGGGCGTAGACCCCGGACGCGAACACCTCGCGCGACCCGTCGATGACCCGCGGCTTGATGCCCGTCTGCCAGGACTTGGGCAGCATGAGCGTGACGCCGCCGGCCATCACGTTGATGGCGGCGACCATGTACAACTCGGGCAGCTGGAGGACCATGGCCAAGACGATGACGACGCCGGTCACCGCGCCGAGGGCCTGAATGCCGCGACGCTTCGTCCGCTCCCCGAGGCCCTTCACCCTGGGCGGCAGGGCCGCGCGGTCCGGGCGCACGTGGGCCAGGCCGAGGACGGCCTCGCTGATCGTGAGGTCGGCGGGGAGGAACACCTCGTCGGGCGGATCGAGCTTCTGGTGCGCCATGTCGACGTAGGCCACGCGCACCTGCCCGTCGCGCCGGACCGTGCCGATCTGCAGGAGCGCAGTGGTGGGGGTGTTCAGGTCGCCCTTGCCGCCGATGGCGATGGTCCTGCCGGCCCAATCGCCCAGCGTCGCGCGCAGGGGGACGGCCGGCCATGACATGCACGCAAGCTTAGCGGGGGCGGGTTTCGGCACGCCCCGGCAAGTGGGTGGGCGGGGGGCGCCGGTCAACCAGTCAGCCGCGGAGCCAGGCGCGGATGGAGCGGACGCGTTCCTCCACCTCCGCCTGCGAGGCCTTGGCCAGCGGCGGGCCCCCGCACTCCCGACGGAGGTCCGCATGCACGTGGCTGTGGGGGACCCCCTTGAGCCGGGCGTACTGGCTGACCAGCGAGTTGAGTTCCTTGCGCTTCGAGGCCATGGCCCGGTGGAGCGCAACCTCCGGCTCCGCCTTGGTGTCCTCGCGTTCGCGGCGGCGCATCTGGCGGCGCTGCCGTTCCGCGAGGAGTTGGCTGACCTGGCCCGCGTCGAGCAGGCCGGGCAGGCCCAGGTAATCGGCCTCGTCCTGGCTGGTGGGCTCCACATGCATGCCGAAGGCCTGGGAATCGAAGAGGACGTGGTCGAAGGTCGCCTTGGATTCGAGCGCCTCGAACTCGCCGAACAGGTCGTCGGAGGCCGACTCCGAGCGGTTCGCGGCCTCCATGAGCGCCTCGGTCTCCGCCCAGATGTCCGTCTCGTCGGTCTTGGGGCGCCCCAGCACGTGGTCGCGCTGCTTCTCCAACGTGGCGGCGTGCGCCAAGAGCACGGGGACGGTGGGAAGGAAGACGGTGGCCACCTCGCCCTTGCGGCGTGAACGCACGAAGCGCCCCACGGCCTGCGCGAAGAACAGGGGGGTGGAGGTGGCCGTGGCGTAAACGCCGACGGCGAGCCGCGGCACGTCGACGCCCTCGGACACCATCCGGACCGCCACCATCCAGCGGTCCTCGGAGGCCGAGAAGTCGTCGATCTTGCCGCTGGCCTTGGTGTCGTCGGAGAGCACGACCGTCGGTTTGGCCCCGGTGATCTCGGTGAGCAGCCGAGCGTAGGCCCGGGCTGTGGTCTGGTTGGTGGCGATCACGAGGCCGCCCGCATCAGGCAGATGCCGCCGCACCTCGGTGAGCCGCTTGTCTGCAGCGCGCAGCACCGCGGAGATCCACTCGCCGGTGGGCGACAGCGCGGTGCGCCACGCGTGGGCGGTGAGGTCCTTGGTGGTGGGCACGCCCAGGTCGAGCTCGAGTTCGTCGCCGGACTTGGTCCGCCACCGCATGGGCCCGCCGTAATTCATGAAGATGACGGGGCGCACCACGGAATCCGCCAGCGCCTCGGCGTATCCGTAGGTGTAATCCGCCCGCGACTGCTTCACACCCGGGGCGAGCTCGTCGTAGGCCACGAACGGAATCGGGTTCTCGTCTGAGCGGAACGGGGTACCGGTCAGCGACAGGCGGCGGGCTGCGGCCTTGAAGGCGTAGACGATGGCCTCGCCCCAGCTCCTGGAGTCGCCGGCGTGGTGGATCTCGTCGAAGATCACCAACGTCTCCTGCGAGTGGCAGAGCGCCTCGTAGACGTAGGAGCGGGCGGCCACGCCGGCGTAGGTGACCGCGGAGCCGTGGAACTCGCGCGAGCGTCCCCGCTTCGAGGAGCCACCGAGCCCCGGGTCGAGCTGGATGCCGACGCGGGCCGCGGCGTCGGCCCACTGGACCTTCAGGTGCTCAGTGGGTGTCACCACGACGATCCGCCGGACCCGCCGGGTCTGCAGCAGCGTGAGGGCGACGCGCAGGGCGAAGGTGGTCTTGCCTGCGCCGGGCGTGGCGACACAGAGGAAGTCCCTCGGCTGGTCCCGCTCGTACTGGTCCAGTGCCTCCTGCTGCCAGGCGCGCAGGGACGACGCAGTGCCCCAGGCGGCGCGCTGGGGGAAGGCGGGGGAGAGGTGGTCGAGAGCCGAGGAGGACATACGGGGCCCGACTTTAACCCCCCAACCCCACCTTGCAAAGCACCCGCGTGTCCGCTTGACCCGCCGTCGGCGTCAGGAGAGGCGCAGGGCCGCGCCCAGATCCCGGAGCTGCAACTCCTGGGCCAGCGCCAGGTACAACTCAGCGCAGGCGAGGGCGTCCACGACAGCGTCATGGCCCTTGTAGCTCGGCAGTCCGGCCCTTCGGCGGAGCTTCCAGAGGCGCAGCGCGTCGCGCGGATGGTCTTCGTCCATGCCGAGCGCCCGCAGCCCGAGCCCGAGGGTGTCGACGGCGCGCAGGGTGATACTCACGTCGTAAACGCGCTTGACCGCTGCGGCGATGAACCCCACCTCGATCGTCGCGTGGTGCGCGAGCAGCACCCGCCCGGCGAGGCGGTGGAACAGCCGGTCGAGGGCCTCCTCGGTGGTCACGCCGTGCGCGAGCACCTCGTCGTCGGTGAGCTGGTGGATGATCGCGGACTGACCCACGCCCTCCCCGGGGTTGACGAGGTAGTTGGTGGCGCTGCCCATGGGGATGCGCAGGCCGTCCACGTCGACCATGCCCACCGAGATGACCTTGTCGGTGCCCGGAACCAGACCCGTGGTCTCGAAGTCCACCGCGAGGAGGGGCACCTGGTCGATGGGCGTGTCCCGCGGCGGCGGCTCGGTCTGCAGGTAGCGCCTGAGCCCGCCGTCGGGGACCTTGTCGGACAGCCCGGCGTTGCCACGCCTGAGGGACCACCACCTCATGAGATGAACTGCGTCTGGAACGCCACGTTGAGCGCCGCCTGCGCCTTGCCGACGATCACGAACGCCTCGCGCAGCGATCTGCGTTCGAAGTCGGACAGGTCCTCGGGGTTGACGTGGTTGTCGGGTTCGCTGCCGGCGGCCACCTGTCGGCCCTGGTGCTGCAGCCGGATGTAGCCGAGGAACTCGTGGGCATCGAGCAGGTTCTCCACCTCTGCGCCGTGCTCGGCAGCGGCGGCGAGCCGGGCGCGGGTGCTGACCTGCGGCAACCCCCAGCGCAACGCGTAGATCCGGGCCACGTCGACGATGGGGTTGATGCCGCCCAGCTTGATGTCGAGCCGGTCGCGGTGCTGGCCACGCTTCTCCACGACGAAACCGCGGAGGAACCCGACGGGGACCTCGGCCGCGTTGGCGTGCTTGGCCAGGTGGCCGAGGAAGCGGGTGGATTCCGGGGCGGCCCGCAGCACGCGCTGCTGGAGCGCGGTGTAGAGCGTGTGGTCGCCGTGGAGGGGCCGCATGTCGAAGAAGATGGACGAGTTCAGCACCGCTTCCGACGTCGGGGCGGCCAGCCAGTTCGAGAAGGTGCGCTGCCACTCGCGCAGCGGCATCCGCCACCGCGGGTTGGTGGCCATCGCCTCTCCCCGGCAGCGCGGGAAACCGCACTCCACCAGGGCGGCGGTGCAGTACTCGGCCAGCGCCGCGAAGTACTCGTCGTGCTCCGGTAGCGCGTCGTCGCTGAGGATGAAGGCGTGGTCCTGGTCCGAGCCCAACGCCTGCTCCTGCCGGGCCAACGAGCCGAGCGCCACCCAGGCGTAGGGCACCGGGGGCGCGCCCAGCTCGGCCTCGCCCATCTCGGCGATGCGCTGGGCCAGCGCCTCGGTGGTGCGGCTGATGATGCGCGTGATGTCCTCGGCGGTGGCGTCCTGGCGCAGCAGTCTGCCCACCAGGTTCGGGATCCTGCCCATCACCTTCACCAACCCGGCGACATCGTGCTGTCTGGCCAGGTCGCCCACCATGTACAGGGGGCTGGAGCGCTCCAGACGCATGAGGTCGCCGGAGGTCACCATCCCCAGCACCTTGTCGTCCTCGAGCACGGGGAGGTGGTGGATCTTGTGCTGGACGAGGGACAGCAGCACGTCGAGCGCCAGCGCATCCGCGCCGATCGTGAACGGGGTGTGGCTCATCACCGCAGACAAAGGGCTGTCCACCTCGATCCCGTCGGCCACCACGCGACGCAGGTCGCGGTCGGTGAGGATGCCGGCCAGGTCGCCGTCGCCGCTGGTCACGATGATGGCGCTCACGCGGTGTTCGGTCATGGCGAGGGCGGCCTGCCGGACGGTGTGGCCCAGGTCGATGGTGATGGGGGAGCGGGTGAGCATCTCGCGCACCGGCACCTGCAGCACCGGCCCACCCTCCGGCACATGGCGCGTCGCGTCACCCAGCCTGGCCTCGGTGAAGAAGCGCCTCACCTCAGGAAAGGCCACCAGTTCCCGCACCACCTCCGGGGCGAACGACCACAGCAGCGAATCCTCGATGGCCGTGAACGTGAACCGGGAGGGCCGCTCCTCGAGGATCGACGACTGGCCGAAGCAGTCGCCCTGTTCGTCATGGTCGATCAGCACACCGTTGGCGTCGATGATCTCGACGGCTCCCGACCGCACCACGAACATCGCCAGGGGCGCCTGCCCCGCCGCGAGCACCACGTCTCCGCGTCGGACGTACTGCCCCACGGCGCGGCGCGCGAAGGACTCGATCTGTTGGGCGCTCAGCAGCGACCAGGGCTCGCGGGCCGCGAGGAACTGGATGGTTTCGGCCAACTCGGACACGATGATCCCCCTTGATCAGAAGCGTCGCGCCCAGCCTAGCTTCTGCGTCGCGACGGGGGGTTCAGCCCGCTGTGCCGATTGCCCGCGCCGCAGCGGCGATGTGCGCGGGGCGATTGCGCACTTGGGTTCCGTTTGCGGAGAAGACCCGGAACCGGGTGCTTTGATGGCCCGAGTTTGCGCAGTCGGATCGATGCAGGGTCACACAGGGCGGCAAGGGCTTGCTTCACTGCCGGGTTTGTTGCCGTCCTCGGCGCCACATCCAGCACTGAAATCGGGCCTTTCCCAACGCAGGCATCCGGCACCCAAGCCTTCAGCGCTCGGCCCAGGGTCGCCCGGGCCTTTCTCTGGGCCTTGTCCGGTCGCGCCTCACAAAGTGAGCCCACACGCTGAGCATTTGTCCGCGCCTCCCGGTGTCCACTGGTCCTTCCCGAGCCGGGCACTAAGGTGGATTTGCCCCCTCCCACCCGGCACCGAGAGGTCCTGCATGTCCGAGATCACGTCGTATTCCCCCGGATCAGGCGAGCGCGTACAGCCGCGCGCGCGCATCGCGTCGACGGCGGCTGAGCTCGACCTCAGCGGCACCTGGAAGTTCCACTTCGCCGCCCGCCAGGACCTGGCGCCGGAGGGTGCCGCGGCGGTCGACTTCGACGACTCGGGCTGGGACAGCATCGCGGTGCCCTCGCACTGGGTGCTGCAGGGGCGTGAGGAGTGGGGCAGGCCGGCCTACACGAATATCAACTACCCCTTCCCGGTGGACCCGCCGTTCGTGCCCGACGAGAACCCCACCGGCGACTACCGCACCACGTTCGAGCTCGAGGAGGTCTTCGGCGAACGGGTTTACCTCCGCTTCGATGGCGTCGAGTCGCTGGCGATCGTGTCGCTGAACGGGGTAGAGGTAGGCGTCGTCCGCGGCAGCCGCCTCACCCAGGAACTCGACGTCACGCAACAGGCCCGGCCCGGCGTCAACGTGCTGCACGTGCGTGTGCACCAGTGGTCCGCAGCCAGCTACCTGGAGGACCAGGACCAGTGGTGGCTGCCGGGCATCTTCCGCCCGGTCGCCGTGCTGGCGCGTCCTGCGGCGGGGATCGACGACGTGTGGCTCCGGGCCGACTACGACCCTGCCTCCGGTCATGGCCGTCTCCTCCCCGAACTGCGGTGCGCCGACGCCGCCTACCCGATCACCGTGCGTGTCGCGGAGCTGGGGGTGGAGACCACCTTCGCCTCGGCCCGGGACGTGGCCGTCATCGAGGTGGGGGAGGTGTCCCCCTGGAGTGCCGACCGCCCCGCCCTGTACGACGCCGAGGTCACCAACGACGCCGAGACCCGCAGCCTCCGCGTCGGCTTCCGCCGCATCGAGATCGTCGGGCACGAGTGGCGCGTCAACGGCCGCAAGCTCCGGCTGCGCGGCGTCAACCGCCACGACTACGACCCGGACCACGGCCGCGTCTTCGACGAGGACGTCGTACGCGAGCAGTTCCGCCTCATGAAGAGGCACAACATCAACGCGCTGCGCACCGCGCACTACCCACCGCACCCGCGGCTGCTGGACCTGGCCGACGAGATCGGCCTGTGGGTGATCGCGGAGAACGACCTGGAGACGCACGGCTTCGAAATGGACGGGTGGGTCGACAACCCCACGGACGACCCACGGTGGCGTGCTGCACTCCTCGACCGCATCGAGCGGTTCTTCGAGCGCGACAAGAACCACCCGTCGATCATCGCCTGGTCGTTGGGCAACGAGTCCTGGACCGGCCAGAACGCCGCGGCGATGGCGTCGTGGCTCCGCCGTCGGGATCCCGAACGCCCCGTGCACTATGAGCCCGACTTCGAGGGCCGCTACACCGATGTCGTCTCTCGGATGTACCCCTCGCTCGAAGAGATGGAGGACCTGTCCGCGGGCCTCGGACACAACCGGTTCGGCTCGCCGGGGCGAGCCGCGGCGCTCGCCGCGAGGCCGATGATCCTGTGCGAATACGCGCACGCCATGGGCAACGGGGCGGGCGGGCTGGCGGATTACGAGGAACTGTTCGACAAGCTCCCGCAGTGGCACGGTGGCTTCGTCTGGGAGTGGCGCGACCACGGTCTGCGCACCCGCACCGCTGACGGGCAGGAGTTCTTCGGCTACGGCGGCGACTTCGGCGAGCCCCTCCACGACGGCTCGTTCGTGACCGACGGCATGTTGCTCTCCGACGGCACCCCCAGCCCGATGCTCGCCGAGTACGCGGCCGTCATCACACCCATCAAGCTGCACGTCACCGCGGGCGAGGTGTGGATCGAGAACCGCCGCCACGACGGCGACACAGCGGACCTGCGGTTCGTCTGGCGCGACGAACTCGACGGGCGCCAGATCGGCTCCGGCGAGCTGAAGGTAGACGCGCTTGCCCCGGGCGCCCTCGCGGTCGTCTCGTTGCCCGGCTTCGAGCCGCGCGACGGGGAACTCTGGCGCACCATCGAGGCCGTGCTGGTCGGCGACAACGGGTGGGCGGGGGAGGGCCACGTGGTGAGCCGCGGCCAGGTCCTGCTCGCCGACGCGCCGGCTACCCTGCGCCCGCTCGTCTCGGCAGATCTCCCCTCGGAGGAGGACGGCGTGCTGACGCTGGGCCCCGGGCGCTTCGACGCGCGCACCGGAGACCTCCTGTCCATCCGTGGCCACGACGTGGCGGGCCCACGCCTCGAGCTGTGGCGCGCCCCCACCGAGAACGACCGGTTGGACGGCTTCCACTCCTACTCGGAGGAGGAGCCCGCCGTCGCCCGCCATGGCGTCACGGACGGGCCCGCCTGGGAGAAGCAGTGGCGCGCCGCCGGTCTCGACAGGCTGCAGCGGCGCGTCGTCGCCGTGCGCACCGCGCCCGGGTCCGTGACCGTGCTGCACCGCTACGCCCCGGCCGCCACTCAACAGGCGGTCACCGTCGAACTGGTCTGGACGTTGGACGACCACGGCCTCCGTTTGGATGCCTCCGCCCTGCCGACGGCGGGGTGGACGGGCGCTTGGCCCCGCGTGGGCCTGCACCTCACCCTTCCAGAGGGGCTGCAGCGAGCCGAGTGGTTCGGTACCGGCCCGGCGGAGAACTATGCCGATTCCCGCGCGGCGGCCTATGTCGGCCGGTTCGACTCGGCGATCGAGGACCTCGTCGTCGACTACGCGGTCCCGCAGGAGAGCGGCCATCGCAGCGACCTGCGGGAACTGACGCTGCCGGAGCTGGGGATGTCCGTCTCCGCGGAACCGGTGGCCGGCGAACTGCCCGGCTTCACCCTGCGGGCGCACGACGTCCACCAGGTCACGGCTGCCACGCATCCCCACGAGCTGCCCCCGTCGTCGGGTACCCATCTGTACCTGGACGCCCAGCAGCAGGGCCTCGGCGGCCGGTCCTGTGGGCCCGACGTCCGGCCTGAGTACCAACTGCGTCCGCGCGCCGCGCAGTGGGCGTTGCGCTTCCACCTCTGACGCTCCGCGGGGCGTCACCGGGTCTGTGCGGGGAGCGCCGCACAGACCCGGAGCGTTTCGGACACCCCGATTTGGACGTGTCCCGGAGGCGTGCTTAAATAGTCAGGTTGCTCCGCGAGGAGTTCGGTGGCGTGTCTGCGCTGCGGGACATCTCTGGAACGGAGTCGGGCAGCTGGATCCATCACTGGGTCCGGGCGGCGCAAATCAATGAGGTTCACCCTCCTGGGAGGGCCCCTTGAGTTGAGACGAAATGGCCGACACTCCCGGCCGCGTGGTACGGAGTGACAAGGGGTTTTACCCCGCAGGAACTTGAAATTTCCAAAGGGCAAGAGAAGTTAGGAACGACTGTGGCTGGACAAAAGATCCGCATCAGGCTGCGGGCGTATGACCATGAGGTCATCGACAGCTCGGCGCGCAAAATCGTCGACACCGTGACTCGCACGGGTGCGAAGGTGGCCGGCCCGGTGCCGCTGCCGACGGAGAAGAACGTGTACTGCGTCATCCGTTCGCCCCACAAGTACAAGGACAGCCGTGAGCATTTCGAAATGCGCACGCATAAGCGTCTGATCGACATCCTCGATCCCACGCCGAAGACAGTCGATTCGCTGATGCGTCTTGACCTGCCTGCGGGTGTCGACATCGAGATCAAGCTTCCGTGAGGTCTGCTGAAATGAGTGAACGAATCGTGAAGGGCATCCTGGGCACCAAGCTCGGCATGACCCAGCTGTGGGACGAGAACAACAAGGTCGTCCCCGTGACCGTGATCCAGGCCGGCCCTTGCGTCGTGACCCAGGTTCGCACCCCCGAGGTTGACGGCTACAACGCCGTGCAGCTCGGCTTCGGCGCCATCAAGGCCAAGCACGTGACCAAGCCTGCCGCTGGCCACTTCGCCAAGGCTGATGTGACGCCCCGCAAGCATCTGCTGGAGATCCGCACCGCCGACGCGTCGGAGTTCGAGCTCGGTCAGGAACTGACCGCTGAACTCTTCGCCGACGGCGAGTTCATCGATGTCACCGGCACCACCAAGGGCAAGGGCACCGCGGGCGTCATGAAGCGCCACGGCTTCTCCGGCCTCAAGGCCTCTCACGGTGTGCACCGCAAGCACCGTGCCCCCGGCTCCATCGGTGGCTGCGCCACCCCCGGCCGTGTCTTCAAGGGCACCCGCATGATGGGCCGCATGGGCAACGCCAAGGTGACCGTGCAGAACCTGAAGATCCACGCCGTCGACGCGGAACGTGGCCTGCTCATCGTGCGCGGCGCCATTCCCGGTAACAACGGGTCCCTCGTCGTCGTCCGCACCGCAGCTAGGAAGGGTGACGCAGCATGAGCGATCTGACCATCGACGTCATGGACGCCAAGGGCAAGAAGGCCGGTAAGGCTGACCTCCCCGCCGCGCTGTTCGACGCGAACACCAACATCCCCCTGATCCACCAGGTCGTCGTGGCCCAGCTGGCCGCGGCCCGTCAGGGCACGCACGACACCAAGACCCGCGGCGAGGTTCGCGGCGGTGGCGCAAAGCCCTGGCGTCAGAAGGGCACCGGTCGTGCCCGCCACGGCTCGCGTCGCTCCCCGATCTGGACCGGCGGTGGCGTTGTCCACGGCCCCACGCCGCGCAGCTACGCCCAGCGCACCAACAAGAAGATGATTGCGGCCGCCCTCCGTGGCGCCCTGTCGGACCGCGCCCGTGACGGCGAGGTCTACGTCATCTCCGAGATCGCCGGTGACAAGCCGTCGACGAAGGTGGCACTCGCAGGCCTGACCAAGGTCGCCGGCGACATCCGCAAGGCGCTCGTCGTCCTGGACCGTTTCGAGGACAACGCCTGGCTGAGCCTGCGCAACGTCCCGTCGCTGCACCTGATCGCGGTTGACCAGCTCAACACCTACGACGTGCTGGCCAACGACAAGATCGTGTTCACCTCCGCCGCTCTCGCCGCGTTCGTCGCGGACAAGAACGAGGACTACGCGGTGGCAGAGCCCGTCGCTGAGGAAGCCGCTGTCGAAGAGGCACCCAAGGCGAAGAAGGCCAAGAAGGCCGACAACACTGAGGAGAAGGACAAGTGACGACAGCGCTGAAGATCCGTGATCACCGCGACGTCATCCTGCGTCCCGTGGTGAGCGAGAAGAGCTACAACCTGCTCGACGACGGCAAGTACACCTTTGTCGTCTCGCCCGACGCGAACAAGACCGAGATCAAGATCGCCATTGAGGCCATCTTCGGTGTCAAGGTCGTGTCCGTGAACACCCTCAACCGTCAGGGCAAGCGTCGTCGCACCCGCTACGGCACCGGAAAGCTCGCCGACACCAAGCGCGCGATCGTCACCGTTGCCGAGGGTCAGAGCATCGACATCTTCGCCGGGCCGGTTGGCTGACCGGAACTAGAGAAGGAACAGAAACTTCATGGGTATCCGTAAGTACAAGCCGACTACGCCGGGCCGTCGCGGCTCGAGTGTGTCCGATTTCGTCGAGCTCACCCGCTCCACGCCGGAGAAGTCGCTCCTCGTCGCCAAGCCGAAGACCGGTGGTCGTAACAACTCCGGTCGTATCACCACCCGTCACATCGGTGGTGGACACAAGCAGGCCTACCGCCTGATCGACTTCAAGCGCTACGACAAGGACGGCGTACCGGCCAAGGTCGCTCACATCGAGTACGACCCCAACCGCACCGCTCGCATCGCGCTGCTGCACTACGCCGACGGCGAGAAGCGCTACATCATCGCGCCGGCCGGCCTCAAGCAGGGCGTCGTCATCTCCGCTGGTGATGGCTCCGACATCAAGCCGGGCAACAACCTGGAGCTGCGTCAGATCCCCGTCGGCACCACGGTGCACGCGGTGGAGATGCGTCCGGGTGGCGGCGCCAAGCTGGGCCGTTCCGCCGGTTCCGCCATTCAGTTGGTCGCCCGTGAAGGCAAGTACGCCACGCTGCGTATGCCGTCGGGTGAAATGCGCATGGTCGACGTCCGCTGCCGCGCCACCATCGGTGCGGTCGGCAACGCCGAGCAGTCCAACATCGACTGGGGCAAGGCAGGCCGCAAGCGTTGGAAGGGCGTCCGCCCGACCGTCCGCGGTGTTGTCATGAACCCGCACGACCACCCGCACGGTGGCGGCGAAGGCCGCACGTCCGGTGGCCGTCACCCGGTTTCGCCGTGGGGCAAGCCTGAAGGCCGCACCCGCAGCAAGAACAAGGCGAGCAACCGCCTGATCGTCCGCCGTCGCAAGACCGGTAAGAAGCGCTGATAGGGAGCCTGAAGAAATATGCCACGCAGCCTGAAGAAGGGCCCCTTCGTCGACGACCACCTGCAGAAGAAGGTGGACGTTCAGAACGAAAAGGGCACCAAGAACGTCATCAAGACCTGGTCGCGCCGTTCGATGATCATTCCCGACATGCTCGGGCACACCATCGCGGTGCACGACGGCCGTAAGCACGTCCCGGTGTTCGTCACCGAGTCCATGATCGGTCACAAGCTGGGCGAGTTCGCACCGACGCGTACCTTCAGGGGTCACGTGAAGGACGACAAGAAGGCCCGTCGCCGCTGAGGCGCGAGATAAGGAACTGATTCAACAATGAGCAACGAAAACGGCAACAGCCGTCGTCGCGAGAACCTGCTCGGGGATCGTCCTGGCTCGTTCGCCATCGCGCGGCACGTCCGGATGAGCCCCACGAAGGTCCGTCGCGTCGTCAACCTGGTACGCGGCATGGACGTCAAGGACGCCCTCGTCGCCCTCAAGTTCGCCCCGCAGGCCGCTTCCGAGCCGGTCTTCAAGGTTGTGGCTTCGGCCGTGGCCAACGCGGAGTCGGCTGAGGCCCTGCGGTCTGACGACCTGTACATCTCCAAAGCATTCGTCGACGAGGGC
The DNA here is from genome assembly GCF_017815535.1 of Tessaracoccus sp. MC1865. NCBI lineage: Bacteria > Bacillati > Actinomycetota > Actinomycetes > Propionibacteriales > Propionibacteriaceae > Tessaracoccus > Tessaracoccus sp. MC1865. The sequence goes on along the minus strand of NZ_CP072596.1, from coordinate 2,155,408 downwards.
GTCACCCTCCGACGGATCCGCCCCCGCGCCAAGGGTTCGGCCAGCCGCATCCTCAAGCGTGGATCGCATATCACCGTGGTTGTCGAACCCCGCGAGACGAAGGGAGCCTGAGTCATGGGCCAGAAGATCAACCCGCATGGCTTCCGCCTGGGCATCACCACCGACCACAAGACCCGTTGGTACAGCGACAAGCAGTACGCGGAGCTCGTGGGCGAGGATGTCAAGATCCGCGAGTTTCTGACGAAGAACCTCGAGCGCGCCGGCATCTCGTCGATCGAGATCGAGCGTCGTTCCGAGCGCGTGACCATCTTCCTGCACGCCGCACGTCCGGGCATCGTCATCGGCCGTAACGGCGCCGAGGCGGAGAAGACGCGCGCTGAGCTCGAGAAGATGACCGGCAAGCAGATCCAGCTGAACATCCTCGAGGTCAAGAACCCCGAGATCGATGCGCAGCTCGTCGCCCAGGGTGTCGCCGAACAGCTCGGCGCCCGTGTCGCCTTCCGTCGCGCCATGCGTCGTGCCCAGCAGACCGCCATGCGTGCGGGCGCCAAGGGTATCCGCATCAAGTGCTCCGGTCGTCTCGGTGGCGCTGAAATGTCCCGCTCCGAGGGTTACCGCGACGGCCAGGTGCCGCTGCACACCCTCCGCGCCGACATCGACTACGGCTTCTACGAGGCCCGCACCCAGTTCGGCCGTATCGGCGTGAAGGTGTGGATCTACAAGGGCGACGTCGCCGGCACCCGCGCCGAGCGCGCCGCTCAGAAGGCTGCCCGTCAGGCCGCCCCCGCTGGCCGTCAGCAGCGTCCGGGCCGTCGCCCGGCACGCGGCGAAGGTCGCGGTGACCGTCCCGAGCGCGGCGGTCGCCGTCGCGCCGACGCAGCCCAGGCTGAGGCTGCGCCCGCAACTGAGAACGCAGGAGCCTGAGCATGCTGATTCCTCGTCGCGTCAAGTTCCGTAAGCAGCACCACCCCAAGCGGAGTGGTGCATCCAAGGGCGGCACCAAGCTCGCCTTCGGTGACTTCGGCATTCAGGCGCTCGAACCCTCGTACCTGACCAACCGTCAGATTGAGGCCGCTCGTATCGCCATGACCCGTCACATCAAGCGTGGCGGTAAGGTCTGGATCAATGTGTACCCGGACCGCCCCCTGACCAAGAAGCCGGCCGAAACCCGCATGGGTTCCGGCAAGGGTTCCCCCGAGTGGTGGATCGCCAACATCAAGCCCGGTCGGGTCATCTTCGAACTCTCCGGTGTTACTGAAGATGTCGCCCGCGAGGCCATGCGTCTGGCCATCCACAAGCTGCCCTTCAAGGCACGCTTCATCAAGCGCGAAGCAGGTGACAACTGATGAGTAAGTCTCTCGCCGCACACGACCTGCGTGGTCTGTCGCGTGACCAGCTCAACGCCAAGGTAGTTGAGCTCAAGGAGGAACTGTTCGGTCTTCGGTTCCAGGCGGCCACCGGCCAGCTGGAGTCGAGCAGCCGGCTGCGCAACGTCCGCAAGGACATCGCCCGCATCTACACCGTGCTGCAGGAACGCAACCTCGGCATCGTGGACGAGCCCGCTGAGGAGAAGTGACCATGACTGATTCCACCATCCCCTCCGAGACCCCCGTGGTCGAGGACCGTAACCGCCGCAAGGTGCTCACCGGCATCGTCGCCTCCGACAAGATGGACAAGACCATCGTCGTCGTCGTCGAGGATCGCGTGAAGCACCCGCTGTACGGCAAGGTCATGAACAAGACCTCCCGTCTGAAGGCCCATGACGAGAACAACGAAGCCGGCATCGGCGACCGCGTCCGCGTCATGGAGACCCGCCCGTTGTCGGCGCAGAAGCGCTGGCGTCTGGTTGAGATCATCGAGCGCGCCAAGTAAGGCACCGTTCACATACGTTGGCCCGCCCCCTCACGGGGGGGCCAACGTGTTGTTCGGGGTCAGTGGGTGGGGAACTTCCAGGATGTGCCGGCGTTGGGACCGCGCCTGATGGCACGGACCTCCGCGATGGTCTTGATCACCAGAAGTGCGCTGAGCGCCAGGAGCGGGAGAGGGGGAAGCCCCGAAGGCAGTCCGTTGAGCTGCTCCTGGACCGTGCCGAACACCATGACCATCCAGCACACGATGATGGCGAAGTGCAGCATGACCACCCGGCGCACCGCGAAGCCATGGGCCTGCGACAGAGTGGTGGGGCGCTCGTCGCGCACGTACCAGGTGACGGTCTCTACGGCGTAGCGCACCACCAGCAGCACGAACGGCGCCGCGAACATGGCGAGCGTGAGTTCGACGCCGCTCCAGACGGCCAGGATGCCGCTGAACACGCCGTGGACGAAGGTGCCCAACAGGAGCCGGGTGGCGATGTTCGTCTTCGCCCTGCCGTCGCCGTCCGGCGCCCCGTTAACGCCGGCCATGCGGACGATCGCGACCAGCGTGATGATCAGGTTCTCAATCCAGAGCAGCAGGAAGATGTTGCCGGCCGGCCAGCCGAAGGCGAGTACCCCGACGAGTTGCACAGCCGAGTTGATGACCGCCAGCCCGATCGCGGGCAGATACCGTGAATTCACCGGCTCCACTATGCCGGGGAACGGGCTCAGTCCTTGTTGCGGCTGCCGAGGAGCCCGCCGAACAGGGCGCCGACGATGGCGATCACGATCGCTCCCCAGAAGGCGGGCCAGAAGCCGTCGACCTGGAATCCCAGGCCGAGGAGGCGCGCCAGCCACGAGGTGAGCATCAGCATGAGGGCGTTGATGACGAGCAGGGCGAGGCCGAGGGTCAGCACGATGAAACAGGTGCCCAGCCCCTTCACGAGTGGCGCGACGATGCCGTTGACCAGGCCGAAGACGATCGCAACTCCCAGCAGCGTGAGCACCTTGTCCGTGAGGGTGGGTGAAGACAGCGTGATTCCGGGCACCAGCCAGACCGCGATGGCGGTGGCGAGTGCGGTGACGATGAGCCTGCCGATGAACTGCATGTCTCAAGCCTGCCACGGCGCGTGGTGCGCGTCTGGAGTTCGGACCCTGATCAACCCCTGATCTGCGCGCATCCGTCAGCGTCCGGTGGAGGGGAGACCCGGCCGGGTGCGGGTGACTGCAGGGAACGGGCTGTGGGTGGTCTGCGTGGCAGATCCCGACGGCGGGGCTGCGTGCGGCTTGGGCTCCGGGGACGGCGGCGCCGACGGTGTGGGCGAGGGGGACGGGGTCGGCGACGGTGTCGGTGACGGGGTGGGGGAGGGCAGTCCGGGGGTGGGCCCGGGCGAAGGGGTGACGAGGATGGTCTGTTCCGGGACGCCCAACGGATGCCGGGTGGTGCTCACAGTGGCGGTGCCGTGCCTGATGGTCACCGTCGCCTCTGCCGAGTAACAGCCCGGCTCCGCCGGAGAAGAGCGCGCCAACCCGCGGAGCGAATCCCCTGTCCACGCCGTGTCTTCGTACTCGACGAGGGTGGCGGCATCCGTCCAGTCGGCAGCCTCGCAGGAGGCCCCGGACGCCGTCGGCACAGCGGGCACCGGGCCGGCGATCCTCCCGGAGACGCTGACGCTGAGGGGCTCATCGCTGCCGGGTACCTCCAGGCCGGGGGGGACCCCGCCGATGTCGATCCGGTCCGCCAGTTCCGCGCCGACCTCCGCGGGGCCACGTGCCCCGTCGGCGGTCAGCTCTGACGTGACGCCGGGATACAGCACCACGCTGGTCTCCGGCAGCTGTGGCCAGGCAGGGGGAGCGGGCGGCACCACCGTCGGCCGCGCGTCCAGGGATTCCGCCCAGGTGTAGTAGCCGGCCTCCGGGAAGCGGAGCTCGCTGGTGGCAACCTCCGCGTTGCCATGGGCGTCGTACCTGCCGGAGAACGTCGCGGTGTCCACCAGGGGCGCGTCTGCGCGCGAGGACGACGTCAGTTCCGCCATGGAGGCGAACGGCCCGTACAGCGCACTCGTGCCGGTGAACTCCGCGCCGGGCCGGCCCTTCGTCAGGGTGACGATGTCGACCGCCGGTGCCCCGCTGTGCGCGATGACGTCTCTGGTCCTGGTGGTGAGCGTGGGGCGGAAGACCTCGGGCTTCAATTCCACGCTCACGGAGTCGTTCAGTTTGACCAGGTCCGGAGCGGCGAGCAGGCGCTGCACGGTGGCCGGTTGGGGGAGGTACAGCTTCGGTCGGGTGCCGGGCAGACCCCGCACCTGGACCGACAAGGTGCCCCGCACCGCGGACTCCTCCGGGGACGGGAGGGAAACCCGCACGTGGGCGCCGCCGCCCTCCCCTGTGGACGTGGGGGCCTCGACGATCTGAAGGTTGCCGCTTCCCGCGACGCTGAACGCACGATGCGGGACCGCCACCCCAGCCGCGCTCCGGACCGCCACGATCACGTGCCCCGTGGGGGACGTGCGCGATGGCCGGACCTGCCAGTTGAACTCCAGAGTGTAGGGGCCGGCATAGAGCCGTGCCTCTCTCTCGAGCCGGTCGAACTGGGCCCGCGCACCCGGATGCGCCGTGACGACGGCGCCCCAGCGCTGCTCCTCGCGGGCCTGCTGGTGTGCGCCGTCGATGGTCCGTAGCCGCACGAAGTGCTCCACCGCGGCACCGATATCGGGCGCCGGTTGCTGTCCGGTGGCCATGAGGACCCAGGCCAGTTCGGCCAACTCACGGTCGGTGGCCGCGGCGCTGCCGTTGCCGTGAGTGCCGTGGCTGGCCCGGTTCTGCTTGCGGAGGACGTAGCCTGCCGGGGCCTGTACCCAGGACGAGGCATTGCGGGGACCGTCCGCCATGAGGTCCGCGCAGTAGGCCGTCTGCCTGTCCACGTGGTAGGCGCCGTACCAGTTGGTGCCGGTGCCCGGAAGGGCCACCATGTGACCCGAATCGGTGAGGGGACCGTCCTGCGGACGGGCGGAGGCGGTGGGGATCATGAGCGCGAAGGTGAACAGCGCGATCAGGGCGGTACAGAGCGGACGCCACGTCATTGTTTCTCCAAGGGGGATGGGGGCTGGCACCACCACTGTGGTCAAACCGTCCACGGGATCACCACGCGTTGCCGACCCTGTGGACAACCCGTTTTCGGTCAGTGGGAAACTGGAACGGGATCACACGCCATCAGGAGAGGCCGACATGCTCGAGTTGAGGGATGTGCGCAAGTCGTACACCACAGGCGACTTCAGTCAGGTCGCCCTCGACGACGTCTCCATCGCCTTCCGCGACAGTGAGTTCGTCGCGGTCCTCGGCCCCTCCGGTTCCGGCAAGACCACCATGCTCAACCTCATCGGTGGGCTCGACCAGTACGACTCCGGGGACCTGGTCATCGACGGCGTCTCCACCGAGCGGTACCGCGACCGCGACTGGGACACCTACCGCAACAACCGCGTCGGCTTCGTCTTCCAGAGCTACAACCTCATCCCGCACCAGAGCGTGCTGGCCAACGTGGAACTCGCGCTCACGCTGGCGGGTGTCACGCGCTCGGAGCGCCGCCGCCGCGCGCGGGCGGCGCTTGAGGACGTGGGGCTGGGGGAGCACATCCACAAGCGGCCCAACCAGCTCTCCGGCGGGCAGATGCAGCGCGTCGCCATCGCCCGGGCGCTGATCAACGATCCGGAGATCCTGCTGGCCGACGAGCCCACCGGCGCCCTGGATTCGGCCACCAGTGTCCAGATCATGGCCCTGTTGACGAGCATCGCGATGGACCGGCTCGTCGTCATGGTCACCCACAACCCCGAGCTCGCCCAGCAGTACGCCACGCGCACGGTGCACCTCAGCGACGGCCGGGTGGTGGAGGACACGGATCCCTTCCTCCCCGCAGCGCTCGCCCCGGCCGGCCACGGCTGGGCCCGTCGCACGAGCATGGGCTTCCTCACCGCCATCGCGTTGTCCTTCAACAACCTGATGACGAAGAAGGGGCGCACGCTCATGACGTCGTTCGCCGGCAGCATCGGGATCATCGGCATCGCCGCCATCCTGGCGCTGGCCAACGGCGTCCAGGGCTACATCAAGGGCGTCGAGGAGGACACGCTCTCGCAGTACCCCCTCACCATCCAGTCGCAGGGTTTCGACATGACCGCGATGCTGGTGTCCGGCGGGCTGGGGGACGACAGGCCGGGCGGCGCGGACGACGCGCAGGTGCGTGAGGTGCCGCTCATGGCCAAGATGTTCTCGAGCGTGGGCACCAACGACCTGGGCTCACTCAAGGCCTACCTCGACGACAACGGCGGCGGGATCGACTCGCTGGTCAACGCCGTCGAGTACACCTACGACGTCACCCCCCAGCTGTACGCCGACGACGGGAGCAGCGAGCCCCGCCAGGTCAACCCCGACGCGGCCATGGTGGCGCTCGGCTTCGCGCGCTCCCCGGCGGCGGGCGGGGTGACCGCCGGGTTGCGGAGCAGCGCCTTCGACGAGTTGGTGGGTGACCTGGGTCTGGTCGAGGAGCAGTACGACGTGGTCTCCGGGCGCTGGCCCGCCGCGCACGACGAGATGCTCGTGGTGCTGACGGACACCGGAGGCATCAGCGACCTCGCGCTCTACGCCATGGGACTGCTCGATCCCGCCCAGCTCGACGAGATGGTCCGGCAGATGATGGCTGAAGAAGACGTCGTCACACCCACCACCACCCGGGACTTCTCCTACGACGAGGTGATGGACGTCTCGTTCAAGCTGGTGAACGCGGCGGATTACTACGTGCACGACGACGACTTCGACGTGTGGACCGACCGTAGCCAGGACCAGAGCCACGTCGCGCAGTTGGTGGCGGAGGGCACGCCGGTGAAGGTGGTCGGGATCGCGCGGCCCACCGGCGACGGGAACGCCACCCTGAGCCCCGGCATCTACTACACGCCGGCCATGACCGAGTACCTGATGGCGGAGGCGGCGGAGGCGCCCATCGTCCGCGAGCAGCTCGCCGAGCCGTCGGTCAATGTGTTCACCGGCCGGGGATTCACAGATGAGGCCCCCGCCGAGGAGCTGGACCTGACCTCACTGTTCACCATCGACGAGGAGGCCGTCACGGCCGCGTTCACCGTCGACGAATCGAAGCTGCAGCCCGATCTGAGCGGCCTCGAGCTGGACCTCGACATGTCGTCGCTCAGCATCGACCCGGCGAAGCTGCCCCCGCTGGACCTCACCTCGGTGCTGGAGGGTCTCGATCCGGCCAGCCTCATCCGGTTGCCCGAGATGCCCGCGGTGCCGATGCCGGAGCTGCCCGCCGTCAGCACCGAACAGATCCTGGCCCAGCTGCCGGTCTTCCTGCAGACGTACACCATCTACGCCAATGAGAACGGTCTGGACCCGGCTGATCCGACCGTCGCCATGCCCGCCTTCCTGGCCTCACCCGAGGCGGACTCGACGCTGACGGCGATCGCGCTGGAACTGGGGATCGACCGCACCGCCGTCGAGACCCAGCTGGGTGCCTACCTCGCCTGGGCCGCCGAGCAGGGCCTGGATCCCGCTGACGTGAGCGGCAACGCCCAGGTGTTCCTCGCGGACCAGCAGGAGACGCTGCTCGACACCGCCCTGGACGTGGTGGACACCGACGCGCTGGAGCGGCAACTCCAGGCGGAGCTCGGCTCCTACCTCGAACAGGTGATGCAGGTCTACATGGGTGATGTCGCTGCGCAACTGGCCGACGAGATCACCGCACAGCTGGGGAGTGCGGTCGAATCCTCGATGGCCGGGTTGGCCGACGACCTGCGGGAGGCGGTGAGCATCGACCAGGACGCGTTCATGGCCTCGTTCCAGATGGACAAGAGCCAGGAGGAGCTCACGCAGTTGCTGATGTCGGCCGCCTCCACCCGGGCGGCGACCTACGAGTCCACCATGAGGACCCTGGGCTACGCGTCGCCCGACGAGCCGTCGGCGGTCAACATCTATCCCATCGACTTCGAGTCCAAAGCGCAGATCACCGACCTGCTCGATTCCTACAACGAGCGGATGCGTGACACCGGTCGCGAAGGACAGGTCATCACGTACTCCGACCTGGTGGGTGCGTTGATGAGTTCGGTCACCGACATCATCAACACCATCAGCTACGTGCTGATCGCGTTCGTGGCGATCTCCCTGGTGGTGTCGTCGATCATGATCGGCGTGATCACCTACATCTCGGTCCTGGAGCGGCGCAAGGAGATCGGCATCCTGCGCGCCGTCGGCGCCAGCAAGCGCGACATCCGTCGGGTTTTCAACGCCGAAACCCTCATCGTCGGCTTCGTCGCCGGCGTGTTGGGCGTGGCGATCACCGCGCTGCTCACCATCCCGGCCAACGCCATCGTCTATGCCCGGTTCGACGTCCCGAATGTGGCGGTCCTCCCGTGGCAGGCGGCGGTCGGCCTGGTCCTGATCAGCATGGCGCTCACCGCCGTCGCGGGTCTGCTGCCCGCCTCGTCCGCCTCGCGCAAGGACCCCGTCGAGGCGCTGCGGAGCGAGTGACGCCGCCGGCGTCGGCCACCGGGTCAGGGGAGAGGCGCTAAGGTCCGGGCGGCCGGTGTGGGGTAGGGTGAACCGCTCAGTGGGGGCGATTTCGCGCGTTGGTGCCGCTGGGCTAGACTAATCAGGTTGCCTTGGGTCTGTGCCCCTTCGGGGGGACCTTTCCCAGGCTTCGCCACAACCTCCTCTCCCTCGAGCTGGGGGTTCCCTCCTGGCAAAATCCAGGGGGTTCGTTTCTAGTTTCACAAGGCCTTTCACGAGGAACCGGTGGAGCAAGGAGTAGTAATGATCCAGCAGGAGTCGCGACTTAAGGTCGCCGACAACACTGGTGCAAAGGAAATTCTCTGCATCCGTGTGCTCGGCGGTTCCGGACGTCGCTACGCATTCCTCGGCGACACCATCGTCGCCACCGTCAAGGACGCGATCCCTGGCGGCAACGTGAAGAAGGGCGACGTGGTCAAGGCCGTCGTCGTCCGCACCACCAAGGAACGCCGTCGTCCCGACGGTTCCTACATCAAGTTCGACGAGAACGCCGCCGTGATCCTCAACGCCAACGGTGAACCCCGCGGCACGCGCATCTTCGGGCCTGTGGCCCGCGAGCTGCGTGACAAGAAGTTCATGCGCATCATCTCGCTCGCCCCGGAGGTGATCTGACATGTCGCTCCACGTCAAGAAGGGTGACCGCGTCAAGGTCCTGTCCGGTAAGGACAAGGGCGTTGTCGCCGAGGTCATCGCTGTCGATCCCGCCAACGAGCGTGTGACGGTCCAGGGTGTCAACCTCGTCAAGAAGCACCGTCGTGAGTCCCAGACCGCGACCGGTCGCAAGGTCGAAGGCGGCATCATCAACGTCGAGGCCCCCATCCACGTCAGCAATGTGCAGCTCGTGGTGAAGGTCGACGGCAAGGAGGTCCCGACGCGCGTCGGTTACAAGCGCGTCGAGGTGTCCAAGCGTCGTCCCGACGGTTCCGAGTACAAGGCGGAGCGCTCCGTGCGCATCGCGCGCAAGACGGGGGAGGAGATCTGATGACCGCCACCGCTACCACCAACGCGATGCCGCGCCTGAAGACCAGGTACCGCGAAGAGATCGTGCCCGCACTCCAGCAGGAGTTCGACTACGCCAACGTCATGCAGATCCCCGGTCTTGTGAAGATCGTGGTGAACATGGGTGTCGGTGAGGCTGCACGTGACTCGAAGATCATCGAAGGGGCCCTCAAGGACCTCACGGCGATCACCGGTCAGAAGCCCACCGTCACGAAGGCCCGCAAGTCGATCGCCCAGTTCAAGCTGCGCGAAGGCATGCCGATCGGCGCCCACGTCACCCTCCGTGGTGACCGCATGTGGGAATTCGCCGACCGTCTCCTGACCCTGGCGCTGCCCCGTATCCGTGACTTCCGTGGCCTGAACGGCAACCAGTTCGACGGCAACGGCAACTTCACCTTCGGTCTGTCTGAGCAGGTCATGTTCCTCGAAATCGACCAGGACAAGATCGACCGCGTCCGTGGCATGGACATCACTTTTGTGACGTCGGCCGCCAACGATGAGGAAGGTCGCGCTCTGCTCAAGCACCTCGGCTTCCCCTTCAAGGCGCAGGACGACCCGAAGAAGCAGAAGACCAAGCGCGGTCCTGCGTTCTACGCCAAGAAGAAGAAGTGAGTAACTAATGGCTAAGACAGCACTCAAGGTCAAGGCAGCCCGCAAGCCCAAGTTCGCGGTGCGCGCCTACACCCGTTGCCAGAAGTGTGGCCGGCCGAAGTCGGTCTACCGCAAGTTCGGCCTGTGCCGCGTCTGCGTGCGCGAGATGGCCCACGCGGGTCAGCTCCCGGGCGTGACCAAGTCGTCCTGGTGACGAGACCCACTACGTCAGAATCAACTAACACCAGGTCCGGGCAGCCGGAAACCGGTGTGAGAAAGAGGCAATAGTCATGACGATGACTGATCCGATCGCAGACATGTTGACACGTCTGCGTAACGCCAACCAGGCGTACCAGGACTCCACGTCCATGCCGTCGTCGAAGATCAAGGTGGGCATCGCCGAGATCCTCAAGAAGAACGGTTACATCACCGATTACGAGCTCACCGAGGTCGAAGGCCAGGTCGGCAAGGTCCTGAAGGTGACCCTGAAGTACGGCGACTCGCGCGAGCGCTCCATTGTGGGCCTCAAGCGCGTGAGTAAGCCCGGCCTTCGCGTTTACGCGAAGGCCACCGATCTCCCCAAGGTCCTCGGCGGCCTGGGTATCGCCATCATCTCGACGTCGCAGGGTCTTCTGACCGATCGTGACGCCAAGGCCAAGTCCGTCGGTGGCGAAGTACTCGCCTACGTCTGGTGACCGGGCGAAGGAAGAGGAGAAACTGATATGTCGCGAATTGGCAGGATGCCCATCACCATCCCGTCCGGTGTCGACGTCAAGCTCGATGGCCGACAGGTCGACGTCAAGGGGCCCAAGGGCTCGCTGTCGCTGACCATTTCTGAGCCGCTGAGCGTTGACAAGACCGACGAGGGCCAGCTGGAAATCACCCGTCCCAACGACGAGCGTGAGTCCCGCTCCCTCCACGGCCTGACGCGCACCCTGGTCAACAACATGATCGTGGGCGTCACCGAGGGCTACGAGAAGAAACTCGAAATCGTCGGCGTTGGCTACCGTGTCATCTCCAAGGGTCCGAAGCAGCTCGAGTTCGCGCTCGGCTTCTCGCACCCGGTGATCATCGACGCCCCTGAGGGCATCGATTTCATCGTGGAGACCCCCACGAAGCTGACGATCCAGGGCATCGACAAGCAGGTCGTCGGAGAGACTGCGGCAAACATCCGCAAGCTCCGCAAGCCTGAGCCCTACAAGGGCAAGGGCGTCCGCTATGCGGGCGAGCACGTCCGCCGCAAGGCTGGAAAGGCTGGTAAGTAATCCATGGCGATTTCGATCAGGACCAACAAGACGTTGGCCGCCAAGAGCGCTGCGCGTTCGCGTCGCCAGCTCCGTGCCCGTAAGAAGATCAGCGGTTCGCCTGAGCGCCCCCGCCTGGTTGTCACCCGCTCCGCTCGTCACCTGTTCGTTCAGGTGATCGACGACCGGGCCGGCAAGACGCTCGCTTCGGCCTCCACCATGGAAGCCGACCTGCGTACCGTTGAGGCCGACAAGTCCGAGAAGGCCCGCAAGGTGGGTGCTCTCATCGCTGAGCGTGCGAAGGCAGCCGGCGTTGAGAACGTCGTCTTCGACCGTGCCGGCAACAAGTACCACGGGCGGATTGCGGCACTCGCCGACGCCGCCCGCGAGGCCGGGCTCGGCTTCTAACGACGAAAGGAAAGGGATATCACGATGAGTGAAACCCAGCAGCGCCGTAGCGGTGCTCAGGGGGAGCGTCGTGGCCGTGACGATCGTCGTGGCCAGCAGGCTTCCAAGGAAGAGAACAAGTACCTCGAGAAGGTCGTGGCGATCAACCGTGTCGCCAAGGTCGTCCAGGGCGGTCGGCGCTTCAGCTTCACCGCACTGGTCGTCGTCGGTGACGGCGAGGGAATGGTCGGTGTCGGTTACGGCAAGGCGAAGGAGGTTCCGGCCGCCATCGCCAAGGGCGTTGAAGAGGCCAAGAAGAACTTCTTCCGCGTGCCGCTGATCCAGCGCACCATCCCGCACTCGGTTCAGGGCGAGAAGGCCGGTGGCGTCGTGCTGCTGCGCCCCGCGTCCCCCGGTACCGGTGTGATCGCCGGTGGCGCCACCCGTGCGGTGCTCGAGTGCGCCGGCGTGCACGATGTGCTCGCCAAGTCGCTCGGCTCGGCCAACGCCATCAACGTCGTCCACTCCACTGTGGTGGCGCTCAAGCAGCTCGAGATGCCGGAAGCCGTGGCCAAGCGCCGCGGTCTGCCGGTTGAGGATGTCGCCCCGGCGGCTCTCCTCCGCGCTGCCCGCGAGACCAAAGAAGGGGTGGCCTCCTGATGGCAGACCTCAAGATCACGCAGGCCAAGTCTTCGGCCGGCGGCAAGCAGTACCAGCGTGACACGCTGCGTACGCTCGGACTCAAGCGCATCGGTGACTCGGTGGTGCGGGAGGATCGTCCCGAGGTTCTCGGCATGATCCGTACCGTGGCCCACCTGGTCACCGTGGAAGAGGTGAAGTGAGATGGCGCTGAAACTGCATCATCTGCAGCCCGCCCCGGGCGCCAAGACGGCTAAGACCCGTGTTGGCCGTGGTGAGGGCTCGAAGGGTAAGACCGCAGGTCGCGGCACCAAGGGCACCGGCGCGCGTAAGAACACCCCTGCGAACTTCGAGGGCGGGCAGATGCCTCTGCACATGCGCCTCCCGAAGCTCAAGGGCTTCAAGAACCCGTTCCGTGTCGAATACCAGGTCGTCAACGTCGGCCGCCTCGCTGAGCTCTTCCCTGAGGGCGGCGAAGTGGGCGTCGAGGATCTGGTCGCGGCCGGCGCGGTGCGCGCAGGCAACCTGGTCAAGGTGCTGGGCAACGGGGATGTCTCCATTGCCCTCAACGTGACCGCCAACGCGTTCTCGAACTCCGCCAAGGCGAAGCTCGAGGGTGCCGGTGGCACCGTGACCGAACTCTGATTCGGTCACCAGAGACAGAGACGGCGGGGTGGCTCCGGTTCCGGAGCCGCCCCGCTTTCCTGTCCCGCTCACTCACACTGTGAGTTGAGTTTCAGCAGGGACTATCAGCTTGATAGGCTGCCCTGGTTGCCGTGCAGCGATTGCGCGGTCGAAAGTATCTGCTACCTGGAAAGTAGGGGTCGGATGATCTCCGCCTTGGCTAATGCGTTGAGGACGCCGGACCTTCGTAAGAAGCTCCTCTTCACGCTGGGCATCATCGCCGTGTTCCGCCTGGGGTCGACGATCCCTTCCCCGAACGTGAACATGGCACGCATCGATGAGTGTCTGGCCATCGCCACTCAGGGGCCATCCGCCGGCATCTACAACATCATCAACCTGTTCTCGGGCGGGGCGCTGTTGCAGTTGACGATCTTCGCGCTGGGCATCATGCCTTATATCACCGCGTCGATCATCCTCCAGCTCCTCACCGTCGTGATCCCGCGTCTGGAGGCCCTCAAGAAAGAGGGCGCCTCCGGCACGGCGAAGATCACCGAATACACCCGCTACCTGACGCTGGTCCTGGCCATCCTGAACGCCACCGCGTTCGTGACTCTGGCCCGCACGGGACAGCTGCTCCCGGGCTGTGAGGGCATCCTCTACTCCGATGAACTGTTCCCGCTGGTCACCATGGTCATGGTCATGACTGCCGGAACCGGCATCATCATGTGGATGGGCGAGCTCATCACCGAGCGCGGCGTCGGCAACGGCATGTCGATCATGATCTTCACCCAGATCATCGCCAGCTTCCCGACGGGCCTGTGGTCCATCAAGCAGTCGCACCAGGGCGCCACCGGCTGGATCCTCTTCTTCCTCGTGATCGGCATCGGTCTTCTCGTCATGCTCGGCATCATCTGGGTGGAGCAGGGCCAGCGCCGCATCCCGGTGCAGTACGCCAAGCGCATGGTCGGTCGTCGCCTCGTCGGCGGCTCCACCACCTACATCCCGCTGAAGGTCAACCAGTCCGGCGTCATCCCGGTCATCTTCGCCTCGTCGATCATGTACCTGCCCGTCCTCTACGCCACCTTCCGGCCGGAGAGCGGCGTCTCCCAGTGGATCCAGGCCAACTTCACCGGCACGGGCATGTACTCGTGGGTCTACAACCTGGTCCAGTTCGTGCTCATCGTCGCGTTCTGCTACTTCTACGTGTCGATCACCTTCAACCCTGAAGAGGTCTCGGACAACATGAAGAAGTACGGCGGCTTCATCCCGGGCATCCGCGCCGGCAAGCCGACGGAGCGCTACCTGGCCTACGTGCTCTCGCGTCTGACGGCGCCCGGCTCGCTCTACTTGGCCACCATCGCCCTCATCCCCACCATCGCCTTCATGGCAGTGGGCGCCCAGCAGAACTTCCCCTTCGGCGGTACCTCCATCCTGATCATCGTCGGCGTAGCCTTGGACACGGTCAAGAAGATCGAGAGCCAGCTCCAGCAGCGCAACTATGAGGGCTTCCTGCGGTGAAACTGCTGATCATGGGTGCCCCAGGCGCGGGGAAAGGCACGCAGGCAACAGCGCTGGCCGACCGCTACGGTGTCCCTGCGATCTCCACCGGCGACATCTTCCGGTTCAACATCAAGAACCAGACGCCGCTCGGCATCAAGGTCAAGGAGATCATCGACGCGGGCGAGTACGTACCCGACGACATGACTGAGCAGATCGTCGCCGATCGGCTCGCGCAGCCGGATTGCGAGCCCGGCTTCCTGCTGGACGGGTTCCCCCGCACCATGCATCAGGTGTACTTCCTGGACCGCTACCTCTCGGAGCAGGGCCAGCAACTCGACGCGGTGGTATCGCTACACGTCGAGCCTGAGGCGCTCGTCGAACGGCTCTTGGCCCGGGCGGCCAAGGAGGGCCGGGCGGACGACAACGCCGACACCATCCGTCGCCGCATGGAGGTCTACGCCGGCCAGACGGCTCCGCTGTTGTTCCACTACGAGTCGAAGGGCCTCCTCGTGGACATCGAGGGCACCGGCACTGTCGAGGAAGTGCAGCAGCGCATGTTTGACGAACTCGACCTGCACCTCAGCCGCCGGTGAGCATGATCGAACTGAAGTCGGCCGACGAGCTGCGCCTCATGCGCAGGGCCGGTCTGGTGGTCGCCGAAGGCCTCGACGCCATGGTGGCGGCCGCCACCGTCGGGGTCACGACGGCCGAGGTCGACGCGGTGGGCCGCGAGGTGCTGGCCCGCCATGGGGCGGAGTCCTCCTTCCTGGGCTACGGCGATTACGGCACCCCGTTCCCGGGCGTGGCGTGCATCTCCACCAACAACGAACTGGTCCACGGCATCCCCGGTGACAGGGTGCTGCAGGACGGCGACGTGGTCTCCATCGACTTCGGCGCCATCGTGGAGGGCTGGCACGGCGACGCGGCTCGCACCATCATCGTCGGGTCCGGCACGGCGGAGGACGAAGCCCTCATCGACGCCACCCGCGAGGCCTTCTGGGCCGGCGCCAGGGCGATGCGCGACGGCGGCCGGGTGGGCGACGTCTCCAAGGCCATCGAGGGCTACGTCAAGAGCCTCCCCACGCACTACGGCACGCTACGGGAGTACACCGGCCACGGCATCGGCTCGGAGATGCACATGGACCCGGACGTGCCCAACTGGCACCGCCGTAGGCCCACTCCCAGGTTGTCGGTGGGTATGGCGCTGGCCATCGAACCCATGCTGACCACCGGCACGCACCAGACCCTCGAGCTCGACGACGACTGGACTGTCGTCAGCCGCGACGGCTCGAACGGCTCCCACTGGGAGAACACCGTGGCGCTCACAGAGCACGGCATCTGGGTGCTTACAGAGCATGACGGCGGGGCCTCCCGGCTCGGCGATCTGTTCGGCCCGCTGTCCGACTGAGCCGCTCCTTCAGCGGCCTATGATTGTCCTCATGCCGCTGCCACCGAGCTCGAAGTACCTGCAACGCCCAGGCGACCCCATCGACGAGACGGAGCGCGCCTCCATCACCCAGCGGCTCAACGATGCGTTCGCCGACGGACGTCTCACCCACGACGAGTACTCGACCGCCATGGACGTGGTCTACGACGCGCGCACCCTCGGCGACCTGGTCCCGGTGATGGAGAAGCTGCCCGCAGCCGCTGCCCAAGTGCCCGCCATCGTGGAGCAGGGCGGGGTTCCGGCAGGACAGATCGCGCAGTCGCGCAGCCTGGTGCCCGCCGCGATGATGGTGGGCGTCGTGGGCGTGGCCCTGGTAGCGGTGTTGATCATCCTGCTCGTGCTGATCTTCTGAGATACTTCCTGCACGTGCAGTGCAGCCGACGGGGGGAGTGACGGATGCGCACTTCATCCCACACCGTCCGCCCCCGGCGGCCCAGGCCTCGATTCCGGTTGGGGCGCACCACGCTCGTCGCTGTGGTCACCACGCTCGTGCTGTCGCTGTCCCTCGTCATCGTCAGCATGAACCTGGAGGGCGCTCCCGATGCCGGACCAGCCCCTGCCGGGGGCGAGCAGGTCCCAGCGCCGGGGGCCGGGCCGGGGGAGTGGGAGCTGCCCGAGCAGACCTGGGAGCCGTTGCCGGGCCCAGACCCGTTGTCGCCGCTCTACGACGCGCAGGTCACCACCCTGAACGCGCTGGCGCCGGCCACGCTGGAACACTGCGCCACCCCGAAGACCGTCCGCGACGAGGCGGAGTGGGAGGCTGCGGTTCGCGACCAGTGGTTCTGCGTGCATCGCTCCTGGGTGCCCACCTTCCAGCAGTTGGGCTGGCTGACGACGGCGCCGGGCGTCCAGTTCTTCGCCGGCGAGGGTGACGACAGCGCCTGCGGCTACCTGGAGGCGCCCGCGTTCTACTGTTCGGCCGGGGGCGGCAGCGTCCACTTCGGTGCCCGGCACTTCGACATGGCGCGCACCTGGGACCTGTCGGTCAACGAGATGGTCAACCACGAGTACGGACACCACCTGCAGAGCCTGGCAGGCATCACCCGGGCCAAGACTGCGTTGGCCAACACCCCCGTGCTGGAGCGGCGCGCGGAGCTGCAGGCCACCTGTTGGTCCGCCGCGATGACCCGGCACAACAGCGCGTTCAGCTTCGGGCAGGAACAGTACGAGTCCTGGATGGAGCGCCTCGAGACGATGCGTGCCGACGGGGTGCACGGCTCACGAGAGTCGCTGCTGTACTGGGGCACCCGGGGCCTCTACGCGGCCACCATGAACGACTGCAACACCTGGGCCGTGCCGGACGACCAGGTCGCCTAGGAGTTCCTGCTGGGGAGAGTTGGCCTGCGAGCATCGCGACCCCCGCGGCGTTCTGCGTCAACTGACCACTCAGTTGTCCGCGAACACGCCGATGATGGGATTCCATTCCTCGACGAGGCGCTCGGCGATGAGGCCGGCCTCCCAGAAGGGGTCGGCGTCGAGGGCCGACGCCACCTCGTCCGCGGATCCGGCCTTGAGGAGGAGCATTGCGCTGGGGTGCGCGGCACCGACGAACGGGCCACTGGCCTCCAGTGGGCCGGCAGCCAGGGAGGTCAGGAACTCCCGGTGGCTGGGGCGCACCCTGTCGAGCTCGGCTGCGTCGTCGGAGTAGCTGTAACGGACTGCGAAATATGCCATGGGGACAGGCTAGTGGGGCGGCGGGTGTGGCCCGCCGTTTGGCGAGCGGCCACTGTGGGCGTAAACTTGCCGATTGCAGTATCATCCGGCGCGCGCTCAGAGCGCCCGGTGCGAACAGAAGAGAGTTTATGGCGAAGAAAGAGGGAGCTCTCGAACTCGAGGGCACCGTGGTCGAGGCCCTGCCCAACGCGATGTTCCGCGTCGAACTGGCCAACGGCCACAAGGTGTTGACCACGATCAGTGGCAAGATGCGGCAGCACTACATCCGCATCCTGCCGTCGGACCGCGTCGTCGTGGAGTTGTCGCCCTACGACCTCACCCGCGGCCGCATCGTCTACCGACACAAGTGAGACCTGCGGCTAGTGCCGCACCCTCTCGAGCGCTGCCTGGTCCCCCGTGGGCCGGCGGCGCTTTCTATTTTGGATACCGGCGAGTTGCTCAGCTGCCCGCACCGAGGTGGGCCGTGGGCGTGCTTTTGCCTTCCACGCACGCCTAGCGTAAAGTTGCTCCTCGGTCGTCAATGCCCGTGCGCGCCCGCGTGCCCGTGGCCACTTCGACCAAGCTCATCCACCGCAAGATTGGGCGCGCCCTGCGCTCCCAGTCGCCGATTGAAAAGGTTGCTCGAATGAAGGTTCAGCCGAGCGTCAAGAAGATCTGCGACAAGTGCAAGGTCATCCGCCGGCACGGTCGTGTGATGGTGATCTGCGACAACCCGCGCCATAAGCAGCGCCAGGGCTGATCACAGGCCACCGCGGACGAGGGCCCAGGCCTGGTTCCGCCTGACAACTGAAACAACGTGATAGCTAGATCCCCCAGCGGGATCGACCACCCTTGGACGAAGGCCAAGGCCCCGTCGGTGCTCGAGCCGAGCGCCATAGGCGGCGGGGACGCGTCACGCCCACACCTTCGCATAGGAAAGGAAACCGCCTGATGGCACGCCTAGTTGGTGTTGACCTGCCGCGCGAAAAGCGCCTCGAGGTCGCACTCACCTACATCTTCGGCATCGGCCGTACCCGCGCCGCCGAAACCCTCGCCGCGACTGGGGTCTCCGGCGATCTCCGCGTCCACCAGCTGACCGACGACCAGCTCGTCGCGCTGCGCGACCACATCGAAGGCAGCTACGAGATCGAGGGTGACCTCCGTCGTAGCACTGCCGCCGACATCCGCCGCAAGGTCGAGATCGGTAACTACCAGGGCCGTCGCCACCGCAGCGGCCTTCCGGTTCGTGGTCAGCGCACCCGCACCAATGCCCGCACCCGCAAGGGCAAGAAGAAGGCCGTCGCTGGCAAGAAGAAGGCACGCTGACCTCCGGGTCGAGCGCCTCCTCTCAAGGACTCAAGGAGACTTAAGAACATATGGCTACTGCAAGCCGCAAGGCCGGCGCCAAGACCAAGGGCCGCCGCAAGGAAAAGAAGAACGTGCTCGCCGGTCAGGCGCACATCAAGAGCACCTTCAACAACACCATCATCTCGATCACCGACCCCACGGGCAATGTGATTTCGTGGGCCTCCGCCGGCACCGTCGGCTTCAAGGGCTCGCGTAAGTCGACCCCGTTCGCCGCTCAGATGGCCGCCGAGGCCGCTGGTCGTCGTGCCATGGAGCACGGCATGAAGCGCGTCGACGTGTTCGTCAAGGGCCCGGGCTCGGGCCGCGAGACCGCTATCCGTTCGCTCGGTGCCGTCGGCCTGGAGGTCGGCGCCATTTCCGACGTGACCCCCACACCGCACAACGGCTGCCGTCCGCCGAAGCGCCGTCGCGTCTGATCCGGCCCGAGAGAGAATAGGACTAATACATTATGGCTCGTTATACCGGCCCGATCACCAAGAAGTCCCGTCGACTCGGGACTGACCTTGTCGGCAACGACAAGGCCTTCGAGCGTCGTCCGTACCCTCCGGGTCAGCACGGCCGCGGTCGCACGAAGGACTCCGAATACTCGCTGCAGCTTCGTGAGAAGCAGAAGGCGCGCTTCGCTTACGGCGTCCTCGAGAAGCAGTTCCGTCGCTACTACGAAGAAGCCGACCGTCACCCCGGCAAGACCGGTGACCGCCTGCTGCAGATCCTGGAGTCGCGTCTCGACAACGTCGTGTACCGCTCCGGCTTCGCTTCGACGCGTCGTCAGGCCCGTCAGCTCGTCGTCCACGGCCACTTCCTGGTCAACGGTGGGCGCGTCAACATCCCGTCGTACCGTGTCCGCGCCAAGGACATCATCGACGTGGCTGAGAAGTCGCTGAACCTGACCCCGTTCGTCATCGCCCGTGAGACGCACGGCGAGCGTTCGGTTCCCGCATGGCTGGAGGCTCGTCCCAACCGGATGCGCATCCTCGTGCACCAGCTCCCCGTCCGCGAGCAGATCGTGGTCGATGTCCAGGAGCAGATGATCGTCGAGCTCTACTCGAAGTGATCCGTCGGGGCCTTGTGCCCCACCACCGCCCCGTCCGGCTCGCTCCGGGCGGGGCGCTGGGCCCGACGGTCGGGCTCAGCACTATTTCGCGCCCTCATATAGCGGTCGGCGCGGGGAGGAAACACCATGCTCATCGCACAGCGCCCGGGCCTCACGGAAGAGGTTGTCTCGGACCACCGGTCCCGGTTCGTCATCGAGCCCCTCGAGCCCGGCTTCGGCTACACGCTCGGCAACTCGCTGCGTCGCACCCTGTTGTCGTCCATCCCGGGTGCCTCGGTCACCAGCATCAAGATCGAAGGCAACCAGCACGAGTTCTCCACGGTGGAGGGCGTCGTCGAGGACGTCACCGAGATCATCCTGAACCTCAAGGGCCTCGTGATCTCCTCGGAGGAGGACGAGCCCGTCGTCATGTACCTCCGCAAGGCAGGTGCCGGGTCCGTCACCGCCGGTGACATCCAGCCCCCGGCAGGCGTCGAGATCCACAACCCCGAGCTGCACATCGCCACTCTCAACGAGACCGGCAAGCTCGAGATGGAACTCGTTGTCGAACGCGGCCGTGGCTACGTCAGCGCAGTGCTGAACAAGGATCCCGATTCAGAGATCGGCCGCATCCCGGTCGACTCCATCTACTCGCCGGTGCTCAAGGTCACCTACAAGGTCGAGGCCACCCGCGTCGCCCAGCGCACCGACTTCGACCGTCTCATCGTCGACGTCGAGACCAAGCCGTCGATGACGCCGCGTGACGCCGTCGCTTCGGCCGGCACCACCCTCGTCGAGCTGTTCGGCCTTGCCCGCGAGCTGAACGTGGACGCCGAAGGCATCGAGATCGGCCCGTCGCCCGTCGACGAGCAGATCGCCGAGTCGTTGAACCTCCCTGTCGAGGATCTGGAACTGTCGGTCCGCTCCTACAACTGCCTCAAGCGCGAGGGCATCCACACCGTGGGTGAGCTCGTGGCCCGCAGCGAAGAGGATCTGCTCGACATCCGCAACTTCGGCAGCAAGTCGATCGACGAGGTTCGCGAGACCCTCGCCAACCTCGGCCTGTCGCTGCGTGACTCGCACCCGGGCTTCGACCCGCTGCAGGCCATCGAGCGCTACGACGAGGACAACGACGAAGACGCTGACTTCGCCGAAACCGAGCAGTACTGACCGCCCACACCGCTACTCACACTGGAGAATTGATCAATGCCTAAGCCGACCAAGGGTGCCCGTCTGGGCGGTAGCCCGACCCATCAGCGCCACATCCTGCGCAACCTGGCCACCCAGCTCTTCGAGCACGGCCGAATCACCACCACCGAGACCCGTGCCCGGCTGCTGCAGCCGGTTGCCGAGCGTCTGATCAGCAAGGCCAAGCGCGGTGACCTGCACAACCGTCGCCTGGTGCTGCAGTCGGTCACCGACGTCGACGTCGTGCGTCGTCTCTTCGACGAGATCGCCCCCACCTTCGAGGGCCGCAACGGTGGCTACACCCGCATCACCAAGATCGGCCCCCGCAAGGGCGACAACGCCCCCATGGCAGTGATCGAACTGATCACCGAGGCCGTGGCCCCGAAGGCCAAGGCGCCCAAGGCCGCACCGGCCGAGGAGCCCAAGGCCGAGGAGACCGCAGAGGTTGAGGAGACTGAAGAGGTCGCCGAAACCGACGAGGTCGCCGAGACCGAGGAGTCGCCCGCCGCGGCCGACGAGACGGCTGCTGACGAGGACGCTGCAGAGTCCAAGTGACACCATCCGGAAGGGGCCCCCGTCGTGGGGCCCCTTCTGTTTCACCGCTAGGGTTTCGTTAGTTTTGGCCGTTCAGAGGAGAGACCAGATGCTGCGACGAGTTCTTGCAGGTGCGGCTGTCGCCGCCCTGCTGCTCACTGGCTGCGGCGCGCAACAGAGCGCCCCGGACGAGGTGTCGATCGGTGGAGTGACCATCGTTTCCCACCCGTCGCTGGACCTCATCTGGGAGGGCGTGAAGGAGGGCCTCGCCGAGGCAGGTTACGTCGAGGGGGAGAACCTCACCCTCGAGTTCCAGAATCCCCAGGGCGACCAGGCCACTCTGACCAACATCGCCAACACCTACGCCGCCTCCAAGCACGACCTGTTCGTGGCGATCGCCACGCCGCCGGCCCAGGCCATGGCGCAGGTGATCCAGGACCGGCCCATCGTGTTCGCGTCCGTGACGGATCCGGTCGCCGCGGGCCTGGTGGATTCGATGGAGAAGCCGGGCGGCAACGTCACGGGCACTTCCGACCAGTTGCCCACCGACCAGCAGTTGAAGCTGATCCTCGACATCGACCCCACCGTCGAATCCGTGGGGATCGTCTACTCGGCCTCCGAGGTCAACGCCCAGGTGCAGGCCGAGAAGGCCATGGAGGCGGGCAGGGAACTCGGGGTCGAGGTCAAGACCGTCACCATCCAGAACTCCTCCGAGGTGCAGCAGGCCGCTGAGTCGCTGGACGTCGACGCCTATTTCACGCTCGTCGACAACACCGTCGTCTCGGCGATGGAGTCCATGGTGCAGGTGGCCGAACAGAAGCAGTCCCTGCTGGTCAGCTCGGATCCTGATTCGGTGGAGCGCGGCGCGGCCGCGGCACTCTCGACCGACTACAAGGCGCAGGGTCTGCAGACAGCCAAGATGATCGTCGAACTCCTCAAGGGAGGGGAGCCGGGCGACACCAGCGTCCAGCTGCAGGAATCCCTGGAGACCGTGGTCAACCCCGCCGCCGCTGAGCGGATGGGCGTGACCATCCCCAAGGCAGTCATCGACGAAGCCGCCACCACGTACTGAGGGGTGGACGCCGGCGCCCAGCGGCGCCGCGGAAGCCTACGCTTTACAGGCACTCACCCTTTCGCGCAAGGAGAAACATGAAACTCAAGGTTGTCGCGCTCGGCACCATCGCCGCGCTCGCACTGACCGGCTGTGGCGCCGCAGAGGAGGGCTCCACGGAGTCCTACAAGATCGGCATCGCCACCATCGTCTCCCACCCGGCGCTCGACGCCGTCGCAGACGGCTTCAAGGAAGCCATGGCGGAGGCCGGTTACACGGAGGGCGAGAACCTCACCATCGACCTGCAGAACGCCCAGGGCGACCAGTCGACGCTCACGAGCATCGCCAACACGTTCGCCAGCTCGGACTTCAACGGCTACCTCGCCATCGCGACCCCCACCGCCCAGGCACTGGCCAACGTGATCACGGACAAGCCGATCGCCTTCGCCGCCGTCACTGATCCGGTCGCCGCCGGCCTCATGCAGGACTGGGACGCCCCGGACGCCAACATCACCGGCGTCTCGGACCTCAACCCCATGGACGCGCAGCTCGACCTCATCAAGGAGATCCTGCCCGAGGCCGTCACCGTCGGTATCGTGTACTCCTCCGGTGAGGTCAACTCGGAGGTCCAGGTGGCTGAGGCCGAGAAGGCCGCCGAATCCCGTGGCATGGAGATCAAGACGGCCACCGTCACCAACTCCGCCGAGGTGCAGCAGGCCGCCGAATCCCTCGACGTCGACGCCTACCTGATCCCCACCGACAACACCGTCGTCTCCGCCGCCGAGTCCCTCGTGCAGGTGGCCGAACAGAAGTCCGTCCCCGTCTTCGCCTCGGACGAGTCGACGATGGAGCGTGGCGCCACCGCCGGGCTCTCGGTGAACTACATCCAGCAGGGCAAGGACGCCGCCGCCGTGCTGATCAAGATGCTCGAGGGCACTCCCGCCTCCGACATCCCGGTCGAGACGCAGAAGCAGTTCGACCTGTTCGTCAACGAAGAGGCGGCCGCAGCCCAGGGCATCGAACTGCCCCAGGCGGTCGTCGACCGCGCAACCAAGAAGTTCTGAGTACCTAGATGATCATCGCGCTCGAGATCGGCCTGCTCTACGCCATCATGGCGTTGGGCGTCTACCTCACCTACCGGGTCCTGGATTTCCCTGACCTGACGGTGGACGGTTCGTTCACGACAGGTGCCGCCACGTGCGCCATCCTGCTCGTGAACGGGGTGCCGGTCTGGGCCGCGATGATCGCCGGGATGGTCGCCGGCATGCTCGCCGGCGCCATCACCGGGCTGCTCCACGTCTGGGGCAACATCAACCCCCTGCTGGCAGGAATCCTGACCCAGATCGCGCTCTACTCCATCAACCTGCGCATCATGGGCAACCGGGCCAACGTGCCGCTGCTGCGCACCGACACGCTGTTCAGCTGGTTCCGGGGCGAACGGCTGCTCGGCACCTGGATGTCGGTGGCGGCGTTCAGCGTCGTCGTGCTCCTCGTCGGGCTGGTGGTCTACTGGTTCCTCGGCACCAGCTTCGGTGTGTCCATCCGCGCCACCGGCGACAACGAGATGATGGCCCGTTCGCAGGGCATCAACACCGGCGTCACCAAGATCGTCGGCCTGATGATCTCCAACGGCATGGTGGCCCTCTGTGGCGCGCTCGTGGCGCAGTACCAGGGCTTCTCGGACATCTCCATGGGTATCGGCCTCATCGTCGCAGGCCTGGCCTCGGTCATCGTCGGCCAGGCCATCTTCGGGATGACCGCAGTGTGGCAGGCCGTGCTGGCCGCAGCCCTCGGCTCGGTCATCTACCGTGGCGTCATCCAGATCGCCCTCAACAACGGCTTCAACCCCAACGACATGAAGCTCATCTCGGCGGTGCTCGTCGTGCTCGCCCTGGTGCTGCCGCAGTGGGGTCCCCTCAAGAAACTGCGCCGCCAACGCCGTCGTCGTCAGGCCGCAGAGGCAGGAGTCGCCTGATGCTCGAACTCGCCTCAGTCACGAAGCGCTTCTTCCCCGGCACCGTCAACGAGCGGGTCGCGCTGGACGCCATCAACCTCACCCTCCACGAGGGAGACTTCGTCACCGTCATCGGCTCCAACGGCGCCGGTAAGTCCACCATGCTCAACGTGGTCTCCGGGCGGTACCCCGTGGACGGCGGCACGGTGACGATCGACGGCAAGAACGTCAGCCGCACCCCGGAACACCAGAGGGCCAAGTGGGTCGCGCGCGTCTTCCAGGACCCCATGGCCGGCACCTCGCCCCACCTCACCATCGAGGAGAACCTGGCCATCGCGTTCGAGCGTGGCCGCAAGCGCGGTCTGCGGATGGCCGTCACCAGCCCCAAGCGCGCGGTCTTCAAGGAGGCCCTCACCACGCTGGAACTCGGGTTGGAGAACCGCCTCGACATGCGCGTGGGCATGCTGTCGGGCGGCCAGCGCCAGGCACTCAGCCTGCTGATGGCCACCTATGCGCAACCGGCCATCCTTCTCCTCGACGAACACACGGCCGCGCTGGATCCGGCGCGCGCCGCCCTGATCACCCGCCTGACAGGCGAGGCCGTGGAGCGCCATCGGCTGACCACCCTGATGGTCACCCACAACATGCACCAGGCCATCGAGCTGGGCAACAGGTTGATCATGATGCACGAGGGCCGCATCGTCCTCGAGGTCGATGACGAGGCAAAGAAGTCGATCACGGCCGAGCAGCTCACGCAGGAGTTCGCCAAGATCAAGGGCGCCAGCCTGTCGGACCGCACGCTGCTCGACTGACGCTCAGGCTCAGTCCCTCGTCCACTGGGAGCTCTCGCCCCACAGAATGGGTACGGTAGGGCAATGCGCATCGCCCAGCTGGCCAACTTCGTCGGCCCCACGTCTGGGGGTATGAAGGTGGTCATCGAAACCCTGGGCCAGGGCTACGTCGACGCCGGGCACACGCGTATCTTCGTCGCGCCGGGGGAGAAGGACCAGATCCTCGAGACCGAGGCCGGCATCCTCGTGCAGGTCCGCGCCCCCAAGGTCACCGAGCAGTACCGCATGATCTTCCAACCCTGGCGGGTGCTCGACGTGCTGGACAGGTTCCGGCCCACCTCCATCGAGGTGTCGGACAAGTGGACCCTCTCGCCGGCGGCGAACTGGGCCGCCAAGCGCAGCGTCGGCTCCGTGCTCTTCAGCCATGAGCGGCTGTCCGACATGCTCGCGATGTTCGTGCGCTCCAGCTTCGGCGTCGAGACCATCGTCGGTGGGCTGAACCGCCGGCTGTCCCGCAACTTCGACTCCGTCGTGGTCACCAGCCGCTTCGCCGAGGAGGAGTTCGCCGACACCGGCGCCAACCTGGCGCTCGTGCCGCTTGGCGTGGACCTGGAGACGTTCCACCCCGACAAGGGCGAACCGGCCGACGACGGCGTGCTCAAGTTCTGTTACGTGGGCAGGCTCTCCCACGAGAAGAGCCCCCAGCTGGCCGTGGCCACCGTCGTCGAACTGCACCGGAGGGGCCATCCGGTGCGGCTGGACCTGTACGGGACCGGCCCCGACCAGGCCGAACTGGAGGCGGTCGCCGGCAACGCGCCGGTGTTCTTCCACGGCTTCGTGCCCGGCCGCGACGAGGTGGCCAGGCGCATCGCGCAGCACGACGTGTCGCTGTCCGTGTGTCCCGCGGAGACCTTCGGACTCGCCGTGCTCGAGGCGCTGGCGTGCGGCACCCCCGTCGTCAGTTCCACCAGCGGGGGAGCCAGCGAACTGGTCGACGCCACGTCCGGCGAGCGCGGCGACGCCAACCCACTGTCCCTGGCCGACGCCGTGGAACGCCTGATCCCGCGCCTCGGCCCAGAGCTGCGGCGTGCGGCACGGGCGCGCGCCGAGCGGTATCCCTGGCAGCGCACCACTGACGCGATGTTGGCGCTGCACAGACAACTGGCAGACGAGGTGCCGTACCGGAAGCTGCGGGGCTTCGCGCACAATCCGAAGGGAAGACGGCTGTGAGAAAGAAGCGGCTCAAGATCGGTTGGTCGCCGCTGGTGGCGCTGATCGGCGCGCTGGTCCCCGTGGCGGCCCTGGCGCCGCGCAGACCTTTGGTGTCCGGGCCCCACACCGTCGCCGCCCTGGCCCAGCAGTGCCGCGAGACGGGAGCCACCGGGCGGGCGCTGGCCGACGAGGCGGTGAAGGCTGTCGCGCGGGCCTTTCCCTACTATTCGCTGTGGCACCTGTGGGAGCCGCCGGAGCGCGCGCTCAGTTCGCACCGGGGATGGTCGCACCAGTACAACACGGTGCTCCTCCTCGTGCTGCGCGAACTGGGCTTCAAGACCCGCCTGGTGCACGCGGCCATGGTCCGCGGCTTCCAGAACCCCTGGTGGCTGCGCGGGCACACCTGGGCCAAGGTGACCGTCGGCGGTTACGAGCTCGACGCCTGCGCCTCGGACGAGACGAACCGCGTGGGGGCCGTGAACTTCGTCCCGCTGACCAGGGAACTCCCGCTGCGCCGCGTGACCCGGTGGGCGCTGGGCGCCTGGATGGGCTCCTTCGTCGCGATCGCGGTCTGGCACGCCTGGCTGACGGGTCGTGAGGTGGCGCCCTGGGTGTACGGCCGCAAGGGGCGCCGGGGAAGGGCTTCCGCGGGCTGACGCGTTAGACTCCCGGGGTGCAGCCGGCAGACAACATCACCTATGTGCCCAGCCTTGATGGCCTCCGCACCATCGCTGTGGGCCTGGTCATCGCGTTCCACCTCAGCGTTCCCAACCTGGAACTGGGGTTCGCCGGCGTCGACGTGTTCTTCGTGCTGTCCGGGTACCTGATCACCTCCGGCCTGCTGCGCGACACCGTGCGCCACGGGAGGCCGCAGTACGGGAAGTTCTGGCAGCGCCGATTCCGCCGCCTGCTGCCCGCCGCCACGCTGATCCTGCTGCTGGTACTCCTCTACGCCACGTTCCTGATGCCGTTGTTCCGCAAGGCCAACGCCAGTTGGGACATCTTCTGGACGGTGCTGTACCTCGGAAACTGGCGGTTCATGGGCGCCAACAGCTACTTCGCCTCCGACGGCACGCCGTCGTTGCTGCTGCACATGTGGTCCCTGGCCGTCGAGGAGCAGTTCTACTTCTTCTGGCCGGTGCTGATCGGCATCGTCGCGTTCGTCGCCGCGAAGTTGGGTGGCAGCAAGCGGGTCACCACCATCATCGGAGTGGTGGCGGCAGTGCTCATCGTCGTCTCGGCAGCACTGCTGATGGTGCTGTACGACCCGGCGTCCCCTGACCGCGCCTACATGGGCACCGACACCAAGGCGTTCGAGCCGCTGCTCGGTGCCCTGTTGGCCATCGTGATGAGCAACCACGCGGTGCGCACCGTCTTCTACCGCCACCACCGTCTCATCGCGGCGGTCGGCGTGGTGACGGCCGTGGCCGTGCTGCCGTTCCTGGCCGGACCCAGCGCCTTCTACTTCCAGGGCGGGGCGGTGATCCTCAGCGTGGGCGTCACGCTCCTGATCGGCGCGCTGGTGGTCTCTCCGCCGACGATGCTGTCGGGTTTCCTGTCCTGGCGGCCGATGACCTACCTCGGGCAGATCTCCTACGGGCTGTACCTGTGGCACTGGCCGTGGAGCGTGTGGCTGGACGTGGCCCACAAGGAGGAGTTCCGGATGCTGCGGGCTCCGGTGGCGCTGGCGGCGACGCTGATCTGTGCGGTGCTGAGCTACCACTTCGTGGAGGAGCCCATCCGTCGCGGCCGCTTCACCACGTGGCTCACCTTCAAGCGCACGATGCTCACCGTCGCAGTGATCATGGTGATCATCATGACCTGGGCTACCGCGCTGCGCGGGCTGCCCGTGCCCAGTACGCGCCCGCCCGCGACACCCGTCAGCCCCGGCGGCTCGCCGGTGCCGCAGACCAACCCGGACCTCCTCATCGTGGTGGGCGACTCCGTGCCGTTCCGCCTCATGGAATCGCTCGACCAGGTGGCCAGCGACAACGACTTCGTCGTCGACAACGCCTCCCGTGGTGGCTGCCCGCCCCTCTCGATCGAGTTGCAGGAGTACCTCAAGCCCGACCACGAGGGTGCAGGCGACTGCACCATGGTCGCCGACATCCAGACAGAGAAGATCGACTCCGAGCGTCCGGCGACGGTGTTCTGGTGGTCGCGCTACGAGGTGCACCAGCGCTGGCTCGACGGACGGATCGTCGGACCGGACGAAGAAATCTTCTGGGAGGCGCTCGAAGAGGACCTGGCGGCCAGCGTCGATCGGCTCACCTCTCAGGGCGCCACTCTGGTGATCGCGCAGACCGAGCGCCCCGGCACCGGCATGCTCAGCCGCTGCACCGAGGACGAGTGCCACCCGCTGCTGGATCTCATGGTCAACCACGACGAGTACCGCCGCCGGTGGAACGACATCGTCGTCGACCTGGCCCAGCGCGACGACAGGGTGGAGACCTTCCGGATGGATCCGTTGCTGTGCAAGGACCCCGAGCCTGAGAGTGCCGACGGCCCGGCGCTGTGCGACGACTCCCGGCCCGGTGGGCAGCTGTTGCGGCCCGACGGCAGCCACATCCTGGTGGACCCCTTCGGCTACGAGACCGCAGAGAAGGTGCTCGAGAATGTGTTGACGGCCGCCAGCAGCTGATCTGCGGCTCAGCCGAAACGAGAAGACCCCGGGCCTGGGCCCGGGGTCTTCGTGTTACGCGGTGGCTCAGTAGGTGAGCTGGACGTTCTTGGCGGCGGAGAGGCGCTGCGCCACGTCGTCCCAGTTGATGACGTTCCACCAGGCGTTGACGTAGTCGCCCTTGACGTTCTTGTACTGGAGGTAGAAGGCGTGCTCCCACATGTCCAGCTGCAGCACGGGCAGCTGGCCGACCGGCACGTTCGACTGCTGGTCGAACAGCTGGTTGATGTTGAGGCGCTGGCCGAGGGTGTCCCACACGAGCATGGCCCAGCCGGAGCCCTGCAGGCCGTTGGCGGCGGCGTTGAACTGCTTCTTGAAGCCGTCGAACGAACCGAAGAACTCGCCGATCGCCTCAGCCACGTCGCCGGTGGGCTCGCCGCCGCCGTTGGGCGACATGTTCTTCCAGAAGACGGAGTGGTTGATGTGGCCGCCCAAGTGGAAGGCGAGGTCCTTCTCGAGCTTGTTCACGGCGCCGAAGTCACCCTTGTCGCGCGCGGCCGCGAGCTGCTCGAGGGCGGTGTTGGCACCGGCCACGTAGGCGGCGTGGTGCTTGCTGTGGTGCAGCTCCATGATCTCCGGGGCGATGTGCGGGGCGAGTGCCCCGTAGTCGTAGTCGAGGTCGGGAAGGGTGTAGGTCATGGTGTCTCCTGATCGTTGACTCGCGCCGTTGCGCGCTGACGGTCCCCATCCTATGCCGCCCATTTGGTCACCGCTTCAACTTCTCAGCGGGTTCCGCTGGCGGGGAAATCAGGCCCCTGAGGCGGCGACCCTGAGCACACGGAAGCCCTTGGCCGACGCCACGCGCTCCGTCGGATGCCCCTGGTCCGTCAGCCAGCGCTGCAGCGAATCACCGCCGAGGTTCTTCCCGACGACCAACCAGGCGACACCGTCAGGCTGGAGCCGCGGCAACCACGTCAGGAGCAACTCGTGTAACGCCTGCTTGCCGATCCTGATCGGAGGATTCGACCAGATCTCGTCGTAGCGCACGTCCGCGGGCACCTCGTCGGGGGCGACGGCGTGCACCCGCTCGGCGACACCGTGCCGCTGCGCGTTCATCCGGGTCAGCTCGACGGCGCGGCCGTTCACGTCGACCGCGTCGACGGTGACGCCGGGCGCCGCCACGGCCAGCCCGACGGCGATGGTGCCGACTCCGCACCCGAGGTCCAGCAGATGGCCCCGCTCGGGTGGGCTCACCTCGCGCAGTAGGACGGAGGTGCCGAGGTCGAGGCGGCCCCCGGAGAACACGCCACCGGCTGTCGTGAACGTCAGGTCGTTGCCGAAGACGGTGGCGGTGAACTCGTGCGTGACCAGCGGCTGGTCAGGGGTGTCGAAGTAGTGGCTCATGATGTCTCCAGGGTGCGCATGGCGCGCGCCGCGGTGGCGCGGGCGGCCAGTTCATCGTCGGGCGGATAGCCCACCTCTTCCAGCGTGAGGCCACGGG